>NZ_CP183073.1:1571875-1890000 GCF_048401065.1 Pseudoalteromonas sp. US3C1004
ATTTAAAAGCTAGCGCTTTATATATTTTACTCTAGAGGAAACTATGAACGGACCAAATCCAAACAATCCATCACCTATGGAAGGGTTTCCTCAAGTAGGTTATTTAAAAAACTTTATCACCTCTGCGAATATAGATGTTGGTGATTACACCTATTACGACGACCCTGACGGCCCTGAAAACTTTGAAAAAAATGTACTTTACCATTTCGATTTTATCGGGGACCGTCTTATCATAGGTAAGTTTTGTGCGATAGCTAAAGACGTTACTTTTATAATGAATGGGGCTAATCATCAAACCTCCGGCTTTTCTACCTATCCATTTTTTATATTTGGTAATGGCTGGGGAAAATCTGCGCCTCAACAAGGTGACTTTCCTTTTAAAGGTGATACTGAAATAGGTAATGATGTGTGGATTGGTTACAACGCCACCATTATGCCAGGAGTAAAAGTCGGCGATGGTGCCATTATAGCAAGTAAATCCGTGGTAACGTCTGATGTGCCTGCCTATGGTATTGTAGGGGGTAACCCTGCAAAATTGATAAAAAAGCGTTTTGATGATGAGACTATTAATAAACTTTTAGCAATTGCATGGTGGGATTGGAGCAGTGAAAAAATCACCGCTCATTTAGATGCCATTACACACTCTGATATAGACGTATTAGCTAAAATTTAATAATTACCACTCAAACATATAAGCCATTTTACTAATCGTTTTTAACGGTATGTTATGGCTATTGCGTTTTGCGTATAAGTGTTGCATTGATTTATCTTTCACTTCGCCAACAATCACTTCTTTTACCTGATAGCCTAAAGCAATGGCTGCTTGTGAATAGGCAATAAATTCCCACTTTTTAATATTGGTGTTATCCACTATTACCAGTTCAATGCCTTGTGCTAAGGCATTAATAAAACGGGCCAAGTTTAAATTATGATATTGCGATAATTTAAACTTATCAAAATGATACTCACCCTGCTCGTTAACAAAGTAATCATCTGTTGAGCAAATAAAATATTGGCTTTCATCTGCTCCGGAAAGTTCCTCGGCGAGATTTTGCGCATAATATGACTTACCACTGCCTGGTAGCCCTCGTAAAATAAAAACTTGTTTCATAGCATCCATTTTTTATTAATACGTCAATTCGGTTTATTTACTAATAATGCCACAAATTGATGAAATTTCAGAGCAACAAATGGTAATAGTGGTTATTTAACTGCAAAAATTGGTTAAAAAAACAACGTACCACTAAAAACTTTTAAAGAGTTGCCCACAACAGTTTTTTTATTTTACTTTACTAGGTATTATACAAGGTTCAAGTGCAGTGACCTCAAATGCTAAAAAGCATGAGTAACGCACAGTTAATTTATATAGTTAGGCAACTTATATCATTGGAGTGAAGATGAGCCATTTAGCGATTTCAGAGCTATTAAAAGGCAATGTTGCGGTAGACAGCCAAGTAACCATTAAAGGCTGGATCCGTACACGCCGCGATTCAAAAGCAGGAATATCATTTTTAGCCGTTCATGACGGTTCGTGTTTTGATCCTATTCAAGCGGTAGTTCCTAATTCACTGAATAATTATGATGAAGTTACAAGCTTAACAGCAGGCTGTTCTGTGTCGGTTACCGGTGTATTAGTACAATCAGCAGGACAAGGTCAATCTTTCGAAATTCAAGCTAACTCAGTAACTGTGTTAGGTTGGGTTGAAAACCCAGACACCTACCCAATGTCGGCTAAACGCCACAGCATTGAGTATTTACGCGAACACGCTCACCTTCGCCCTCGCACTAATATGATTGGCGCAGTAACACGTGTACGTAACTGTTTAGCACAAGCAATCCACCGTTTTTACCATGAGCAAGGGTTTTACTGGATCAGCACGCCAATTATTACTGCAAGTGACTGTGAAGGCGCAGGTGAGATGTTCCGTGTATCAACGCTTGATATGCAAAATCTGCCAATGACAGACAAAGGCGAGATTGATTACAGCGAAGACTTTTTTGGTAAAGAAGCCTTTCTAACGGTATCTGGCCAGCTAAACGGTGAAACGTACGCTTCAGCAATGTCAAAAATTTACACCTTTGGCCCAACGTTCCGTGCAGAAAACTCTAATACATCACGACACCTTGCTGAATTTTGGATGGTAGAGCCAGAAGTTGCGTTTGCTGATTTAGAAGACATCGCAAAACTTGCTGAAAACATGCTTAAGTACGTGTTTAAAGCCGTATTGGAAGAACGCCGTGACGACATGGAATTTTTCGCATTACGTGTTGAAAAAACAGCCATTAGCCGTTTAGAAGAATTTGTTGAAAAAGACTTTGCCCAAGTTGACTACACCGACGCTGTAGAGATTTTAAAAGCGTGTGGCAAGAAATTTGAGTACGACGTTGAATGGGGTGTAGATTTACAGTCTGAGCACGAACGCTACCTAGCTGAAGAACACTTTAAAGCACCGGTTGTTATTAAAAACTACCCGCGTGATATTAAAGCATTCTACATGCGTCAAAATGAAGACGGCAAAACTGTTGCTGCTATGGACGTAGTAGCACCAGGTATTGGTGAGATCATTGGTGGTTCACAACGTGAAGAGCGTCTTGATGTATTAGATGCACGCCTTGAAGAGATGGGCTTAAACAAAGAAGACTACAGCTGGTACCGCGACCTCCGTAAATACGGTAGCGTGCCACACTCTGGGTTTGGTTTAGGGTTTGAGCGCTTAGTTGCTTATGTTACCGGTATGGGTAACGTACGTGATGTAATTGCGTTCCCACGTACTAAAGGCAGCGCAACTTACTAAGCTAAGCTTTGTAACGTTAAATAAAAAACCAACCCGCGGGTTGGTTTTTTATTGTTTGATATATTCATGTGCATAAATACTTGTACAATTTGCCTCCCGCTTAGGGAAGCAAATTGTTATAAATACTAAATTTTTATAAATATTTTTCGTTTATAAAGTATATTCGAAATTACCCAAAAGCCAATAACATGCAATAAAGCAAAGGTGAACGATGCCAATTTAGCGCTCATAACTAAGGCGAGTTGCTGATACATCCAATCCTCTAAGTTTAGCTCTCCAATATTAATCAGTGAATAGCTCAGTACCCACACAGCCGACAATACATATATAAACAGTGGGTTTGATCCATACACAATTAATGGATTAACAAGGCGCTCAGGTTTAACAATGTCGCAAAGCCAAACAAAAAATGCCAACACAATACAGGCAATCCCGGATGTGTAAATAACAAAGCTACTAGTCCAAAGCGATTTATTAATTGGCATCACCATTGAGCTTAATTGCCCAATAACAACTGCAACTACACCAATAACTAACAGCCGTTTAATGCTTGCCCACTGGCAACTTGTGCTCGTTAACAGGCGCGTTACTTCAAAACCAAATAAGACACTCACCACAGCGGGTAACGTACTGATGAGACCTTCTGGATCAAATGCGAGCCCTTTGCCTTGCCATAAATGCGACTCACCTAGTACGGCAATATCAACCGCTCTAACTAGGTTATGTTCGAGTGTATAAGCATTTTCAGCGCCAACGCTTAACAGTAATAACCAATAAGCAACTAAGATAATAACCGATAGCGTTAACACCCCTCGCCTATTTAAAAACAACACACAGATAGACGCTAAAATATAGGCTATCCCTATACGTTGCAGTACACCTAATATTCTCAAGTTTTCAATATTGGTAGTAAAGGGATAAATATTTAAAGCTAGACCAATGGCA
Source organism: Pseudoalteromonas sp. US3C1004 (assembly GCF_048401065.1). Lineage (GTDB taxonomy): Bacteria > Pseudomonadota > Gammaproteobacteria > Enterobacterales > Alteromonadaceae > Pseudoalteromonas > Pseudoalteromonas undina. Next base: position 1,575,616 of record NZ_CP183073.1, read on the forward strand.
AATATAATTGCTCCACGTTTAACTAGTCTTAATACTTGGCTAGCACTGGCTGCACTGTTCGTTTTTTTGAACGAAAAAAACATCGCAGAGCCAATAATAAACATAAAAAACGGAAAAATTACATCCGTAGGGGTACAGCCATGCCAATCTGCATGAAGTAAAGGGGCATACACATGGGACCACGACCCCGGCGTGTTTACCAGTATCATTAACGCTATGGTTAGCCCACGCATAGCATCAAGTGCTTTATACCTTGTCATTTTGGCTCCTATTTAATAATTTGTATTGCTACAAATGACAACGCTGTCACTCTGTAATAAAAAAACCTAAATCGCAAGTAATTTAGATAAGTGGCATGCTTGAATTAAAAAAGCCGCAGAATCAATAATGAAACGGCGGCTTTAAATCAGAATTTGCTACTTTAGGAGCGGCTTATTACTTTCCTTTATAGTGCTTGCTCTAACTGTGGTAAAACATCAAATAAGTCAGCAACTAAACCGTAATCAGCTACTTGGAATATTGGCGCATCAGGGTCTTTATTAATGGCAACAATAACTTTTGAATCTTTCATACCCGCAAGATGCTGAATGGCACCACTAATACCCACAGCAATATATAAATTAGGCGCGACAATTTTACCTGTTTGCCCTACTTGCATATCGTTAGGCACAAAGCCCGCGTCAACCGCTGCACGTGATGCACCAATAGCGGCACCGAGTTTATCGGCAATGCCATTTAATAATGCAAAATTTTCACCATTTTGCATACCACGACCACCCGAAATAACCACATCTGCAGCCGTTAGCTCTGGACGCTCTGATTCAGTTTGTTCAACACTAACAAAACTGCTTAACTGTGAATCAGAGATTGCATCTACAGCGGTTACATTAGCTGGAGCTTGCTCGCCTTGTAAATCAAAGCTACTTGCACGTACTGTGATCACTTTTTTACTATCGAGCGATTTAACCGTTGCAATAGCATTACCCGCGTAAATTGGGCGCTTAAATGTATCTGCGTCAATTACGTCAATAATTTCTGAAATTTGCGCTACATCTAATAATGCGGCAACACGCGGCATAAAGTTTTTACCTGTAGTAGTTGCACTTGCCACAATATGGCTGTAACTATCTGCAAGTGATAACACTAGATCTGTCATGCTTTCAGCAAGTTGATGCTCATAAACTGCATTATCAGCAAGTAAAACATTCGCAACACCCTCAATGCTCGCGAGTGACTCACTCATGGCGCCAAGGTTTATGCCTGCTAATAATACATCTACGTCAAAGCCTAATTTTTTAGCGGCATTAATCGTTTTTGAGGTTTCTGGTTTTAAGGCACCGTTATCGTGCTCTGCAATTACAAGAGTTTTCATTTAAATCACCTTTGCCTCTGTTTTAAGTTTTTCTACAAGCTGTGCAACGTCTTCAACAATAATCCCGCCGCTGCGTTTTGCTGGCTCCTCTACACTAACTAATTCAATGCGCGGGGCTAAATCTACACCTAGCGAATCAGCCGCAATAACTTCTAACGGCTTACGTTTGGCTTTCATAATATTAGGTAGCGACGCATAACGTGGCTCATTCAAACGTAAATCGGTGGTGACTATTGCGGGTAAATTAAGTGCAACGGTTTGTAAACCGCCATCAACTTCACGAGTAACATTTACTTTGCCATTTTCAATAACCACTTTAGAAGCAAACGTACCTTGACCACGGTTAGTCAGCGCCGCTAGCATTTGACCTGTTTGATTATTATCAGAATCGATTGACTGTTTTCCTAAAATAACCAGTTCAGGCGATTCTTGTTCAACTACTTTGGCAAGCAATTTTGCTATATGTAGGGACTCTAAGTTTTGCTCTGTTTCAACATGAATCGCTTTATCTGCGCCCAAAGCCAGTGCTGTGCGTAATTGTTCTTGAGAGGCTTTAGCGCCAATAGTAACAACAACTACTTCAGTTGCAGTACCCGCTTCTTTTAAACGAATCGCTTCTTCTACAGCAATTTCACAAAATGGGTTCATGGCCATTTTAACGTTAGTTAAATCAACACCGCTGTTGTCAGGTTTAACGCGAGCTTTTACGTTGTAGTCGATCACTCTTTTTATTGGTACGAGAACTTTCATAGGGACTCCATAATTATTTAAACCTATAAGCTAACGTCTACGTCAACCTATTTATTTTATGAAATCAGACTACTTCCTGTTGACGTAAACGTCAACCTAAAATAACCTTAAACTATTCACAACCTGTAACGATTAATTTGCATAACAAAGAAACAGGTTGCTTAGCTTACTTTTTGCTAAATAATGCAAAGGTGAGTCCGTCATAGATAAAGAGGTTATTATGATTGAACGCGAAACCATGGAATTTGATGTTGTTGTTGTAGGGGCAGGTCCTGCGGGGCTTTCAACAGCAATTAAACTCGCGCAGCAAGCACAAGAAAAACAACAAGAGTGCATGATATGTGTAGTTGAAAAAGGCTCAGAAGTTGGCGCACATGTATTATCAGGTGCCGTTTTTGAAACCAAAGCACTTGACGAATTACTGCCAAATTGGCAGGAACTCGGCGCTCCTGTTTCGACTAAAGTGGTAAATGATGAGATTTACTGGTTTAACAACGAACATAAAGCAACCTCAATTCCTCACTTTGCTACACCAAATACATTTCATAACAAGGGTAACTACATTGTTTCTATGGGTAATGTATGTCGCTGGTTAGCAGAGCAAGCAGAAAACCTTGGAGTAGAAATATTTCCAGGCTTTAGTGCGCATTCAGTCATTATTGAAGATGATGTTGTAAAAGGCATCATTACTGGCGATATGGGTGTAGATAAAAATGGCAATGAAAAAGACGGTTACATGCCAGGTATGGAGCTACGCGCTAAGTACACAGTATTTGCTGAGGGCTGTCGCGGTCATCTAGGTAAGCAACTGATCAATCAGTTTGCTTTAGACGATGAAAGTTCACCACAGCATTATGGTTTAGGTTTTAAAGAAATTTGGCAAGTTGATGAATCTAAACATCAATTGGGTAAAGTTGTACACGGAACCGGTTGGCCATTAAGTGGCGACACTGGCGGTGGCGCCTTTATGTATCATAGCGAAAACAACCAAGTGGTTGTGGGGTTAATTGTTGATTTAAATTACTCAAACCCACACTTAAGCCCGTTTGATGAATTTCAACGATTAAAACATCACCCTATTTTCAAAAATACGCTTGAAGGTGGAGAACGCATTGCTTACGGTGCACGTGCTATTGCTAAAGGCGGTTTACATTCATTACCAAAAATGCACTTCCCGGGTGGCTTGCTAGTGGGCTGTGATGCAGGCACGCTTAACTTTGCAAAAATTAAAGGCAACCATACGGCTATGAAGTCAGGCATGATAGCCGCTGAAGTTATTTTTTATGCGCTACAAAACAATTTAGCCAATACTGATTTAACCCAGTATAGCGATGAGTTTAAAAAGTCATGGGCGTTTAAAGAGCTGTATCAGTCTCGTAATTTTGGCCCTGCTATGCATACCTTAGGTAAATTTGCAGGCGGCGCATATAACACGCTTGATCAAAATATATTTAAGGGTGCCCTACCGTTTAGTTTTAAAGATAACGTACCTGACCATGCAACTTTAAAAGACGCTAACCAAGCTGAAAAAATTAACTACCCTAAGCCTGATGGCAAACTCAGTTTTGATAAGCTTTCTTCAGTGTTTTTATCTAATACCAATCATGAAGAATCACAGCCGTGTCACTTAAAACTAAAAGATGCATCAATTCCGATTAACGTTAACTTAGTTAAATTTGACGAGCCAGCACAGCGCTACTGCCCTGCCGGCGTTTACGAAGTACAAGAAGTAGAAGGCGAGCAATCCTTTGTGATCAACGCGCAAAACTGTGTGCATTGTAAAACCTGTGATATTAAAGATCCGAGCCAAAATATTACCTGGGTAACTCCCGAAGGTGCTGGTGGCCCTAACTATCCCAATATGTAACAACCTTTCTATAGAAATTATAAACTTATCCTAAATTGCAGGGGCTTCGGCCCCTTTTTTGCGCTATGCTGTTAAGTAATATGAATGAATGAGAGTGTGTTATGGCGTCGTCGAGTGTAATTTTTCGTTTTTTAGCAGAGCCAACCGATGTAAATTTTGGTGGTAAGGTGCATGGCGGTGTGGTCATGAAGTGGATTGACCAAGCGGGTTATGCCTGTGCTGCGGGCTGGAGCGGCCATTACTGTGTAACAGTATCGGTTGCGGGCGTTAAGTTTAGCCGTCCTATCTTAGTTGGCCAAATTGTTGAGGTTGAAGCAAAAATTGCACACACCGGCAAAACCAGCATGCAAATTTTTATTCAAGTTCGCTGTGGCGACCCTAAAACGCAAAACTTAGTTGAAACCAATCACTGTGTTATTAGCTTTGTTGCTATGGATGAAACGGGTTACCCTGTGGCGGTACCAGAATTTAAATCGGTTACCGACGAAGACAAAAAGCTTGAGAACTACGCAATTAAAATGAAGCAAATAGCCATCGAAACAGAAAACTTATTAGATAAAGTTTAATTTAGTTACTTTTATAGGTATGTAGAAACTACAACAACTTGTAAAAGCTACAATTTTTTAATTTTTACGGATTAACTGCACGCTGAACACCTGATTGTTTTGCGTGCCAAAAACACCATAATAGCTTAACAAACACACATAAAGACTAAATATTAGGCTAAATAATACTTGGCACGCTCACTGCAATTAGTAAATCGACGTTTGATGAAATAATTCATCGATATTACTTTTTAAAGGAGCTATATAATGATTAAAACACTTTCTCTTTCTGCACTTGCTTTAGCAACACTGGGTTTTAATTCAGCGGCACAAGCTGATGTTACCGACATGGACTCTCCGCGCATTTACACTGGTATTGGTTATGGCCAATATTCATTTCAGTTTGAAGATAGCGAAAACGACACCGACTTTGATGACGACGCGCAAATGTTAAAAGGTTACATTGGTACCCAATTTAATGAAAATTTAAGTCTTGAGCTTGCTTATCAAAATTTTGATGAAGTGAGTGATATAGACAGTAAAGCTGAAATTGATGGCGTATCGTTAGCAGCACGTTTTGCAGCGCCGATCACTGAAGATTTTTCTGTTTATGCAAAAGGTGGTTGGTTTGAATGGGATGCAGAAGTTACTCAAGAGCTACCGGTTGGCAGCGTAAGCGCATCTCAAGATGGCGGCGACGTATTTTACGGTGCAGGTATTGAATATGCATTTACAACCAATATGCAAGTGCGTTTAGAGTATGAGCGTTACGAATTAGAAGATGATATTGATCCAGAAATGGATGTTGCGTCAGTATCATTCCAATACATGTTTTAATAATAGCTTAATTGTTAAAACATTAGGTAAGGCTATTTTTAGCCTTACCTTTTTTATTTCACATTTAAACCAATCAGTCTATAATTCCTCTCCTAATTAAGCTAATGCCAGCAACATTAATTAAAGGTAGAATAACGCTCTATTTTTTCTATAACCGAGCATTATGAGCGATTATCAAATTTCGGCTATTGGCCACATTCAATCTCCGTATAAACAAAAATTTGCCATTCCTAGGCAGCCTAGATTAGTACCCGAAGCTAAAGCTAAATTGATTTTTGCCAAAGAATTTAATCGTGAAGAATTTGTTCGCGGATTAGATGAATTTAGCCATATTTGGCTGTTATTTCGTTTTCATGAAACTGCTGATAAAGGCTATTCAGCAATGGTTCGCCCGCCGCGCCTTGGCGGTAATGAGCGTAAAGGCGTATTTGCTACTCGTGCTACTTTCCGTCCAAATGCTATTGGCATGAGTGCAGTAAAGTTAGAGGGAATTGAGTATAAAAACGGCCAGTTGGCGTTATTGCTCGCCGGTATTGATTTACTTGATGGCACACCCATCGTAGATATAAAACCTTATTTACCCTATTCAGACTCATTACCCGATGCAAGCGCTGGATTTGCCGATACGCGCCCAGAGACTCAAATGAGTGTTGAGTTTAGCCAACAGGCTATAGAATTTATAAATAAACAAAGTCACTATCCTGAGCTACAAGCGTTTATTAGTAATGTGCTAAAACAAGATCCGCGCCCTGCCTACAAAAAGCAAAAACAAGGCGTGCAAAGCTATGGTATGAATTTGTATGAATACAATATTACTTGGCAAGTGACTGATTCTCATCATCTGGTTACTCATATTGAGCTCAGTTAAGCTAACTTTAAAGCCCTGCTATGGCTATAAAATTCGATAAAAAATCACTTAGCGCTTTAGTGTCAATGCAACCGCTGGTAAACTGAGCCCCTTAATTAAAAGAACATATCACTCTATTTCGGAAAAAACATGCGTACTAGTCAATATATACTCGCTACACTTAAAGAAACGCCATCCGATGCGGAAATTGTCTCGCATCAATTAATGCTTAGAGCCGGAATGATCCGTCGCGTCGCTTCGGGTTTATACACTTGGCTTCCCTCTGGCTTACGTGTGCTAAGAAAAGTAGAAAACATAGTACGCGAAGAAATGGATAAAGCCGGCGCAATTGAAATGCTTATGCCTGTTATTCAGCCTGCTGATTTATGGGAAGAGTCTGGCCGCTGGAGTGAGTTTGGTCCTGAGTTAATGCGCTTTACCGACCGTCATAATCGTGAATTTGCCATGGGCCCTACCCATGAAGAAGTGATCACCGATTTTGTTCGTAAAGAAATTAACAGCTACAAACAACTACCAATTACTTTGTACCAAGTACAAACTAAAGTACGTGACGAACGTCGCCCACGTTTTGGTGTTATGCGTGCCCGTGAATTTACTATGAAAGATGCCTACTCATTCCATTTAACCGATGAATGTTTAGATGCAACGTATCAAGTAATGCACAAAGCCTACTGTAATATTTTTGAACGTTTAGGCTTAGATTACCGCCCAGTAATTGCAGATACAGGCTCTATTGGCGGTAGTGTATCGCATGAGTTCCATGTACTTGCTGAATCTGGCGAAGACGCCATTGCTTTTAGTGATGCCAGCGACTACGCCGCTAATATTGAAAAAGCCGAAGCATTAGCGCCAACTGAAGCTCGCCCACAAGCAAGCAAAGAGTTAAAAGCATTCCCAACGCCTGATGCTAAAACAATTAATGAGCTTAAAAAACACTATGGCGTAAAACCCCATCGCGGTGTTAAAACATTAGTGGTTTATGGTACTCCTAATGAAGACGGCGTACGCGAGCTTGTTGCATTAGTACTGCGTGGCGATCACGAACTTAATGAACTCAAAGCTGAAAAGCACCCATTGGTTGATTCTCCACTTGAAATGGCAACCGAAGCAGATATTGTTGCTGCCATTGGCGCAAAACCAGGCTCTTTAGGCCCAGTTGGCTTGAACATGCCTATTATTGTTGATAGAACAGCGGATGTAATGGCTGATTTTGTAGCCGGTGCCAATAAAGATGATGAGCACTTTAGCGGTATTAACTGGGATCGCGACGTAACAAACTACGAAGTTGCTGATATCCGTAATATTGTAGAAGGCGATCCTAGCCCGTGTGGTCAAGGCACGTTACAAATTAAGCGCGGTATTGAAGTGGGTCATATTTTCCAGCTAGGTACTAAGTACTCAGAAGCATTAAAAGCAGGTGTACTAAGCGAGTCAGGTAAAAACCAAATAATGACTATGGGCTGTTATGGAATTGGTGTATCACGTATTGTTGCTGCAGCTATTGAGCAAAATAACGATCAATACGGTATTACATGGCCTAAAACCATAGCTCCTTTCGATTTAGCAATTGTGCCAATGAATATGCATAAATCGCATCGTATTCCTGATATTGCTAATAACCTCTATCAAGGTTTAAAAGATGCAGGTTTGGACGTGTTATTTGATGACCGTAAAGAGCGCCCTGGTGTTATGTTTAACGACATGGAATTACTTGGTGTACCTTACACGCTTGTCATTGGTGAGCGTAACCTTGATGAGAATAAGGTAGAACTTAAAAACCGTCGCACCGGTGAAAAACTTATGATAGATATTGATAGCGCGATTGAAACTATTAAAGCGCAATTTAAATCATAAATAATAATCTAATTAAAAAACCGCTGTATGGTTTTTCATACAGCGGTTTTTTATTGATTGCTTATCTAGTAATTTTCAAACACAGAGCTTAAATTAAGCAAATAGCACTGTCTCATAATTAATAATTTATAAAAAAAAGGTCGCTGTGCGACCTTTTAAATACTTTGCAATTTAGATGGTTATCTAAACAACACGTCTTCGCGGTTAAACCACTTAACACAAAATGCCAATAGTGCACCGGCTATCAGTGCTGTAGCTAAAAATATCAATCCCACCAGCGTGTAATCGACTGTTCCTTTAATAATTTCTTTGATCGCTAAGGCGACGTTAGTAACCGGAATAAAGGCTGTTTTAGCGGTCAGTTCCATATTAGGCATAATGGAGATAATAATTGGGAAAAATACCACCATACTTAATGGCGTCATGTAATTTTGCGCTTCTTTAAACGAACGTGCATAGATTGATATAGCCAATGCTAATGCAGAAAAAATAGCTGCAATTGGTAATAATAATACAAAAATCATCAGCAAGTCTGAAATGCCTAATGTACTAAACGCGGCTTTAATAAACTCTAGATCAGCAAATGCCAGTGCTAATGCTATCCAACACCCCATACTAATCACGGTGATAGTAGTTGATGCGATTGAAGTTGTGAGTAGAGTAATAAATTTACCCAATACTAGCTCTGTACGAGTAATGGGGGTAAGTAATAACGTTTCTAAAGTACCACGCTCTTTTTCGCCAGCGCCTAAATCAATTGCTGGGTAAGTTGCCCCCATTAGCACTAGCGGGATAAGTAAATAAGGTAAAAACCCACCTACTTTTTCACCTAAGTTTTCACGTTTGTCTGCAGTATCAACTTTAACCACATTAATTGGCTTTAAAATAGATTCTTGTGCGCTTTTATCGATACCAAAACTCAATAGTTTACTTTCTTGAAGTGTATCGCTGTACTCTTTAGCAAGTTCTTTTACACGCTCAAATAAGAAGTTAATTGATTTTGAATCATTAAATACAACTTGCCATTCACTTTGCTTTTTATCATCTAATGTTTTTACTGCATCGCTTGGTAAGTATATTCCCATGTCGATATCGCCAGCAGTTACCCCTGCTTTTAGCTCCTCAACACTATTAAAAGTTTTATCGCCTTTATATAACTCAAAGCTTTTATGATAAAACACTTTATCAGTAAATTCTGGGGCAAAGTCGCCATTGATAATCGCATAAGTATTCACTTTTTGCTCTGCATCAAGCGCGGCTTGCGAAGAAATAAACGCAACCACAGCAAATAACAACGGAAAAACCACAATCGGAAATACTACCACGAACAACAAGGTTTTTTTATCGCGTAGCAGCTCGGTTAATTCCTTTTTAAAAACTTCAAACATCTTGCTTCTCCGTTAATATGTTCATAAACGCTTGGTTTAATTCTTCGCTGTTACCCGCTTGTTTAAATTGAGCGAGGGTGCCATCAAAACAACTTACACCTTCATTAATAACCGCTACACGGTCACATAAAAGCGCAACTTCATCTAAATGGTGCGTTGAGAAAATAACCGGAGTGCCTTGTGCTTTTAAGCCTTTAATAAAGTTAATCACTGTTTGCGTGGTCATAATATCAAGCCCGGTAGTTGGCTCATCAAGAATAACAACGTCTGGATGATGCACCACAGCACGCGCAATGTTGGCTTTTTGCTTCATACCGGTTGATAAGTTTTCAGCACGTTTATCAATAAATTTATGCATATCGAGTAAGGTAAATAACTCTTCACAGCGTGCCTTGATTGCCTGCTTGCTCATGCCATGTAGCTTTGCAAAATATTCGATATTTTCTTTTACCGTTAAACGGCCATATAAACCAGTAGAACCAGACAAAAACCCGATAGATTTACGCCCAATCAGTGGCTTTTTAATTATATCGTTTCCGGCAATAGTAATACTGCCATCATCCGGTTTTAAAGCGGTTGAAATCATTCTTAAGGTGGTGGTTTTACCCGCGCCATTAGGCCCTAACAGCCCTAATACTTCGCCTTTTGCACAGCTAAAGCTGACATTTTTTACTGAATGAAAAAAGTCTTTATCTTCGCGTGGGTCTACTTCATCTGTTTTATTTTTTTTATGATCTTTAGTGAGCTTAAACTTCTTCTTAAGCGCGGTGACTTCTATCATTTTCGTGTCCTTCGTTTCGGTCTAAAATAGTCCGTGTTGTCGTAAAATGATGAATTGTTATTCTCCTCACACCAACCAGGAACACCTAATAAGGGTAAGGGTGAAAGCTGTTTATTATCGGCTAAACAATCATCATTTTTAATCATCTCATAAAGTTGCTTATCTAGGTACTGATATTGCGTTACTAAATCTTTACAAAATATTTCATCGGGTACATTCACAAATAATGCTTTGCCTGTGAGCCCAATATAAGGTTTGGTCAACATTTCGTAATTAGCGTGGCCAAACATGAATGGCGCTATAGTTTTACCCCACTGCTCTCTATGCGTTATAAATGCTGTTTTCCATTGATGGTCTCTTAAGCATGCTTTCCAATTAGAGTCACTAATAGCTAAAACTACGCCACACTCGTCAAACAGGGTTAATGCGTTACGATGTTTACTGCGTTGTTTTAAACCATGCACAGCTATTTCATCTACATGACGCTGATTGATTAGGGCTTTTGTTTTTGGGAATAAACACCAAATAAAACCACCAAACAGATCATGCCAATTTTGCTGGCGAGTAGGTACTTCCCCAGTTTCAAAAATAACTTGTTCATAATAGCGCTCAGCAAAGTCAACCTTTGCATCATCGATAAAACGAACGGGGAGATTATTTGCGTTTATGGCATTTAAGTACGGGGCAAAATACGCAGGTTCTGGCCAGTCTGTTTGTTGATGAATTTTAAACAGCTGACGTAAGTGAGCAAATGCCCCTGTGTTTAGGCTCGTTACTTGGAATTGTTCTGGGGGAGTAAAACGCTTCATTGTTACCTTTACTGTACATTTTTATCCGTGACAGTTTACCGCAAAAACTGGTTCTAATTAACAGAAGTTCATATACTAGGGCCACTTAGAACAAAAAAAGAGCCAATATGAAACGTTATTTTTCTTTGACCTTAATCACAACAGCGATTCTAGCGGGTTGTGCAACAACAAGTATCACTTCTGACGATGTCGCGAAAGGCTATAACAGCATTCAAGCCGATGAAATTGCTAAGCATGTAAAAGTGTTAGCCTCTGATGAGTTTGGTGGTCGTGCTCCTTCATCTGAAGGTGAAAAGCTTACGCTTGACTACTTAACAAAAGAATTTACTGCATTGGGCTTTGAACCGGGTAACGGTGATAGTTTTTTCCAAGAAGTCCCGCTTGTATCATTAGAAGCAGACTCTGACATGGTGCTTAATATTGGCGGTAAAGACTACCAATACAAAAAAGACATGGTAATGGGTAGTAGCCGTATAAGTGCGCAAGAAGGGATTGAAAATTCAGAGCTGGTATTTGTCGGCTACGGTGTTAACGCACCTGAATATAATTGGAATGATTACGAAGGCCTAGATGTTAAGGGTAAAACCGTCGTGATGCTGGTAAATGATCCTGGTTTTGCAACTAAAGATCCAAACTTATTTACCGGTGATGCCATGACCTATTACGGGCGCTGGACTTATAAATACGAAGAAGCAAGCCGTCAAGGCGCAGCGGGCGCTATTATCATTCATGAAACGGCTCCTGCTTCTTACCCTTGGTCAGTGGTTGAGAACTCGTGGAGTGGCGAGCAGTTTGGTTTTGTAAAAGATAATAACAACATGGATCGTGTTGCTGTTGAAGGTTGGGTTACTGTTGATGTAGCAAAAGAGCTATTTACTAAAGCAGGTCTTGATTTTGATACTGCTAAAGCAGAAGCAGCTAAAGGCGCTTACCATGTAGATATGGGCGATTTAGCTGCCACTGTGAATGTAAAAAATACCATCAAAAAATCGGTATCTTATAACTTTATTGCCACTCTTCCTGGTAGTAAAACGCCAGATGAGCATATTATTTACTCTGCGCATTGGGATCATTTAGGAACGGATAAAAATCGTAAAGGCGATCAAATTTATAATGGTGCCCACGATAATGCGACAGGTACAGCCGGTATGATCGAAGTGGCTGAAGCCTTTACTAAACTAGGTAAACGCCCTGACCGCTCAATGACCTTTTTAGCGGTAACCGCTGAAGAACAAGGCTTGCTTGGCTCAAAATATTACGCCGCTAACCCGGTTATTCCAGCAAATAAAACCGTTGCTAATATTAATATGGATAGCTTAAACCTATTAGGAAAAGTAAAAGATATTAGTGTGGTGGGTATTGGGAAATCGCAAATGGATGAACTATTAGCAACGGCTGCTAAAGAGCAAGGTAGAACAGTATCGGGCGACCCTAAACCATCTTCAGGTGGTTACTACCGCTCAGATCACTTTGCCTTTGCCAATATGGGTGTACCTGCTATGTATGCCGGTGGTGGTTCAGAAGCATTTGACGAAGAAACGGCTAATTATCGCAAGCGTATGAGTTTAGTATTGCGCGGTTGTTACCACCAGCCTTGTGATAGATATCGTGATGAGTGGGATTTATCAGGTGCGGTTCAAGATTTACAACTATTTTATAAAGTAGGTTTTGATATTTCACAGCAAACTCAATGGCCTACTTGGAATGAAAACTCAGAGTTTCAACGTAAATAAACGTTTTCAAGCAATTACCTAAATGATATTGATTATCATTTAATAAAATAGTACAGTGCGATCTAGTTTATTAATTAGGTCGTACTGTATGTTTTTAACAGAACATTTGGGAGTTATTTCGCCAGCTGCAAAACGTGTTTTTCATCAAAATAAACGCCTAATTTTACCCCTGTTAATTTTAGTTTGTTTAGCCCTGCCCAGCTTACGCACTATAACAATCACTGCACTTAGTGATGCTTTTTTTCAAGTCAGTGTGTTTGTTGCTGCGACCCTATTTATTTACTACTACGCGATTGATCATTTACCCCAACTAGAGCTTCGTTATCTAAATGCTAAGTCTCCTGTATTAGAGGTCAGCTTTGCTGCTTTTTTAGGTATGCTGCCAGGGTGTGGTGGTGCAATCATTGTTGTTACCCAATTTACCAAGGGACAAGCAAGCTTTGGGGCTATTGTTGCGGTATTAACGGCTACAATGGGTGATGCCGCATTTTTATTGTTAGCTACCCGCCCTACTGAAGGGTTATCGATAATGGCAATAGGCTTAGTCGTTGGAACGCTAACAGGCTTACTGGTTAATAAACTACATAAAACGGGTTATTTATGCCCTACCAATCAAAAGCAAACACAGCCAGTGACTGTATTGCCAACCAAAATAATAAAATTGAGCAAGCCTATTTGGTTAATGGCTATTATTCCTGGGTTACTGATTGCTTTTATACTGGCGTTTAATATTGATTTAAGCCAATTTGGCAATCATGTAGTAAATGCGGTCAGTTTTTTTGGCGCATTAATGGCATTGTTTGTGGTGTTTATGTGGGCGCTATCATCAAAAGGTGAAAGCTATAAGGAAGTGACCTCAGAAGACGATGTATGCAGCCCGCCTTCAAAAATAACAAAAGTACTGCAAGATACTCATTTTGTAACCGCGTGGGTGGTTGCCTCCTTTATATTATTTGAACTACTGGTGAGCGTGTTTGGTCTTGATTTAAAAACATGGTTTTTAAATTATGCCTATTTAGCACCTTTAATTGCGGTATTAATTGGTTTTTTACCCGGTTGTGGGCCGCAAATCATTGTCACCACGTTATACATTCAAGGTGTGATACCGTTTAGTGCTTTAGCAGCGAACGCCATTTCCAACGATGGCGATGCGCTTTTCCCTGCCATTGCTATGGCACCCAGAGCAGCCATTATTGCTACAATTTACACCGCCATACCGGCATTGATGGTTGGTTATGGACTGTATTTCTTTGTAACTTAATTTTTTACATAAAAAAGCTCAGCAATGGCTGAGCTTAAAATGTTTACAAGTTACCTAATTAAGCTGTGTGTAGTTCAACTTCTTTAGGGTTAGCTCCGTGATCGTTTTCACCTTCTTGCGAGTCTTGCGCTAGGAAGATAATCAAAATGATCCAGCCAATTACTGGCACTAGCCACAGTAATTGCCACCAACCTGAACGATTAGTATCGTGAAGACGGCGAGCACCCGCACTTAGTTGAGGAATCAATAAAGCCAAGCTATATATTGTGCTTACAAACATTGTGTTTGTAATACCATCCATAACACTTGTTAAAAGCGAAAAAATCAAATTAATTAACATAAACATCCAAAATGCTTTGCGGCGATTACGTCCTGAAAAATCTGCGTAGCTACGCAGTGCATTCATATAATGTTCCATAAAATTTCCTTAATGTTATTTTTTATATTCCCTAAAGGGCGTACAGTGTTACCTATTTGGTTACATTTGTATCTTAATTAATAATATAAATTTATTAAAGAAAAAAACCAGCTTTATGCTGGTTTTTTAAATAGTTTTTTAATAAATCATCAAAAAGAATTAGCGCATTGCCATCATCATTTTAGCTGGCTGTTCTAGGTATTCTTTCCATAAATTATTAAAGCGCGCTATAGTGCCGCCATCAATTACACGGTGATCACCTGACCAACTTACTTGCATAATTGCACGTGAAACTACCTGCCCTTGCTGATCAAAGCGTGGAAGGTGCTGTAATTTACCAAGTGCAACAATCGCGACTTCTGGCTTATTTATGATTGGCGTTGCAATAGTGCCGCCAATTGCACCAATGTTAGAAATGCTAATAGTGCCACCTTTTAAATCATCAGGTGCAACTCGCCCTTCGCGAGCAGAATCAGTAAGCTGAGTTAAACTGTTAGCAACCTCTACAATGCTTTTAGTTTGACAAGCTTTAATATTAGGCACTAATAAGCCCACTTTAGAATCTACCGCAACCCCAATATTATGATCGTCATAGTAAGTAATTTCGCTACAATCATCATTTACTTTTGAGTTAAGTACTGGAAATTGACTCATTGCCAACGATAACGCCTTAATAAAAAACGGCATCATAGTTAACTTAACGCCCTGAGCTTTATATTGCTCTTTCAGATCAGTTCGAAGTGCAATTAAATCAGTTAAGTCAATTTCATCACTGTAGGTAAAATGTGGAATAGTAGAAACCGAAGCTACCATTTGTTTTGCCATGGCCGCTTTAATACCTTTAATCGCTTCTGTTCGCGCTCCACCTGCGCTCGTTACATGTTCAGTGCTGCTGAATTTTTTACTCTCAGTAGCCTGTGGTTTATTAAGCTCAGAAGTATCCATACCAGATGGCACTTCATTTTTTATAAATGCTTCAATGTCTTGTTTATAAATACGGCCATTTTTACCACTGCCTGGCACACAGGTTAAGTCAACATCAAGCTCACGCGCTTTGCGTCTAACCGCAGGCGATGCAACTGCTTTTTGGTTAATTACTGCAGTTTGTGGTTGCGTTTGTTTATCGGGCGTATCGGAAGTTGCATTACTTTGTGCTTTAACAACCGCATTATTAACATCAACATCTTCCTTTGCAGCTTGACCTGCTATGGTCATTTGAAATAACGGGCTGTGTACCTTGGCAATTTCACCTTTTTGATAATATAGCTTTTGTACGGTACCGGTATATTTAGCCGGTATTTGTACTAACGCTTTATCGGTCATCACATCACAAACAGCTTGATCTTCTTCAATCTCATCACCTTCTGCCACTAACCACTCAACAATTTCACACTCAACGATACCTTCACCAATATCGGGTAAGATAAAATCTTCTAAATGTTCACGAGTAGATGTTGGTGCAGATGGTGTTTCAGCCTCTTCACTGGGTGCTTCCCCGGCAACATCCATCGCAAATAACGGCGCATGCACTTTAGCAATATCGCCTTTTTTGCAATGCAGCTTAGTGATCACTCCATCGTGTACAGCAGGAATTTGTACTAAGGCTTTGTCTGTCATCACATCACAAATAGGCTGATCTTCTTTTACTGTATCGCCTTCTTGTACCAGCCATTCGACTACTTCGCATTCAACAATGCCTTCACCAATGTCAGGTAATATAAAATCTTTAGCCATGGAAACCTCTAAAAGTTCACTGATTGTTTAATTGCGGCCATTACTTTCAATGCATCTGGAACATATTCTTTTTCTAGCGCCAGCGGATATGGTGTATCTAAACCACATACACGTAAAATAGGCGACTCTAAATGTAAGAAACACTCTTGAGCGATAGTTGCCGCAATTTCAGCGCCAAAACCATTGGTAATAGGCGCTTCATGACTAACAATAAGCCGACCTGTTTTTGTCACTGACTTAGCAATCGTTTCAACATCCCACGGTAGAATACTGCGAAGGTCAATCACCTCACAGCTAATACCTTGCTCACTGGCTTGTTTAGCGGCTGCTTCTACGATTTCCATTTGTGCGCCCCACGCCAATAAAGTAACGTCAGTGCCCTCTTGAACTACCTCAGCTTTACCTAGTTCAATGCTGTAATCTTCTTCTGGCACTTCACCCGTAGATGCACGATATAAACGTTTTGGCTCAAAAAATAGCACTGGATTATCGTCTTTAATACATGCGCGAAGTAAGCCTTTAGCTTGATAAGGATTACGCGGCACGACAATTTTTAACCCTGGCGTATGAGCAAAATATGCTTCTGGCGATTGCGAGTGATACAAACCACCAGCAATACCGCCGCCGTAAGGTGTGCGTATTGTTAGATTACCCACGTTAAATTCATTACCGCTACGGTAGCGAAACTTAGCAGATTCATTCACTATTTGGTCAAACGCAGGAAAGATGTAATCAGCAAATTGAATCTCAGCAAGCGCTGGTGCACCAAATGCGGCCAATCCGTTAGCAAAACCTAAAATGCCTTGCTCTGTAAGCGGCGTGTTGAATACTCGGTGCTTACCGTATTTTTCTTGTAAGCCTGATGTTGCTCTAAAAACACCGCCAAAATAACCAACGTCTTCACCAAAAATACACGCTTGAGGGTGCTCATTCATAGTGATATCTAAAGCAGAATTAATTGCATGTAGCATGTTCATTTTAGCCATTACTTAATTCTCCCTGCTGTTGTTGGGTAGGCATCAGGATGGGCTTTTATATGTGTTTTAAGCTCATCATATTGGCGTTGTAAAGATGGAATTGGTGTATCGTACACATCAGAAATCAGCTCTTCTAAGGCTGGTTTATCAATTACTTCAGCGCGTTTAAGTGCCGCCAAAATATCATCACGAATTGTTTCTTTCGCTTTTATATCTTCTGCGTCATCTAACCAGTTTTGTTTTACTAGCCATTTTCTAAAGCGCTCTATTGGGCACGCTTTATAGTTTGCTTCTTCATCTTTTGAACGGTAGCCACTAGGATCATCTGACGTTGAGTGCGCGCCTAAACGATAAGCTATCGATTCAATAAGTACAGGTTCACCTTGGGTTGCTGCAATTTCTCGGGCTTTTTTAGTTGCTGCATAAACAGCGAGTGCATCGCTGCCATCAACACGTATGGTTTTAATACCATACCCTACGCCACGCGATGCAATACCATCACCTTTAAATTGTTCATCAGCTGGGGTAGAAATAGCATAACCATTGTTACGTGCAAAAAAGATAACCGGTGCCTTGTGCACTGCAGCCATGTTAAGACCTGCGTGGAAATCACCTTCTGAAGCGGCACCTTCACCAAAATAACAAATGGTGACGTTATCAATAGTGCTTGCTAGTTCACCTGTTTTAGCATCGATATGTTTTACTTTTTGACCGTATGCATAACCGGTGGCCTGTGGGATTTGAGTTCCTAATGGCGATGAAATTGTCATGTAGTTAAGTGCTTTAGAACCGTAATGGATCGGCATTTGACGGCCTTTACCAAGATCTAGTTCGTTAGAAAACATCTGATTCATAAATTGGTCAAGCGTAAAACCACGGTAGTGCAACGCCGCTTGCTCACGGTATTGCGCCATAATCATATCATCTTGATCAAGGGCTGCCGCAGAGGCTGTTACCGCCGCTTCTTCACCTAAACACTGCATGTAAAAGCTAACACGGCCTTGGCGTTGAGCACCCTGCATACGTTCATCCAATAAACGAATAAAACGCATGGTTTCGTATAATTTAATAGCGGTGTGTTTAGAAATGTCAGGTGCAGGAGCACTAGGATGAATGTCGCCGTCCTCAGTTAAAATACTAAGGGTTGGAATATTAAGCGCGTGACCGTCGATAAACTCAAGCTCATGGTTAATATTCAGCGATACGTTATTGGGATTACTCATAACCTACCTTCTCTTGTTGTCGGTATCACAGTGCCCCTTTAAATTATTATTATGGGTGATTGTTGCTGAATAAACTTTGCAACATCTGCACTGTATTTAATTAAAGCTGCCAACACTTTACGTTAACGTAAAGTGTTATTCAACAAAACTGTGACCAAACAAAAGTAAATATTGAGCAAAAAACTGGCAAGTTAACTATACATATAATTAACCACTTATTAATCAGCTGGTTAAACTTTCATAACAAGTGGTCTGATGTGTTGAATTAGCTAAAACGACTATCCACCTGCATAGGCACAACCGTTAATAGTGCACGTTGTCCAATAGCAACTTGTGCGTTAGGAAAAATAATCGCTTCCCCTTCTACGTCCACATAAATTGCATTATCACCATCAGTTGCTAAAAGCTCACCCTTTGCAAAGCCTGTAAAGTTCTCGGCATCATCAGAAAACGGGAAGCTAAAGTTTTGCTCTGTGCGGTTAATTGTGCGATGAACAGAAAACAACTCAAAGTCACTTGCATTAAATTTAGGGTATTCCACTTCTTTTTGACTAATTAATGCAGTTAATGTTTGCTTAGTTTTTGCAAAGCGCGACATGTCGTTTTCACCAAAGGGTTTTACTTGTCCAAGCTCAACGGTAAACGAATCAGCCCCATGCACAAACGATGAATAGTAGCTAAACGTGGTAGCGGGTGATTTCATCATTAATACCGTATTAACTCCGCAACTCAATAAAAACTGCAGTTGCGACTTTTTCCAAGGCTTGCCATGTAAAAATGGGTAAACAGCAAACTTCTCATTTTTAGAACCACGAATAGCGGTATGTAAATCATAATGACAGCGATACGTGTCCTGCTCTGAGCGTGCATAAAAATCGCTAACGTACTGTTCAAGTTTTGCAGCACGAATACGTTCGTCGTTCATCGCGATGCCATCAACAGTGTGGTGCCCATTAAATAAGCGATTTAAGTTCTCTTCTACAAAGCGTTTACCAATATTAATTGACTGAGGGTTACCAAAAATAAATAAAACCCGTTGTTGTAATTCAAGTTTTCCACTAATAATGTGTTTAATCAGTTCATCGCAAATTTCTATAGGGGCTGTCTCATTGCCATGAATTGCACTGGATAGCACCACATTCTTTGACGTTATACAATCAGGCTCAAATTCAATTACACCGGTATCATGCACGGTTACTTGCGTATTATTATTAAGAGTAAATTGGCCTGCATCCAAATGCCATTCATGGTTTCGAGAAAGCGTTAAAAAATCACCATCATGTTTTAATTGATTAATATATTCTGAAGTGGCTGACATCACTATAAAAGCCCTTTTTGTTTTATAAATTGTAGATACAAAAACGGCTGAATAAATCAGCCGTTTTTAATTTTAATTGCAGATTAGCTAATTACTGAATCAACCAGTTTTTTAGCTTCTTTTTCTAATAAGGCTAAATGCTCTTCGCCTTTAAATGATTCTAGATATATTTTATATATATCTTCAGTACCTGACGGACGAGCAGCAAACCAGCCACTTTCAGTTACTACTTTTAATCCACCAATTGCTGCATTATTACCTGGCGCATGAGTAAGCTTTTGCATAATTGGCTCACCGGCTAAGGTATCGGCTTTAACATCGTCAGCACTGAGCGCTTTTAAACGTGATTTTTGCTCAGGCGTCGCTGGCGCATCTAAACGTTTATAAATTGGTGCACCAAATTCTTGCTCTAGTTCTTTATATAACGTAGACGGTGTTTTACCTGTAACTGCAAGAATTTCAGCAGCAAGTAGCCCCATGATAAAGCCATCTTTGTCTGTACACCATACGGTGCCATCAAAACGTAAGAAGGCTGCCCCAGCGCTTTCTTCACCACCAAAAGCCAACTTGCCTTTATTTAACCCCTCAACAAACCATTTAAAACCAACAGGTACTTCTTTTACTTTACGCTTATTACGCTCAGTGACTTTATCAATCATTGAGCTAGAAACGAGGGTTTTACCAATTTCAACGCTGGCATCCCAGTCACGATGCGTTAGTAAGTAATCAATGGCTACTGCTAAAAAGTGATTTGGATTCATTAATCCATCAGGTGTTACTATGCCATGACGGTCATAATCAGGGTCATTGCCTATCGATAGATCAAAATCATCTTTAAGGGCAATTAAATTCGCCATTGAATAAGGTGATGAGCAATCCATACGAATTTTGCCATCTTTATCAAGTGGCATAAATGCAAAACGCGGATCAACACTGTCATTTACAACGGTTAAATCTAGATTGTATTTTTTCGCAATCACTGGCCAAAAGTTGATGCCTGAACCACCTAATGGATCAATACCTACTTTAATACCAGCATCACTAATCGCTTTTAAGTTAACAATGTTTTCAAGATCATTAATGTACGGTGTCATTAAATCTTCATAGCGGATAAAACCAGAACGCGACGCTTTAGCAAATGGAAACAGTTCTACTTCAACTAAGTCTTCCATTAAAAGCTGATTGGCTCTATCTTCAATCCATTTTGTTACATCTGTATCTGCAGGGCCGCCATTAGGTGGGTTATATTTGAACCCGCCATCTTCAGGAGGATTATGAGACGGAGTAACAACAATACCATCGGCTAATTCATTTGGGTGATTTTTATTATAACTAACAATAGCGTGGCTAATTACCGGCGTTGGTGTGAAGTCGCCATTTTCTTGGGTGATCACTTGCACTTCGTTAGCAACCAGCACTTCTATCGCTGAGTTAAAGGCGGCTTCGCTTAATGCGTGGGTGTCTTTACCCAAAAATAATGGGCCAAATATATCGTTTTGTTTTCTGTAATCACAAATAGCTTGGGTGATTGATAATATGTGGGATTCATTAAATTTCACATCATACGCACAACCACGGTGCCCTGAGGTGCCAAAGGCAACACAATGCTCAGGGTTTTGCTCTAGATCAGGCTCATTTAAATAATACGCAGACACTAACTTTGGTACATTCACTAAAACCGATTGTGGTGCAGTTTTCCCTGCGCCGGAATGAATTGCCATGGTATTTCCTTAAAGATAATCACGAATTTTTTCAGCTTGCTCATTGCTATAGCCCAAGCTAAGTGCAACTTCATGCAGCATCATTTTTTTACGTGTAGTATTTGAATTAGTCATCACCCAATATTCACTATCGGTGATGTTTTTAGGGTTCATACTACTACCGCTATTCACTAAGTCTTCTTTACTGGTCGCAAAATAAACACGATCGCGGCCTTTGATATCAAGCACTGCTGAAAAGTCAGTTTTGTGCGTTCGGTAAAATGCACTTAATATAAATAAGAAACGACCAACAACACCTTTTTGCATTGCCAGCTCTTCTTTATTTAAAATATTAAATACGTTCGCATTCTTTTTATTTACCGGCGGTTTCGCCACAGAGGCTGGCTGTTCAACGGCAGCAACTTGTTGCTCTTCAGATGGATTAGACACACTAACAGTTTCATTTTTATGATCAGTGTCTGATTTTGTAGTGTGAATTTTTTCGCCGCTGAGATTTAATAAACGACGTAAAATAGTCGATGCACTTTCACCAATACTCTGGGTATTGCTAGCAATGTACTGATATAACTCGTCGTCTATGTCGATTTGTTTCATGTTCTTCCTGTCATTACGGGTCACATTTTTCTTTCGATATGATTATACCCAAATCACCTCAAGATGCGAGTTTCAGTTGGAATTAAAAGCGATTTAGGCAAGGCATTGATTGCAAACAATAGTCATTCTATTGCTAAAACCAATAACGCAGTATAAATCGCTTTTAAACCAACCCTCTGGGCGTTTAACAGGAACTTACTCTCATCGTTGTTAATTTTTAAAAGGGATTGCCATTGTTGCAAACTAACGCCTTGATATTAAGCCCCGGTGAAACGCTGAATTCTGTATCTTGTGATGGTTTGGGTATATACCCAATCCAGTTAGAAATGCGAGTTACAACCCACGCTACCCTAAACATATAATTAATAATGACCAAATAATCAGAGAGCTAGGTATTTTGCATCCAGCGTTTAAATAATATCTGTATTTTTTGCTTTTTTAGTTAATGCTCGGCAAACTATGCGCAAAATTATGGGAGACGTTTATGCAATTAAATTACAAACAAATTGGTCAAGGTCCTGATGTTGTTTTGATCCATGGACTGTTTGGCTCATTAGAAAACCTTAATGTGATTGCAAAACCATTAAGTGAACACTTTTGCGTAACCAATGTCGATTTACGTAACCACGGCCTTTCCCCACACAGTGATGAAATGGATTACCTAGCCATGGCCAATGACATTGTGGAATTAATGGCGAAATTGAAAATACAAAAAGCCCACCTTGTAGGGCATTCCATGGGCGGTAAAGTGGCAATGCAAGTTGCATTAACCCATAGCGAATTGGTCAATAAATTAGTGGTACTTGATATCGCCCCAGTTAGCTACCCGGCTCGTCATACCCAAATCATTGAGGCATTAAATGCAGTAAAAAATGCCGATATTAGTGATAGAAAGCAAGCTGATTTAGTAATGCAACCGTATATAGAAGAGTTAGGAGTACGTCAGTTTTTATTGAAGAGTTTATATAAAAATGATGCAGGGAAATTTGTATGGCGATTCAATTTGTCAGTGCTTGATAATAAATATTCAACAATTACCGACAACATTAATGCAAATAATTCTTGTTTATGCGAAACTCTGTTTATTAAAGGTAATGACTCTGACTACATATTAGCTGAGCACCGTGAAGCAATTAATTCGCTGTTTAAAAATGTAAGTGCAAAAATCATCCATGGTGCGGGTCATTGGTTGCATGCCCAAAAACCACAGGCTGTAAACAAAGCAATCAATGATTTTTTAACTGCAGTTTAATGTTATTTTTGTGGCGTGTTTTTGATTTATCACACTAAATAATTAAAGATTTATGTGCTATAGTACGCGCCGTTTAATTTAAAGGTTATACGTCGATGGTCAGTCAGTTTATTAACGAATTTGATACCTTAGGGTTGTATTTTGGCTTAGCAGGTATTTTTATTTTTATCGGCTTGGCAATTAAAGACGTACTGAAAAGCGGCAATGTGCCTAAATTTGGTCGTTATATTGTGTGGCTGGTACTTTTTTTAGGTTGCTCTGGCTTTATTGCCAAAGGACTTATTCAGGTATTTTGGCAAGGTGCGGGTGTAGGTTAAGCATGGCCAAGTCAGAAACAGATAGAACAACGCTTGATTTATTTGAATACGAGAAACGTCCAGGTAGGCCGAAAACCAATCCCCTTCCACGGGATATGCAGTTAAAGGTCAATAAACGTAATCAAATAAAAAGAGATAAAGCACGTGGCTTAAAGCGTGTTGAATTTAAAGTTTCGTCACAGCTGTATCAGGCTTTGAGTGATATGGCAGATGCACAAAATATTAGCCGTAGTGCGTTGATCGAAACAATTTTACAAGAAAGATTGGCTATTGATAGATAAAAGGTTTAAATCCATGGCAAGTGTAGGCATTTTTTTCGGAAGTGATACAGGTAACACAGAACACGTAGCAAAAATGATCCAAAAAGAATTGGGTAAAAAGCTCGTTGCTGTGCATGACATTGCAAAAAGCTCTAAAGAAGAGATAGCTGAATTTGATCTGATCTTATTCGGCATTCCAACTTGGTACTATGGCGAAGCGCAGTGTGATTGGGATGACTTTTTTCCTGAGCTTGAAGAAGTAAGCTTTGAAGGTAAGCTAGTGGCTATTTTTGGCTGTGGCGACCAAGAAGACTATGCAGAATACTTCTTAGACGCTATGGGTATGATCAACGATATCGTAACAGAGCGTGGTGCTATTGTTGTTGGTCATTGGCCAACAGACAGCTATGATTTTGAAGCATCAAAAGGTATGGCGGATGACAAGCACTTTGTAGGCTTAGGTATTGATGAAGACCGTCAGCCGGAACTAACCGAGCAGCGCGTTAAACAATGGTGTGCTCAGGTATATGATGAAATGTGCTTAAGTGAGTTAGCAGATTAACCCTCCCTTTTTATGCTAACTGTTTAAAATATTATCAAACAGTTAGCATTTTCCGCGTTAATATTGATATAGATCAATTGTTCTTTGCACTTCCTGCAAAGGCACGTTATCCTAACTGTTATTGTGACGAGTACATCTTGCAAGATGTCTAGTATAACTAAATAAAATTGAGACAGATTTAATGACTGATCATAACTTGGAACTTAAAAAAGCCGGGCTAAAGGTAACTTTACCGCGTATTAAAATTTTAGAGATTCTTCAATCTCCAGATAACCAACACATAAGCGCTGAAGATGTTTACAAGGTTTTATTAGATCTAGGCGAAGAAATTGGTCTTGCGACTGTTTACCGTGTTTTAAATCAATTTGATGATGCGGGTATTGTTAGCCGTCATCATTTTGAAGGTGGCAAGTCTGTATTTGAACTTTCTGGCAGTACTCACCATGACCACTTAGTGTGTTTAAAGTGTGGCAAGGTTGTTGAGTTTGAAGATGACTTAATTGAACGTCGTCAACTCGAGATTGCTGAAGAAAACGGTATTAAGCTAACTAACCACTCTCTTTACCTATACGGTGAGTGTGAAGATAAAGACGCATGTAAGGCGTTTGCACAAAACAACAGTTAATTTTATTAATTGCATAAAAAAACCTGCTAAAAGCAGGTTTTTTTGTGTCTAAAATAGAACAGAACAGAATTACTTCTGATCTATTTTAGCCCATGAGTCGCGCAGACCCACAGTTTGGTTAAATACCACATTCTCAGATTTACTATCACGAGAGAAGTAACCAGTACGCTCAAACTGGAAACCTTGCGCAGGCTGTGAATTTGCCAGTGAAGGTTCTAGTTTTGCATTATTAATAACAACTAACGACTCTGGGTTTAATGTGCTTTCAAAATCTTCTGCTGCTGCAGGATTAGGAACACTGAATAAACGGTCATATAAACGTACTTCCGCCGTCACTGACTCAGGTGCTGACACCCAATGAATCACCCCTTTTACCTTACGCCCATCGCTTGGGTTTTTACCCAATGTTTCAGGATCGTAAGTACAGTAAATAGTGGTAATTTCACCGTTATCATCTTTTTCAACACGATCTGCTTTAATTACATAAGCGCCACGTAAGCGTACTTCTTTATCAAGTACTAAACGTTTGAACTTATTGTTTGCTTCTTCGCGGAAATCTTCACGTTCAATAAAAATTTCACGGGTAAAAGGCACATCACGACGACCCATTTCTTCTTTATTTGGGTGATTAGCAACAGACAATGTTTCAACAGTGTCGGCTTCATAATTCTCAATAACGATTTTAACCGGATCAAGTACAGCCATAGCACGCGGTGCATTTTCGTTTAAATCATCACGGATACACGCTTCAAGCATACCCATTTCAACCATATTTTCTTGTTTAGTAATACCAATACGTAAACAAAACTCACGAATTGAAGCCGGTGTATAACCTCGACGACGAAGACCCGCAATCGTTGGCATACGCGGGTCATCCCACCCTTCTACCTTGTTATTTACCACTAAGTCATTAAGCTTACGCTTTGACATAATTGTGTATTCAAGGTTTAACCGTGAAAATTCAATTTGCTGTGGGTGGCATTCAAGGCTGATATTATCAAGAACCCAGTCGTAAAGACGACGGTTATCTTGGAATTCTAAGGTACATAATGAATGTGTTATACCTTCTAACGCATCAGAAATACAATGCGTGAAGTCGTACATTGGGTAAATGCACCATTTATCAGCTGTTTGGTGATGATGTGCAAAACGAACGCGGTAAATAATTGGATCGCGCAGCACCATAAATGAGCTTGCCATATCAATTTTTGCGCGCAGTACACATTCGCCCTCTTTGAATTCACCATTGCGCATCTTTTCAAATAATGCGAGGTTTTCTTCAATCGAAGTATCGCGATAAGGGCTATTCTTACCTGGCTCTTTTAATGTGCCACGGTATTCACGCGCTTGATCGGCAGTTAAAAAACACACATACGCTAAACCTTTTTCAATTAGCTCTACTGCATAGCCGTAAAGCACATCAAAATAGTTTGACGAATATTTAATCTCACCATCCCAATTAAACCCTAACCACTGTACGTCTTCTTTAATTGAATTAACGTAGTTAATATCTTCTTTTTCTGGGTTTGTATCGTCAAAACGAAGGTTACATAAACCGTTATAGTCTTTTGCGATACCAAAATTTAGGCAAATTGATTTTGCATGGCCAATATGTAAAAAGCCATTTGGTTCTGGTGGAAAACGGGTATGCGTTGTGGCATGTTTTCCACTTGCTAAATCTTCATCAATTCGGGTTCTAATAAAGTTACTTGGGCGATTCTCGATTTCCGCCATAGGAGTATAAACCTCTGTATATTGCGTGATAACAAAACTAATGCATTATTACAAAAACCAAGCGTAACATACAGTAATAGATACGGGTTTATGCTGGTAATTAACAAAGTTTGTTTAATAAGGGATAGTTTATGAACAAAATTTGTTTTAGCGCAATATTTAAGTCATCAAAGCATTCTATAGTATAAAAATAAACCCAACTTACAGGAACGAAAGATGGCTTCATTAAATCAACACCGTGTTTATATCCCAAGCAATGCTAGAGCAAACCATTATTTATTAGCTGAAATCACGCCAAACGATGAGTTTTATAAGAGCTTTAGTAATATTAATGCGTGTTATCAGCGTATTGCTCGCCAACTATTTGCTGCTTGTGATGAATATGAACTTCACAATGTGCATTTACTCGCCAATGATAAACTGCCGGTCGTGCGATTTCATGATGAGTCTTATCAACTTGAAACCGATAAGCAAATGTTGTTTTTCTATAATCCTCGTTACCATGAAGCACATAAACTTCATTACACCGAAGATCAGCAAAGCAAAAAGATTCGCTTACTGTTTTTAGCCACTGGGGATGATATTCGCGCTCACTCCGCCCAATTCCATAATAATGTACAAAAAGTTTTGGATCTTTTACAACAGCAATTATTTGTAGAACAACCAAGCTTTAAATTACGTGATCATCAGCATTTGACCTATGATTTATTCGCTAAAGAAAAAGGCAATAAAGAAAGTTACGGTTATAAATTAAGAAGTTTATATCCTCGTTATCAATCAAGACAATGCGAGATACCAAGCACACACGCAGAAATGACCTATGTCACTTTTTCGATACCGATAACTCGTAATATTAAAACGCAGTTTCAAAGTGAGATTAACAGCCAAACTTATCAGCCGTTCTACACCCACTTTTCAAAACTATTTACCCAGTTATGTGAAGACAATAAACTCACCCACGCTGCAATGGTTGCTAATGGCGCAATGCCAATAATACGAAACAGCCAAGTCGATAGAAATGAAGGAAATGAAGAGCTACAAAAAATAAGTTTTGATATAGAAGACTCAACCCCGCAAATAAAAGTATTTTTTGAAGCCGATAAATTAGTCGAAACACTGCATTTTGTCATTGTGGCAGCTGAGCATAATAAACATGAAATTGGCTATGGTCGTTTTATGAATCAAGTTGAAAAAGCCATACATGGCTTATGTGAGGAGTTAGCAATTAATAAGCAACGCCAAGATTTATCTGTGCGCTTTTTTCAGCATATAAGTTACCCATATTAATTAAGCTAAACTGTGGTTAATTAGGTACCTGAACTTTAGATAACAAAAAGGCTCGCAATTGCGAGCCTTTTTTAAAGAATAAAAGCTGATTACCAGCCTGTTTTCTCTTTAAGTGCTTTACCGATATCAGCAAGTGAACGTACAGTTTTTACGCCCGCAGCTTCTAATGCAGCAAATTTCTCATCAGCAGTACCTTTACCACCAGCGATGATTGCGCCAGCGTGACCCATACGCTTACCTTCTGGTGCAGTAACACCAGCAATGTAAGAAACAACAGGTTTAGTTACGTTAGCTTTGATGTACTCTGCAGCTTCTTCTTCTGCAGTACCACCAATTTCACCAATCATTACGATTGCTTCAGTTTGTGGATCTTTTTCGAACAATTCTAGAACGTCGATAAAGTTAGTACCAGGAATTGGATCACCACCAATACCAACACAAGAAGACTGACCAAAACCAGCATCTGTAGTTTGCTTAACTGCTTCGTACGTTAAAGTACCAGAACGAGAAACAATACCTACTTTACCAGGCTTGTGGATGTGACCAGGCATGATACCAATCTTAGTCTCACCAGGAGTGATAACACCTGGACAGTTAGGACCAATCATACGAGTACCTGTTTGATCTAGTTTAACTTTAACGTCAACCATATCAAGTGTAGGAATACCTTCAGTGATACAAACAATCAGCTCGATACCTGCATCGATAGCTTCTAAGATTGCATCTTTACAGAAAGGTGCTGGTACGTAAATCACAGATGCAGTTGCACCTGTTGCTTCTACAGCATCACGTACTGTGTTAAATACTGGAAGACCAAGGTGCGTTTGACCGCCTTTACCTGGGCTTACACCACCAACCATTTGTGTACCGTACTCAAGCGCTTGCTCTGAGTGGAAAGTACCTTGACCACCAGTAAAACCTTGACAGATAACTTTTGTATCTTTATTGATTAATACAGACATTATTTGCCCTCCGCAGCAGCAACAACTTTTTCAGCCGCGTCTGTTAATGATTCAGCAGCGATGATGTTAAGATCAGACTTAGCAAGTACTTCACGGCCTAATTCAGCATTAGTACCTTCTAAACGTACAACTACTGGAACTGTTACACCTACTTCTTTAACTGCGCCAATGATGCCTTCAGCAATCATGTCACAACGAACGATTCCGCCGAAGATGTTAACTAAAACAGCTTTAACGTTGTCATCTGAAAGGATGATTTTGAATGCTTCAGAAACACGTTCTTTAGTCGCGCCGCCACCAACATCTAGGAAGTTAGCTGGCTTGCCACCGTGTAGGTTTACGATGTCCATAGTACCCATTGCTAGGCCTGCACCGTTAACCATACAACCTACGTTACCATCTAGGGCTACGTAGTTAAGCTCGAAGCTTGCTGCGTGAGCTTCACGTGCATCTTCTTGAGATGGATCGTGCATTTCACGGATTTTAGGTTGACGGTAAAGTGCATTACCATCGATACCAATTTTACCATCTAGACAGTGAAGGTTACCTTCATCTGTGATTACTAGAGGGTTGATTTCAAGTAATGCGAAATCGAAATCGTTAAACATGTTGCCAAGACCCATAAAGATCTTAACGAACTGTTTCATTTGTGTTGGGTTAAGACCCAATTTAAAACCAAGCTCACGAGCTTGGTAAGCTTGAGGACCTACTAAAGGATCAATCTCAGCTTTGTGGATAAGTTCTGGTGTTTCTTCAGCAACAGTTTCAATTTCAACGCCGCCTTCAGTAGACGCCATGAACACAACTTTACGAGAAGCACGGTCAACAACAGCACCTAGGTACAGTTCGTTTGCGATATCTGTACAGCTTTCTACTAAAATTTTAGCAACTGGCTGGCCTTTCTCGTCTGTTTGGTAAGTAACTAGGTTTTTACCTAACCAGTTAGCTGCAAACGCTTTAACTTCGTCGATAGTTTTAACTAGCTTTACACCGCCAGCTTTACCACGTCCACCTGCGTGAACCTGAGTTTTAACAACCCACATATCGCCGCCAATTTTTTCAGCAGCTGCTGCAGCTTCTTCAGGTGTATCGCAAGCGAAACCTTGAGAAACTGGTAAACCATATTCGGCAAAAAGTTGTTTTGCCTGATACTCATGCAAATTCATGATGCTTTATCCAATTTTTTATATTAAAAGAGCTGAATATTTATGCAAATAAACAACTATCCCAAATTGCGTGCCTAGTATAGATCTCATGGCGCTACATGAAAACCCCAGTATGACCTTAGGCGCAAAAAAAAAGCTGTGATTTTAACTCACAGCTTATATTTCATACTACTTAATTAAACATCTAGCAGTAAACGTGTTGGATCTTCAAGTAACTCTTTAATTGTTACTAAGAAACCAACTGATTCTTTACCATCGATTTGGCGATGATCGTAAGATAACGCTAAATACATCATAGGTAAGATTTCAACTTTACCATTAACAGCCATTGGACGATCTTGGATTTTGTGCATACCTAAGATTGAAGACTGCGGTAAGTTAATGATTGGTGTTGATAGTAATGAGCCGAATACACCACCGTTAGTAATAGTGAAATTACCGCCAGTCATGTCGTCAAGTGTTAGCTTGCCATCACGACCTTTAAGAGCTAGTTCACGAATACCTTTTTCGATTTCTGCAACTGATAATTTGTCACAATCTTTAAGTACTGGCGTTACTAAGCCACGTGGCGTAGAAACAGCAATACTGATGTCGAAATAGTTGTGATAAACAATATCATCGCCATCAATTGATGCATTTACATCTGGGAAACGCTTTAACGCTTCAGTTACCGCTTTAACGTAGAAAGACATGAAACCTAAACGGATACCGTGACGCTTTTCAAATACTTCTTGGTACTGCTTACGAAGATCCATTATTGGCTTCATATTAACTTCGTTAAACGTGGTTAACATTGCAGTTGAGTTTTTCGCTTCAAGAAGACGATTAGCAATGGTTTTACGTAAACGTGTCATAGGCACACGTTTTTGAGTACGATCCCCCATTGGTGCTGCTGGTGCTGCTTCTGCTTTTGCTGCTGGAGCAGGTGCTTTTAAGAATTGATCAACATCTTCTTTAGTCACACGGCCATTTTTACCTGAACCTTTGATTTTTGAAGCATCAAGGCCTTTCTCAGCAATTAAACGACGCACTGATGGCGTTAACAGATCTGAACTATCGCTTGAGCTTTCTTCTTTGGCTGCTGGTGCATCCGCTTTAGCTTCAGATTTAGCTGGTGCAGCGCCTGCTTTTACCTTACCAATTACTTGCTCACCAAGAACGGTATCGCCTTCGTCATGGATTATTTCACCCATAACGCCGTCTTCTTGGGCAACAACTTCAAGTACAACTTTATCTGTTTCAATATCTACCAAGTTTTGGTCGCGTGTTACCGCGTCACCTGGTTGAACATGCCAAGTAGCAATTGTTGCATCTGCAACTGATTCTGGAAGTACAGGTACTTTAATATCCACTTCTTTACCTTCTGATGCTGGTGCTGATTGCGCCGCAGGCGCGTCTTCTGATTTATCTGATGCTGAGTCATCTTCTTTTGACTCTTTAGTTGCCGGTGCTTCATCTGCATCGCCAATTAAACCGATCACTTGGTCGCCAAGTACCGTAGCACCCTCTTCTTGTGAAATTTCAGTGATTACACCATCGTTTTGTGCAACCACTTCTAAAACCACTTTGTCTGTCTCAATATCTACTAAGTTTTGGTCACGGCTTACTTTGTCGCCAACACTTACATGCCATGTAGCAACGGAAGCATCTGCAACCGACTCAGGAAGAACAGGAACTTTAATCTCTGTGCTCATTGCTTATCCTTTCTTTTCTATAGTAAGCGCGTCGGCAACGAGCGCTTGTTGTTCTTTAGTATGTACTGACATATAACCACATGCAGGTGATGCTGAAGCTTTACGACCAGCATATTTTAATTTTGCATCTTGTGGAATTGCATCAATAAAGTGATGTTGAGAACAATACCAAGCACCTTGGTTTTGCGGCTCTTCCTGACACCATACAAAATCAGTAACATGCTGATAACGTTCAATAATCGTCTTCATTTCGTCATGTGGGAACGGGTATAACTGTTCAACACGAACAATAGCAATGTTGTCTTGCTCAAGTTTACGACGCTCTTGTAATAATTCGTAGTAAACTTTACCACTACAAAATACAACACGTTCTACTTTCTTAGCATCAATATCATCAATTTCATCGATCACATTGTGGAATACGCCCTCTGATAGTTCTTCAAGCGATGATGTAGCTAATGGGTGACGAAGCAATGATTTTGGCGTCATAACAATCAATGGGCGACGAAGTGGTCTAACCGATTGACGACGCAGCATTGCATAAACTTGTGCAGGTGTAGATGGTACACATACTTGCATATTATGATCAGCACACAGCTGTAAAAAACGCTCAAGACGTGCAGAGCTATGCTCAGGACCTTGGCCTTCATAACCATGTGGTAGCAAACATGTCAGGCCACATAAACGACCCCACTTTTGCTCACCTGAACTTAAGAATTGGTCAAAAACAACTTGTGCACCATTGGCGAAATCACCAAATTGCGCTTCCCATAAAACAAGTGAGGTCGGCTCTGCTGTTGCATAGCCATATTCAAACGCTAATACCGCTTCTTCAGATAACACCGAATCAAATACTTCAAACGTACCTTGATCTTCACTAATGTTTTGCAGTGGTAAGTATGTTGCACCGTCTTGTTGACCGTGAACAACGGCATGGCGATGGAAGAAGGTACCACGACCAGAGTCTTGACCTGTTAGGCGAATATCAGTGCCTTCAGCTGCGATAGTTGCATACGCTAAAGTCTCTGCCATACCCCAATCAAGTGCTTTTTCACCGGCTGCCATAGCTTTACGATCATCGTATATTTTCTTAACACGAGATTGCGCTTTGTGGTCTTCAGGGTAGCTTGCAACAATGTTACCGAGCTCTTTAAGTTTCTCTACAGAAACGCTCGCGTCGTAGTCAACATTCCAATCATGGCCAACGTATTTAGCCCAATCAGAAGAATGTGACGTTTCTGGTTGAATTTCTTCAACTACACAGTTGCCATCATCTAAGCCATTACGATAATCATCAGCAAGTGCTTTCACTTCGTTTTCTGTGAAAGAACCTTCCGAAATTAACTGATCTGCATAAATTAAGCGAGGGACTGGATGTTTTTTAATCTTTTGATACATAACAGGCTGTGTAGCATTAGGCTCATCAGCTTC
The DNA here is from genome assembly GCF_048401065.1 of Pseudoalteromonas sp. US3C1004. Classification (GTDB taxonomy): domain Bacteria; phylum Pseudomonadota; class Gammaproteobacteria; order Enterobacterales; family Alteromonadaceae; genus Pseudoalteromonas; species Pseudoalteromonas undina. The sequence goes on from NZ_CP183073.1 coordinate 1,608,956, forward strand.
GTTATGACCATGGCGACGGTAACAAACAAGGTCAATCACAACGTCACGTTTAAACTGGTTTCTAAAATCAAGCGCTAACTGCGTAACAAACGCAACCGCTTCAGGATCATCAGAGTTTACGTGGAAGATTGGTGATTGAACCATTTTTGCAATATCAGTACAGTAATCAGTAGAGCGAACATCGTCTTGCTTGCTTGTTGTAAAACCAACTTGGTTATTAACAACAATACGAATGCTACCACCACAACTAAATGCATTAGTTTGTGATAAGTTAAACGTTTCTTGTACTACACCCTGACCTGCGATTGCAGAGTCGCCGTGAATAGTAATAGGAAGTGCTTTGCTGCCAGTTTTGTCGTTTAGACGATCAAGGCGTGCGCGCACAGACCCCATAACCACAGGATTAACGATTTCTAAGTGCGATGGGTTAAACGCAAGTGCCATATGCACATTGCCACCTTTGGTCGCGAAATCTGAAGAGTAACCCATGTGATACTTAACATCACCAGAGCTTAAAGTATCTTTGTGTTTACCAGCAAATTCATCAAATAATTCTGATGGATTTTTACCAAGTACATTCACAAGTACGTTCAAGCGTCCGCGGTGAGCCATGCCGATTACGGCTTCTTTTTGGCCACTTTCACCCGCGCGGTGTATAAGCTCTTTAAGCATAGGAACTAACGCATCGCCACCTTCAAGTGAGAAACGCTTAGCACCCGGGAACTTAGCCCCTAAATATTTTTCAAGACCATCAGCCGCTGTCAATCCTTTAAGGATACGTAGCTTTTCATTTTTATCGAATTTTGGCCTAGACTGAACAGACTCTAAACGCTGTTGTAACCAACGTTTTTCTTCTGTTGATGTGATGTGCATATACTCTGCGCCAATAGAACCACAATAAGTAGTTTTTAGTGCTTGGTATAACTCACCTAAAGGCATAGTATCGCGGCCTACGGCAAACGATCCTACGTTAAATTCGCGGTCAAAGTCAGCATTTGATAAGTCGTGGTATTCTAGCTCTAAATCTCGTACACGTTCTCGTTGCCAAATACCTAGTGGATCTAGGTTTGCATTTTGGTGTCCACGAAAACGGAAAGCATTAATAAGTTGCAGAACTTTAACCTGTTTAAGGTCGCCGCCACTGCCCTCTGCTACCACTACTTCTCTATGCTTGTTTTTAGCAAGCGCCGCAAATTGTGAACGAACTTCTGAATGTTTTACTTCAACATCCACACCATCAACTTTTGGTAATTGTTCGAACACTTCTCGCCATTCTTCTGGCACCGAAGTCGCATCGTCTAAATACGCTTCATAAAGCTCTTCAACATAAGCAACGTTACCGCCGTTTAAATGTGAAGATTCTAGCCATGCCTTCATCACACCTTCGTGCATTTATAAGCCCTTTTTTTTAGCGCAGAAATTAATAGTTATATAACAAGATGGCTAATAAATATTAGCCATCTTTCGTCTACTAGAAATTAAACCGAGCGGTTTAATAACATAGATTTTATTTGCCCAATTGCTTTAGTCGGGTTAAGACCCTTAGGACAAACGCTAACACAGTTCATGATACTGTGGCAACGGAACACACTGAATGCATCGTCTAAGTCAGCTAAACGCTCTTCTGTTGCAGTATCTCGGCTATCAGCTAAGAAACGGTAAGCATGAAGAAGGCCTGCTGGACCTATAAACTTATCTGGATTCCACCAGAAAGAAGGACACGATGTAGAACAACATGCACATAAAATACACTCATAAAGCCCATCTAATTTATCACGCTCTTCAATAGATTGAAGACGTTCGCCTGCAGCAGGCTCGTCATTTATTAGATACGGTTTTACTTTTTCGTATTGAGTGTAGAACTGACTCATGTCAATAACAAGGTCACGAACAACAGGAAGTCCCGGTAATGGACGTACTACGATTTTACCTTTGCCATTTTTTTGTAGCGTAGATAAAGGAGTAATACATGCTAAGCCGTTCTTACCATTCATGTTTACACCGTCTGAACCACACACGCCTTCACGGCATGAACGACGGAATGATAATGTAGGATCTTGCTCTTTTAATAATAAAAGTGCATCCAATACCATCATGTCTTGGCCTTCCTCAGTTTGCAAAGTGTATTCTTGCATACGAGGTGCGTTGTCAACATCCGGATTGTAACGATAAACTGAAAATTGTACTTGTGCCATCGTCTCGCTCCTAGTAGGTACGTGCTTTAGGTGGGAATGCTTCACGTAGCTTAGGCTCGTAGTTTACTTTACGCTTGCTCATTTCATCCGTTACCGGATTAAATACTGAGTGACATAACCAGTTTTCGTCATCACGATCTGGGAAGTCAAAGCGAGAGTGTGCACCACGGCTTTCAGTACGGAAGTTTGCAGCTACTGCAGTTGAGTAAGCTGTTTCCATTAAGTTGTCTAATTCTAAACATTCAATACGCATGGTGTTGAAGTCTGATGATTTATCATCAAGACGTGCATGCTGTAAGCGTTCACGAATTTCTTTAAGCTCAGTAAGACCAGTTGCCATTGAGTCACCTTCACGGAATACCGAGAAGTTAAGCTGCATACACTGTTGTAGGTCTTTCTTGATTTGTACTGGGTCTTCGCCTTGACCAACTGTTGAGCTTTCCCAACGATTAAAGCGAGCTAAAGACGCTTCTAAATCAGACTCAGAAGCCGCTTTAGAAATTTCAACGTCATTTAGGTATTTACCTAAGAAATTACCAGCAGCACGGCCAAATACAACTAAATCAAGTAATGAGTTACCACCTAAGCGGTTAGCACCGTGAACAGATACACATGCAATCTCACCAACAGCAAATAAACCTTGTACTACTTTTTCGTTACCAGCGGCATCGATATTAAGTACTTGACCATTTACGTTAGTTGGCACACCACCCATCATGTAGTGACATGTTGGGATAACTGGAATTGGTTCTTTTGCAGGATCAACGTGAGCAAATGTTTTAGCAAGGTCGCATACACCTGGAAGACGTAAGTTAAGCGTTTCTTCGCCTAAGTGGTCAAGTTTCAACTTAAGGTGAGGACCCCAAGGACCATCACAACCACGACCTTCACGAATCTCTGTCATCATTGAACGGGCAACAACGTCACGAGATGCTAAATCTTTAGCGTTTGGTGCATAGCGTTCCATGAAGCGTTCGCCATCTTTATTTAAAAGATAACCACCTTCACCACGACAACCTTCAGTTACTAGCGTACCAGCACCTGCAATACCTGTCGGATGGAATTGCCACATTTCCATGTCTTGCATAGAAATACCAGCACGAGTCGCCATACCAACACCGTCACCAGTGTTAATGTGAGCATTAGTTGTTGATGCGAAGATACGACCTGCACCACCGGTAGCTAACACAACTGCTTTTGATTTGAAGAAAGTGATTTCACCTGTTTCAATTTCAATCGCTGTACAACCTACTACATCGCCATTATCGTTTTTAACTAAATCAAGTGCATACCATTCAGAAAATACATTTGTTTTATTTTTAACGTTTTGTTGATAAAGAAGGTGTAATAATGCGTGACCAGTACGGTCAGCAGCTGCTGCGGTACGTGCAGCTTGTTCACCACCAAAGTTTTTCGATTGACCACCGAAAGGACGTTGGTAAACACGGCCATTTTCAAAACGAGAAAATGGTAAGCCCATGTTTTCTAATTCAGTAATAGCTTCTGGGCCTGTATTACACATGTATTCGATAGCGTCTTGGTCACCGATAAAATCGGAACCTTTAACGGTATCATACATATGCCATTCCCAGTTATCTTCATGCGAATTACCTAACGCTACTGTAATACCACCTTGAGCAGATACAGTGTGTGAGCGTGTCGGAAAAACTTTAGAGATTAGTGCACATGTTTTGCCAGATTCAGTAATAGCAAGAGCAGCGCGCATACCTGCACCACCGGCACCAATTACTACGGCGTCAAATTCACGAACAGAATATTTCACTTAAACACCCCATAAAACGATTAAACCTACAGCTACGTAAGCAACAGCCATTAGGTTTAGTACAAAGCCTAAGAAAGCACGCAATTTAGCGCCCTTTACATAGTCGGTTAGAACCTGCCAAAGGCCGATACGGGTATGAACCATAATGCAAACTAGGGTGATTAATGTCGCCCCTTTCATTGCTAGGTTAGAGAATAGGCCTGTCCAGGCGTCATATGTGACTTCTGGCATTGCTAAAAAATAGCCAATAATAAAAATTGCATATGCACTGATTATTAATGCCGTTGTGCGTAGAGATACAAAATCTTGTACGCCATCACGTTTAAGAGTTGCTTGATTTAAGACCATATCCACACCCCTGCCAATACAGCAAACACAACGCCAAGTGCCATTGCAATTTTAGCGCTAGTGTTGCCTGATTCAAGTTCTTCCCAATGCCCCATATCCATAATGATGTGACGGATACCACCGATAAGGTGATAACCCAATACAGAAAGGGTGCCCCAAGCTATAAATTTGGCAATGAATCCGTTAAACAGACCCTTGACGAATTCAAAACCTTCAGCTGAAGAAAGAGACTCTGACCAAGCCCAAATGACAAACGTTAAAGCAAAAAATAATGCAACACCGGTGACGCGGTGAAAAATTGAAGCTTTAGCCGTTGCCGGCATAGATATAGTTGTTAGATCTAGATTTACAGGTCTTTGCTTTTTCACAGTTACTTGCCCATCTTGCCCGCAGTGGGGCTCATCTACTTGTTTTTCTAAAACCCACCAAATGTTTCTGGTGGAACTATCAAAATAAACGTATTAATACTAATAAAGTTCACTTTTTATGAAAAATATTATGTAAAAAAAAGTTTACCCAAATACAAATCGGTTAAAAACCTCCGTTAGTATATATAGCCGGAGACTCTTTTACAATTCTTGTTTACTTTGAGTCGTTTGCGAATTAGCCAATGGTATAATATTCAATCTATACCGAATATTTATTATACATATGTGCATAATACTTATAAAAATTGACTTTATACCCCTCTTTCACGTTAAAATGTAAAGATGTGCTTAGAATAGATTTTAGAATATAAAAATCAGAATAGTTATCTTAATAGGAGATACATAGATGGCAGATAAGAAAGCCACAGTCCATATTGATGGGCTAGATCCAATCGAACTTCCAATTTATCAAGGTACTGCTGGCCAAGATGTAATTGATGTACGTACACTCGGCTCACATGGTCACTTTACTTATGACCCAGGTTTCATGTCGACTGGTTCTTGTGAATCTACCATCACTTACATCGATGGTGGTAAAGGTGTTTTATTACACCGCGGTTACCCGATCGAGCAGTTAGCAGAGAGCTCTAACTACGTTGAGTTATGTTACTTACTATTAAACGGTGAGTTACCAACTAAAGAGCAATACGATGATTTTGCTACAAAAATCACTCGTAGCACGATGCTAGATGAAAAAATCGCAAACTTCTTCCAAGGTTTCCGTTTTGATGCACACCCAATGGCAATGCTATGTGGTGTGGTTGGTGCATTATCTTCTTTTTACCATGAAGATCTTGATATCACTGATGCAGTTCAACGTAAGACAAGCGCTATTAAATTAGTTGCTAAATTACCAACGATTGCGGCAATGGCATACAAAACAAACATCGGTCAACCGTTTGTATATCCACGCAATGATTTAAGCTATGCAGAAAACTTCTTACACATGATGTTCTCTGTACCTGCTGAAGAATACAAAGTAAACCCAGTAACAGCTAAAGCAATGGATAAAATCTTTATGCTTCATGCTGACCACGAACAGAATGCTTCAACGTCAACAGTTCGTTTAGCTGGTTCTTCTGGTGCTAACCCTTATGCATGTATTGCTGCGGGTATTGCATCACTTTGGGGCCCTGCTCACGGCGGCGCTAACGAAGCATGTTTAAACATGTTAGAAGAAATTGGTTCAGTTGATCGCATCGACGAATATGTAGCAAAAGCAAAAGATAAAGCGGACCCTTTCCGTCTTATGGGCTTTGGTCACCGTGTTTACAAAAACTTCGACCCACGCGCAACAGTAATGCGTCAAACATGTCATGAAGTTTTAGCAGAGCTTAATATTCAAGATCCATTGCTTGATATTGCAATGAAACTTGAGCAAATTGCACTTGAAGACCCGTACTTTGTTGAGAAGAAACTTTACCCTAACGTAGATTTCTACTCAGGTATTATCTTAAAAGCGATTGGTATTCCGACAAGTATGTTCACTGTAATTTTTGCAATGGCACGTACTGTAGGTTGGATCTCACACTGGGACGAGATGCTTTCTCAGCCTGGTCACAAGATCAGCCGTCCGCGTCAGCTTTACACAGGTGAAACAACACGTGATTATAAAGCTACAGACAAGCGCTAAGCTTTAAAGTTAGTTTTAAAAGGCCGCTTTTGCGGCCTTTTTTATTACATGCTACTTGAGAATTATCTTAAACAGATTACAATTCCTGCCCGAATTGATTAACTTTATGAGCCTATGTCTGTGTCCTCGTTTGATCCTAAAAAAATCCGTAATGATTTCCCTACTCTAAATCAGACAATCAATGGCAATCCTTTGGTTTATTTAGACTCAGCTGCAACAACACAAAAGCCACAATGTGTGATTGACGTCACCAGACAGTTTTACACCTCACAGAATGCAAATGTTCACCGCGGTCGTCATACGCTAAGTGAGCAAGCTACAGCGGCTTATGAGCAAGTACGTCAACGCGTTGCTGATTACTTTCAGGTAAGCGGTAATGAAATTGTCTGGACTAAAGGCGCTACTGAGGCGATTAACTTAGTTGCACATGGCCTAAGAAATACATTAACAACAGACGACACCATTTTAATTAGCCCAATCGAGCATCACGCGAATATTGTGCCGTGGCAAGAACTCGCGGCATACACTGGTGCAACGTTAAAAGCGTTGCCACTTAATGACAATGCCACTTTTGATATCAAACAGTGCTGTGACGTGATTAAACACACCAAACCTGCACTTCTTGCAATCACTCACGCCTCTAATGCGCTGGGCAATATTACCGATTTAACCCCGCTGATAACTGCTGCGAAGGCTGTAGATACGCTAACTTTAGTCGATGGCGCACAAGGCGCTCTACATTTAAGACCTAATTTGACAGCGCTTAATTGTGATTTTTACGTGTTTTCAGCTCACAAAATGTTGGGGCCAACAGGATTAGGCGGTTTATATGGCCGCTACAGCGCACTTAATGCATTATTGCCTTATCAAACAGGTGGTGAAATGATTGAAAAAGTGACCCTAACGCAAAGCACTTATCGTGACGCTCCCGCTAAATTTGAAGCAGGAACCCCAAATATAGCCGGTGTTTTAGGCTTTGGTGCGGCACTTGAGTATTTAATGGTGCTCAATCAGCAAGAATTAAAAGAGTATGAACAGCAGGTGTTTATTTATGCAGCAAACGCACTGATGGAAATAGATGGTATTTGCATCTATAGCGACCTAAAATCGAACATTGGTACATTATGCTTTAATTATAAAAATGAACATCCGTATGATCTGGCAACTTTACTTGACGGTTATGGTATTGCAGTACGAAGTGGTCATCATTGTACGCAGCCATTAATGACTCATTTGCAACTAAATGGCTCACTAAGAGCAAGTTTTGCATTTTATAATACGACCAAAGATGTAGACCATTTTATTACTGCACTCAAAGAATGCATCGCTTTATTAGACTAAATTGGATAAATAATGACACTCACATACCAACTAGTAAGTAAAAAAATTGAACACAGTACAAGCTGGCAACAGAAGTATCGTGAAATTATGTTACTTGGCAAAACACTACCGCCGTTAGCCGATATACTAAAAACAGATGATGCGCTAGTCCAAGGCTGTGAAAGTAAAGTATGGATGTTTGTTGAGTTTGATTTGACAGAAAATGCATTGGTTGTAATTGGTGATTCTGATACGCGAATAGTAAAAGGATTATTAGCGTTAATTTTAGCGCTGTATAACGGTTTGACACCTGAAGAGGTATTAAGCGTTAATGCCTATGAAGAATTTGAAAAGCTCGGCTTAATTAGCCACTTAAGCGCTTCTCGCGGCAATGGGATAAAAGCTATGGTGGAAAAAATACAAACTTTAGCTAAACAAAAAGCGCGTTAAGCGCTTTTTTAACAATATGATGTGTAATCTGTAATTAAATGTTCAAGCGTGTACGCTTATCTAAATATTTTCTTACTGCTTTAGCGGCAACAAAAAAACCAAAACTACCGGTGATCATCGTCACCGAACCAAAGCCATTATTACAATCCATATTCATACTACCATCTGCATTTTGTTTCGCATGGCACACACTGCCATCACTACCGGGATAAACAAGCTGCTCTGTTGAATACACACAGTCAATATTAAATTTACGTTTTGGATTAGAGCTGAAATTATACTGCTTACGCAAAATATAGCGCACCTTTGCAAGCAATGGATCTTGAGTCGTTTTTGCCACATCTCCAAATGTAATTTGACTTGGATCAGTTTGCCCACCTGCACCGCCCGTGGTAATTATAGGCATTTTATTACGCTTACAGTGCGCGATTAACGCCGCTTTTTCTTTTACCGCATCAATGCAGTCAATAACATAATCAAAACCTTGAATATGCTGTTGAATATTTTCTAGTGTTATAAAATCGTCAATAACATTAACTTTACACTCAGGGTTGATAAGCTCGCAGCGTGCCTTCATGGCATCCACTTTTGCTTCCCCTATCGTGCCTGTTAACGCATGAATTTGACGATTAACATTGGTTGCGCATATATCATCTAAATCTATTAGAGTAATTTTGCCCACGCCGGTGCGCGCTAATGCCTCTGCAGTCCAGCTGCCAACGCCACCTATACCAACAACACAGAAATGTGCCTGTTGTAACCATTCAAATTGCTGTTGACCATATAGTCGTTTAATACCACCAAAGCGGATATCAGTTACTTGTTCACTCATTTACCAATCCAATTTCCAAGGCGTTTGCCAAGAATCAAAATCTTGATGTTTTATTAATTGCGCATATTCCACTCCACACTCTGGCAACAGAGTGTGTTGTATTTGTTCCCCAGCCCACTCAAAGTCCAGCGCAAATGCATGCAAATAGGTGCGATCAGCGGCACTCCCAGAATAACTAGCATCGCCTAATATAGCGGCACCTATACTCTTTAATGCCACCCTAAGCTGGTGAGTTTTTCCTGAATATGGTTTCAATAAGTAAGCTCTAAATCCGCTTTTAAAGCTAAACGAATAAAAACGCGTAATAGCGGGGTTACTCTGTGAGTTTAATAATTTATACGTGCCACGGCGAGACTTAGCCATATCACCTTTAACCCAGCCTTGCTTTTTTTTAGGCTTGGTATCACTGACCGCTAAATAAAACTTGTTAATAGCATGCTGGGTAAATAACTGCGTAAACTCAGCTGCAGCAGCCTTGTTCCGTGCGAGTATAATCAAGCCTGAAGTGACCTTATCTAAACGGTGTACCGCAAATAGTTTTTCATTTAACTGCTGTTCAGCACTTACCACAAAACCGGGGCCCTCTTCAGAATGAAAATTTAGGCCTGCCGGTTTATTTATGATGTAAAAATCATCATGCGTGTACTGCACTATTAATACAGGCGTTTGTGGTTTATTCACGCGAGTTTACTTTGAATATGGGCAACCACTTTAGCTAAATCCTCTGGTGTATCTACTCCTGCATGAGGGGTCACTAAAGCTTGTTCTATTTTAATTGCATAACCATGGTATAGCACACGTAACTGCTCTAACGACTCAAGAAGTTCTAATGGCGAAACACTTAATTCAATATATTGCTTTATAAACCCTGCGCGATACGCGTAAATACCCACATGGCGTTGAAAAGGCGCTAAATTAAGTGGTTGCTGCTCAGCCATCATGGCGCTTCTATCAAATGGGATACTCGCTCTTGAAAAGTACAAAGCATTTTTATTTATATCACTGACAACTTTAACCGCATTAGGATTAAACACTTCATCACGCTCTTCAATAGCAACGCTTAAGGTTGCCATTGGTGCCGTTGATTGCGCTAATAATGTTGCCACTTGTGATACGTTATCAGGCGACAGCAAAGGTTCATCACCTTGTACATTTACCACGATAGTATCATCGGCTAAATTAAGTAAATCCACTACTTCGGCTAAGCGCTCTGTGCCTGATTGGTGATCTTCACGTGTCATCAAAACATTACTAGTAAAACGTTTAGCAGCATCAAACACTCTTTGATGGTCGGTAGCAATAACCACCTTGCTGGCTCCTGACAAACAGGCTTTTTCATACACATGCTGTATCATTGGTTTGCCACAAATATCAGCAAGTGGTTTACCTGGTAAACGAGTAGAAGCGTAACGCGCAGGGATAACAACTACGAATTCCACTTTTCTACCTCTTCAAGGGTCAATTCACGGGCTTCATTTTCAAGTAGTACAGGAATATCATCACGTACCGGGTAAGCTAGTTTTGCTGCTGTGCTGATCAGCTCTTGGTTTTCTTTATCAAAGCGCAACTTACCTTTACACACAGGGCAAGCAATAATTTCGAGTAATTTTGTATCAAAGGCCATGGTGGATCCCTTTTTCTTTTAATAATAAATTTAATGTGTTTATTACTGCTGCAGTTGGTTGAGCGTCAACCGGCAAGTAATACCAATTTGGCTTAGCAAAGTCACGACACTTAACTGCATCTTTTTCTGTCATTAATATACAGTCCTCACCAAATTGAGCAAAGTCATTGGCGGTATAAGCATAATGGTCGCGAAAATGATGTGTTGATAACAACGCTATACCTTGTGCTTTTAATGATGCTTCAAAGCGCTGAGGGTTACCGATTGCACTTACAGCATGCGCTGTTTCTATAGCCGTTGTTATCTCAGTATTATCAGCAACACGTTTAATAATTGATGGCTGCAAGCGATAGCTAAATTCATGTTCAGAACCATTTTCAATGACTAAATCAACACTGTTTAAACGAGAAACCGTTTCGCGAAGTGGTCCTGCTGGCATTAAAAAACCATTACCAAATTTTCTTTCGCTATCAACAATACAACATTCAATACTGCGTGCCATTTTGTAGTGTTGCATGCCATCATCAGAAATAATTACATCAAGCTGAAACTGATGATTGAGCATTTCTATATTCTGCTGTCTATTTGGCCCCACAACTAACGGACATTGTAAACGGTTAAATAAAAGTACCGGCTCATCCCCTGCTTCTAAAGTCGTCGTATTGGCAGTTACTAATAATGGGTAATGGGCTGCTTGCCCACCATAGCCGCGACTAATTAAACCAACAGATAAGCCTTGAGCGGTTAAGTAATCATGTAGCCACAATACAAATGGAGTCTTACCATTGCCGCCAACACTTATATTGCCAACAACAATTACTGGAGTATTACTAACAAATGGCTTAAAAACACCCACTTCGTAGAAATATTTGCGCACTAGAGCAACACAGCCAAAAATAGCTGACAGTGGTAATAACAATAAGGTAATTAAGCTAAAAGGTTTGTACCAGCTTTGCTCTATTTTACTCACCCCTGCTCACCAAACTGCATTTTACAAAGAGCTGAGTAGGTACCATCGTTAGTCAGTAATTCAGTATGCGTACCACTTTCTATCACTTTACCGTTATCAATCACATAGATACGGTCACTATTTTCAATAGTCGATAGCCTATGAGCGATAACAATGGAGGTTTTATCTTTCATTAATATATCAAGAGCATGTTGGATAAGCTTTTCAGACTCAGTATCCAAGGCCGAGGTCGCTTCATCTAAAATTAAAATAGGCGCGTCTTTTAAAATAGCACGGGCAATCGCAATACGTTGACGTTGCCCGCCTGAAAGCATTACCCCATTCTCGCCAACCATAGTGTTAAGTTGCTCAGGTAAGTCTTTTACAAACTCCCACACATGGGCTTGTTTTGCAACGTCATGAAGCTCTTCGATAGAGATTTCGCGTTGTAAACCATAACAAATATTATTGGCAATCGTGTCATTAAATAGCACCACTTGTTGCGACACTAACGCAAATTGACGGCGAAGATCAGTAAGCTTATATTCATTAAGAGCAATGCCATCGAGTAAAATTTCGCTTGGCGCTTCTAAGTCATAATATCGGGGTAACAAGTTAGAAATAGTCGATTTACCCGAGCCAGAGCGGCCAACAAGGGCAATACTCTCACCGGCTTTTATGTTCAGTGATAAATCGTTAAGCACGGCTTCATCCTTGGTTGGGTATTTAAAGGTCACATTTTTCACCTCAATATGCCCTTTTACCTTATCAACCGAAAAGGTGCCCGTGTCTTTTTCAATTTCTTCATCTAACACTAAAAAAACACTCTGAGCAGCTGAAATACCTCGCTGTAGATCACTGTTTACATTGGCAAGTTGCTTTAATGGGCGTAGTAACATCATCATCGAGGAGATGAGTACGACAAAATCCCCAGAGCTAATGCTGTCTATCATAGAGGGCATCGACACAACCCATAAAATAACAGCCATAGCACTAGCAGCCAAAATTTGAATCATAGAGACACTTAGCGCTTTAGTCGCATCCATCTTGATACGTTGTTGGCGGTTATGATTATTAATTTTAGAAAATTGATCAATTTCTTGTGTTTGCCCACCAAAGCCATGGATCACTTTGTGACCACTGAGCATTTGTTCTGAACTACGGGTAACTTGTCCCATCGCTGACTGAATATTTTTCGAGATATGACGAAAGCGTTTAGACACCACAGCTACTATGATAGCCACAAGCGGGATAATAACTAAAAAGATTAACGACAACTGCCAACTGGTATAAAACATCACAGCGAGTAAAAACACCACAAAAGCGCCTTCACGCACAACAATAAGCAGTGCTTTGGTGATTGCTTGTTGAACTTGCTCGGTGTCAAAGGTGATTTTAGAAATCAAATCGCCGGTTGAGTTTTTATCATGAAACGATACCGGTAAGTGTAAAATGTGTTCAAACAATTCTTGGCGCAGCGCCCTCACGACTTGTGAGCCTACATAGCTTAAACAGTAAGATGACATAAAGTTAAATACGCCACGCCCGATAACCAGCGCAATAACCACAAATGGCGCATAAGTAAGTACCTGGCTGTTACGCTCGTTTAAACCTTCATCGATAAACGGCTTCATCAGTTGAATGAATAATGCATCCATACCTGAATAACCTATCATTCCTATAATCGCGACGATGGCAATCGACTTATAAGCGCCAACGTAAGAAACAAGCCGTTTATATATTTGTGTAGTACTTTGTTCCATAACACTCTCTAAAACCAGTAACAGCCCCTATTGTATCCTTAGCAACAGCAAAACAAAACGTCAATCTTTGATAAACCAATAACTTTCCGCCCCTCTTGCGGTACTCAGCTCTAAGTGTTTAGCATAAAAATCAACCCGAATTTGTCCTACATCACCGGTGCTATATTGTTTGGCGTTTATTTTATTGTAACGCTTAACTACCGCTTTACTTGGAAATTGCCACTGGCCTTGATACGCACTTGAATGAATCACAAGTGTTGGGTTTACGGCCTCGATAAACTCGACACTGGAAGAGCTATCACTGCCGTGATGAGGACTTAACAAAACGGTACTTTGTAAATCATGCCCTTGTTTAATTAATTTAGACTCCCTCGCCTTTGATATATCACCAGTGAGAAGCACACTATGGTTTGCACTTGAGACTTTAACAACACAGGAATTATCATTACGGTTATTAAACTCATCTTTTGAAAAGGTTTGAATACTCAAGCCTTGAAAGTCTATTTTTGTCGCTATGCAGTCTTTATATACACCACTTGGATGAAAATAATCCAAGCTCCATGCATAACCGGCTTTTTTAAAGTGCGCAACGCCTCCTGCATGGTCGTTATCTTGATGGCTTACAATCGAGTTAGTTACTGTTAGGTTATGAGCATTAATATAGGGTAGTAAAACACTAGTGACACGACTAAAGCGATTAAAATAACTCGGGCCAAAATCATAAATAAACGCATGTTTATCTTTTTCTATCAGTACCATTAAACCGTGGCCTACATCAAATACGTTTAACTGCCAAAGGCTGGTTTGCGTAAAGTAATAGTTAAAAAGCAAAGTCAAAATCGGAATGCAGGCTAGTAAGCGAAGCTCAATAAAATAAAGTAAGGGTACAACACTATAAAGCAGCACCACGGTGGTTATACTTACCTGTCCTACATTAAGCCAACGTATCTGCTGAGGTATTGCCTGCAACATTTGATACAAGTTGGTCAGTGGAAAATCATATAACACAATAAATGCATGCCAATCGGTTAATAACCCCAGCAACACGCTTAAAAATAAAGCAGGCATTAATACAAAAGATAAAATGGGAATAGCCACAAGATTTAAAACTAAACCCACTAAACTCACGCCATTGAAAAAGTATAATGACAGGGGTAATAAGCCAATAAATAATCCCAGTTGAATAATAAATAATGTTCGCATATTGGACAGTAGTGAGTGACCCCGAAGTGGAAACTGCTTTAAAACCATAAAAATAATACATACCGCTAAAAACGAAAAGTAAAGACCTGGATTTAGTACACTAAATGGATTAACCGCTAAAATAATAACCAACGCATATAAAATACTGCGCCATCTCAATGATTGCTTTGCCAAGTAATAAAGCAACAAATAACAACCCAGCATAATTAAAGCGCGAGTTGCGGAGATGATAAAATCACTCAAGTAAACATATATGAATGCCACTACAAAGCCGACAGCGCTATAAACAATAGAAACATTTATGCCTTGATTTAGTTCAGGTTTAACCAACTTAAGACAAAAACGTGTAACAAAATAACAAAAACCAAACACTAAAGAGATATGCAACCCAGAAATGGCTAATAAGTGACTTAACCCAAGACTCTGCATTAACCGCTTTTGCTCGAATGTCATCAATGACTTATCGCCGGTTAAAAGTGTATAATATAGCCATTTAAGCTCAGCATTATTTACCAGCTTTTTTACATAGGCTCTATAAGCTGACACGGTATTATTTTTTTGAGAGCTTTTAATATTAAGCTGCTTATTGAGCACTGTACCTTTAAAGGCTATCTTTTGTGTAAAAGCATAAAGCTGATTATCAAAAACAGTAAAATTTTTAATAGTTCTATAATTATTCAGTCTCACTTGGGCATTAAAAGTATCACCAGATTTAATTGGTTGTGCAAAATTGATACTTAATAAGGCATAAGGTGCCCTAAAGTGACTATATTCACTATCTTCTAAATGGGTTATTTTAGCTTTTATATATTGGGGAGGCGTAGCAGAGATAACCTCTTCGACCACCACACCGACAGAATAAGCATATTTTTTGTGCTGTTCAGGTAACTCAAATGAATAAAACAAGATAAAATGTGCGGCTACACAGCAAATACCGCAAATAAAGCCTAACAATACAGTTAAAAACGGCTTAAAATACGTGCTCACAATAAGGATTGAAATTGTGATAACTGTAAACTCAAGGGTTTGATAATAAAATACGGTAATAACGACACCGATAACAAACCCAAGACTCATCCACACAGACGTAAATGGTTGCTTTAAATGGCTAAAAAAACGATCCAACGGTTTTTACCTGATCCAAATAAAATTAGACATCACAAATCACTAAGGATATTTGGTCGTCTTTTACATGATGCTAACCTTTGGCATTTAAATCGACGCTCAGCACGCGGTGCCTTTGCCGTTGGACTTTTTTTTGCATTCATCCCTGTTCCTTTTCAAATGGTGCTAGCAGCTGCCGCAGCCATAATCTTAAGAGTTAATTTGCCTATTTCTGTTGCTTTGGTGTGGATCACCAACCCACTTACAATGCCACCTATTTTTTACGGCTCATACTTGGTTGGTACATTAGTACTAAATCAACCTGAGCAGCATTTTGCGTTTGAGGCTAGTTGGGCGTGGTTTATAGAAAGCCTTACTACCATTGGCCCTGCTTTTTTAGTGGGTTCGCTTGTGTGCGCATCTATTGCCAGTGTTATTGGCTATTTTGGTATTGATTTAATTTGGCGTCGCTCAGTAAGAAAAGCTTGGATATCTAGAAATAACTAGCGACTACTTCATCAAGTACTTCTGTTAATATTACTATAGACAAAAAAAAACCAACTTAACAAGTTGGTTTTTTTATAAACGAATAGTAGTACTTAGAAACGAAAAACGCGTCTTAATCCAACTAAAGGTAGCAGTAATAAACCAAACCATGAGAAGCTGGCTGAGCTACGTTCATAAAACTCTGCATCTGGGGCTTTACAATTTTCAACTTCACCATTAGCAATCGGTGAAAGTTTTACTGCAACAGCAACACTTTCATATTGAATGTTACCATTTATGTCGGTTATGACCTCACCTAGTGAGTCTAATTTTTCAACCGTTTTAGTTGCCACACCAAATACTTCATTATTTTCGTTGATTGATTTCGCCTCTACCATTTTATAACTAAAGCTACTTTCACCATCACTGTCAAAACATGGTAGTAGATTATTTAGATTAGTGATTTTGTCATCACCAATTTTATAAATAAACGCTTCTGAACGCCTTGTACTCGCTGTATCACCAACATCACCTTCGCCTACAATATAACCTTGATTATTAATATCATTTGCATATGAGCTTGAGCTAATAAAATAATCTTCAGGAAACACCGTCTTGTTTGTATTTATATCGTGGTAAAAGAGTTTGTTTCTTAAAGAGCCTTCAATGCGTTTAGTAGCATAACCTGCAATAATGTCATTATCATTGATTGCAAATGCTTTACCTCCTTCCCAATCATCTTGCTGGTTTATAAAGTCAACTACCTCACCGTCTTTAAAATAAGTTGGCATACTGTAGATTCTATTATCGTTGTCAATATCTCGGGTATCTGAAGACCCTACAGCAATACCATTACTATTCACAGCTAATGCAATACTATTAAATGGAGTTCTGTCTTCATCTTCTTCCGGAGTAAGCGCTAAACCTAGCAACTCTGTTGAAGTCACATTATAAGTGCTGTCTAGAGTCCATTTAACCGCTGTTTTATTAAACACACCTCGCGTATTTCGAGAATTAATTAACTCTATACAAGCCATAACTGGCTCATCAAGGCCATCACAATTGTCTGTAATTGTGGTTTGTCTCTCAGCAGGAATACTGACCGATACATTACCAACAACAATGTAACCAGTGTCAGTGGCAACAATATCAGATGCTTTACTAGTCCCACCGTGTTCAGTAAATTCTGGTAAAAGCGGCACTTCAACACCACCAGCAGAGATTAAAATTCCGCGCTCTATAAACTCACGAGTAAACCACGTTTCTTCATCAGTTTCGCCATCTGGTGTAAAGCTCACTTTATCAAATGCTGCACTTCCCCAACCAACCGTAGTACCGTCTTGCGCTACACCTGTATAAAAGTTACTTACTGATCGAGTTAGCCCATCATAATCAAGTGAAGATTCATCGAAAAGAGACTGCTCAGTTATTAAACCGTTATTATAGCTTGTAGCAATAAGCGAACTGATTTTTTGATATTCAAAATCTTCAGACCGAGAAGATAGAAAGCCAACCATAAAAGTATGTGCGTCAGCATTAGTGTAAACAGCATCATTATTTTCTATATCATCGAGGGTAAAGGTTATTTCTTTATCAATGTTTTCAAACCTTTTAACTTCGGTGTCGTATGCGCTCTTTATTATATTATCTGTAAAGTCGATATAACTAATATCAATAGGTAGGTTAAACAATCCGTTAGCTTGACCTATAATATGGCCGTTTTCACTCACATCAGTAACATAAGTATGTTTGGCAGCTTCAAAGTCACCTAATTCGGTTAACTGGTACGTTGCACTTAATGCTGATGTACTCAGTGTGGCTAAAACACTGGCCGCGAGTAATTTATATTTCATTTTATTCCTTACTACTGATTCTTTAATTCTTCAAGTTCTTCCCAACGCTCAAAAGCGGCTTCAAGGTCAGACTCAAGTTGGGCTAAATGGTTCAATTCCTTGGCTGTTATATCACTGTCTTGCTTGAAAAAATCTTCATGACTTACTCGTTCTTGTTGTTTTTCAAGTTCAGCTTCAAGTTGCTCCATTTTATTAGGTAGTTGCTCTAGTTCAAGTTTTAATTTGTAAGAGAGTTTATTTGCTTTGTTATTGCTTTTAACTGGCGTTGGCTCTGTTTTTTCAACTTTTTTGACTGGCTGCTTTTGCAACTCTTCGTGCTGCTCCGCCAAATAGTTGGTATAAGCTTCATAATCACTGTAGCCACCAACTATATCAGTAACTTTGCCGTTACCTTCAAATGCCCAAACACTCGAACAGGTATTATCAATAAACTCTCGGTCGTGACTTACTATAAGCACAGTACCTTGATATTGGTTAATAATATCTTCAAGTAGCTCTAATGTTTCTATATCTAAGTCATTGGTAGGCTCATCGAGCACTAATATATTTGAAGGTTTCAAAAATAACTTGGCTAATAACAACCTGTTTTTCTCACCACCTGAAAGTGCTTTTACCGGTGTACGAGCACGTGCTGGCGGAAATAAAAAGTCTTGTAAATAGCCTAACACGTGACGTGAGCGTCCGCCCATCATCACTTCTTGCTTACCTTCAGCAACGTTATCTTGAACGGTCGCTTCTTCATCAAGCTTCTCACGGTACTGATCGAAATATGCAAACTCTAAGTTAACACCTTGCTTTATTTCACCACTGTCTGCTTTTAAATCACCAAACAATAATTTTAATAGCGTTGTTTTACCAATACCATTAGGCCCCACCAAACCAATACGATCGCCACGCATCACTAAGGTAGAGAAATCATCAGCTATCACTTTGTCTTTAAATGCATGATTTAAGTGTTTAGCTTCAAATACTAGTTTACCTGAACGATCCGCTGTTTCGATATTGAAATCAGTTTTACCTACTTGTTCCACACGTTGTTTACGTTCATTACGTAATTGTTTCAGCTCACGAACACGGCCTTCATTACGGGTTCGACGGGCTTTAACACCTTGGCGGATCCATGCTTCTTCTTCCGCTAAGCGTTTATCAAACAATGCATTTTGTGTTTCTTCTACTTTTAAATCATGCGCTTTTTGTTCTAAGTAAGTTGCATAATCACCAGGATAAGAAATTAGTTTACCGCGATCTAAATCTAAAATACGTGTAGCAACAGCTCGAATAAATGCACGGTCATGCGATATAAATACAATACCGCCTTTAAATTCTTTTAGGAATTGCTCTAACCACATTACACTTGTCATATCCAAGTGGTTAGTAGGCTCATCGAGCAGTAATAAATCAGGCTCACTCACTAAAGCACGCGCTAATGCAACTTTACGTAACCAACCACCTGAGAGCGACTCAAGTTTCGCATCAGGAGTTAGCTCTAATTGAGTAAGTACAAGTTGAATTCGGCTATCAAAACGCCAGCCATCTGCCGCCTCTAATTTATTAGATAAACGCTCTAATTTATTTAATAGTTGATCAGTGCAATCTGTTTGCAATTGTGTGCTTACATGATGAAAGTCAATAAGTAAATTAGCAATTTCGGGCATACCTTGGGCAACGTAATCAAATACAGTGCCGCTAGCCCCTTTAGGTGGATCTTGCTCTAAACGCGATATTTTTAAGCTACCAACTTGGTTTATTTCGCCATCGTCAAGTATTACTTGACCGTCGAGTACTTTTAAAAGCGTTGATTTACCTGCACCATTGCGACCTACAATACACACACGTTCGCCACTTTCTATTACTGCATCTGCATTATCAAGTAATGGGTGTGTACCGTAAGCTAATTGTGCTTTTGAAATTCTAATTAAATCCATAGTTAATCTTTACTCTTATTCTGCTTGCGCTAAAAACTGCTGCGCCTGAGGTGCAGTAAAAGGCCAAAATAATTGTTGGCCTTGTTGATTTTTTAAAACCGGAATGCTTATTTGATACTCTAAAATTAATGCGTCATTGCTCATAATATCAATAAGTTGTAATTCATCGGTTGATGAAAGTAACGGTTTTAACAGCTGCTCTGCTTGCTCGCACAAGTGGCAGCCGTCGGTGTGATATAAAATCCACTTAGCCATGTTTAATTAACCAGCTATTATGAATTTTTTTATTTCGTTTAAAGTCAGGAGATAAGGTTTTTTCAGAAATATTTTCTGCTTTTAACCCTAACCCCATCAAGCCAACTTCATCCATTACAAAACCGCGTTTATTATTAGAGAATATTAGCGTACCCGATGGGCTCAATATTTTTTTAACCCAAGTTAACAGCTTAATGTGGTCGTTTTGCACATCAAACGCGTCTTTCATTCGTTTAGAATTTGAAAAAGTAGGCGGATCTAAAAAGATCAGGTCATACTGCCCTTGTGCATACTCTAGCCATTTTAAACAATCTGCTTGCTCAAAACGATAACGTGTATTGCTAATATCGTTAAGCGCAAAGTTATCTTGACCCCACTTTAAGTAGGTTTTAGATAAATCAACGGTAGTAATCGCTTTTGCGCCACCAATGGCTGCATGAACTGAGGCGGTTCCTGTGTATGCAAACAGGTTCAAAAAGCGCTTATCTTTTGCGTTTTCTTGAATATAACGACGTGCAAGGCGATGATCTAAAAATAGCCCCGTGTCTAAGTAGTCAAATAAATTAACTTTAAACATAGCACCAAACTCTTCTACTACCATGGTTCTATTTTGCTTAGCCATGGGTGTATATTGCTCTTCACCTTTTTGCTTTTTACGTACTTTTACAGCAATGTTTTCAGGTGCAATATCAAGTTGTTGTGCTGTCAAGCTAATAACATCTTGTAAACGCTTCTCAGAGGTTTTTTCATCAATCTCTTTCGGTGCTGCGTATTCAAAAATAACCGCTGAATCACCATAAATATCAACCGCAACGTTGTATTCAGGAATATCTGCATCGTAAACACGATACGCATGGACTTGATTTTGCTTAAGCCAATTTTTTAAGCCTTGCTTGTTCTTTTTCAGGCGATTAGCAAATGCCATCGAGCCTTCGAAGTTTAAAGCGGGTTTGTCATCAGAGGTAAGGCTGACTTGCTTGTCATCAAGCTGATACAGGTTTAATTCAACATCAAGGGGGCCATTTTTAAATTTATAGCGTTTTTGCTTCACTAATTTAAGTAATTTAAACAGGCTTTCATCCATGCCCAGTAGAGCGAGTTTCCAATGATTAAAGTGCTTTTTAAAACCAACACCTAAGCTACGATGCAAGTTTACAAGTTCAGCCATAGAACCAATACGCTCACCATAAGGTAAGTTAGAAATAACAACACCCGGCAATTTTGCAACGCTCGTCAGTTTTGTCGCATCGCTTTGCTTAAATTTAATCACCGTATCAAGCTCTGCACGCTGCGCATTAGCAATCGCTTTATCAAGTACTTGTGCATCGTAATCATGGCCAATTAACCATAATTTAGGATCAGTAATATTCGCTAAAAGTTGCTCTTTAAGTTCTTTGAATTTTGCCACTCTAAAGCTAGGCAAACGCTCAAACGCGAATCCTTCACGGAATAATCCAGGCGCTTCATTACGTGCCATTCCAGCCGCTTCTATTAAAATAGTGCCGGCACCACAACATGGATCGAATAGTGGTTGATTGACATTTTCGAGCCAGCCACTACGTTTTATTATTGCCGCAGCTAAATGCTCTTTTATGGGTGCTTTGCCTTGACCTTGACGGTAACCACGCTCTGATAAACGCGGCCCTGAGTAATCAATATAAAGTGAAACGCCATGACGATTTAAACGTGCAACCACTCGCACATTGGCATCTTGCTTATCTACATTTGGTCGCTGTTCAAATAAATCGTTAAAGTAATCAACAATCGCATCTTTAATTACTAAACCAGAAAACTGGGTATTTTTAAGTGAATCGTTTGTGCCATTAAAATCAACAGCAAAAGTTTGTGTTGGGCCAAACCATTCTTGCCAAGGTTGTAAGCGTGCAAATTTGTACAAGCTGTCTTTGTCATTTACGCCTTCTTTTTCTTCAATAAGCATAAGTACACGCGTAGCAAAGCGTGTAGATAAACACACTTTTTGCGCTAGCAATGAGTCAGCCTCAAAGCGAACAGAACCCACAGTTTGCTTTGACACCGTAGCGCCAAGTTCTGTAAGTTCATCAACCAATAAATTTTCGATTCCGATAGAAGTAAGTGCGATAAATTGCAAAGTAAAAACCCTTAATAGCTAATTGCGCGGGATTATAACATAGGTTTGCGTACAAATACGCCTTAAACAAGCCTCAAAGACTAAATTAGGCTAAGCTGTTTGGCTATCGTACTGTGAGGTAATTAAGGGGTGAACTCGGTTGTTTAAAACGCGGATAACTTCAAACTGGGCAAGTGATAGATTGTCATCTAGTGCAAAGGTTTCGCTTAAATTAATGCACACAGAAGCATCTGGACAATGCTCTATAATTAAAAACTCGCCAGTTTGTGATTCTGAGCTTAAATTAATAACCGCTTCAGTACTAGGTGTACTACCAGTATACGGTTTGAAAAACCAACTTTTTGCCAACACTGGTTTTAATTGAAATTTAACTGCCGTTGCATTGAGCGCTATTTGGCATAACTGGGCAGGATTCCATAAATTAAACTGCGCAAGGTAATAATAAACTTGCTCATAAAAGGCTGCATCTTCAAGGCTGAAGTATGGGTTTTCAAAAGCACAATCGGTGAGCTGTCTAAGCTTATAAGGTGTACAAAGTTGCATATCGTCATTTAAATCAAGCAGTAAGCGGTTTTTTTCAGCACACGCTATCCACTGCCATTGCTTTGACGCTTGTAACATTTGCTCCTCCCTACTTAGTACTTAAAAAATAAAATAAGACAATAAGCTTAGAGTATAGCTGCTTTTGACCATTTTTAAAACGTCTTTTTAGAACATTTATCGAACGATCAAAAGCTTACATAA
Organism: Pseudoalteromonas sp. US3C1004; assembly: GCF_048401065.1. Taxonomy (GTDB): domain Bacteria; phylum Pseudomonadota; class Gammaproteobacteria; order Enterobacterales; family Alteromonadaceae; genus Pseudoalteromonas; species Pseudoalteromonas undina. The sequence goes on from NZ_CP183073.1 coordinate 1,631,961, forward strand.
CTGATCCTTATAAGTCGTTAATGATCGACTTGACCAATTGCGGTCCTTTGTATATAAAACCGGTATAAACTTGAACTAAATCTGCACCCGCATTAAATTTTTCTTTTGCTGATTTAGCATCATCAATACCACCCACACCAATAATAGGTAACTGATTGTTTGTTAAACGCTTGAGTTCAGAAACAACATGGGTGGAACGCTCCCTAACTGGCGCTCCTGATAAACCGCCTGCCTCATCAGCATACTGCTGACCTTGCACTAAGCTACGCTCTAAGGTGGTATTTGTGGCTATAACACCATCAATTTTATTATTTAACAGTGACTCGCTCACTTGTTCAATTTGAATTGGATCTAGGTCTGGCGCAATTTTCACCAACATAGGCACATGCTTATTATGCTTGGCAATTAAATCAAGCTGTTCGTTTTTCAAGCTTTGTAATAAGTCATCTAATGCTGCGCCATATTGCAGGTCTCGTAAGCCTGGGGTGTTGGGTGATGAAATGTTTACAGTGATGTATGATGCATGCTCAAACACTTTACGCATACAGTGAATGTAATCATCTTTGCCCTGCTCATTTGGTGTATCTTTATTTTTACCAATATTGATACCTAAAATACCATCGTATTTAGCTGCTTTAACATTGTTAACTAAATTATCAACACCTTTGTTATTAAAGCCCATACGATTAATAATCGCATTTGACTGCGGCAACCTGAATATCCGCGGCTTATCGTTCCCCGCTTGAGGACGCGGTGTTACTGTACCCACTTCTACAAAGCCAAAACCCATTTGAGCGAATGCCTCAATACACTCCGCATTTTTATCAAGGCCTGCAGCAAGCCCTACTGGGTTTTTAAATTCGAGGCCTAAAAAGTTCACTGGTTTATTTGCCACGCTTTGTGACCATGCAGCACTTAATGGCGTGTTAGCAAAGCGACGTAAGTTATTAAGAGCAAAATCATGGGCCCACTCCGCATCACGGGTAAACATAAAACGGCGAGCTAAATCGTAGAACATGAATATAATCCTCTTAAAATTGTAGACAAAAAAATACCTCAGACAAGGCTGAGGTATTATATAACAAAAACTGTTTAACGATTAGTTTTAATCATTAGCAGTTTGTTACTTTGCTGATGTATCACAGTTGTGACCAAGTAACATGAGCTCTCTTAATGCCACTGAGAACTTAGCAAAATCGTGACTTTGCGATGTTTTAAACTCTGTCAACATTTGCTTCCAACGTTGAAGTAACAGATCTTGACTATCCATCCATTGTTCAATTTGACCATCTACATCACTGCTTTCACCTTCAAAGCTGTTTAATACCACTTCTGACAAGGTGCGTTGCTGCCAATCTAACTCTTCACGATATGATGCACGCGCTAATGCCTGCCAATGGTTAGAAACCGGTTGATTAGTGATTTGATCTAAGAACCAATGTAGTCCCATTTGCGCACCTAATTTAAAGTAAGTGTGCGACACCATATCGATTTTACGATTAGAGTTTTGAGCAATTTGCGTTAAATCCATTACCGAGAACAAGCTTGATAACGACACAATGCGCTGTGCGATATCTGTAGGTACACCGCTTTGTGTTAGTTCTTCACGGGCACTTACAATACGATCGCTTTCTGTTTTAACGATGTATTTAGTTAAGTTTTCACTTAAATCGGCAAATGTTGGTGAGAAAATTTCAATCGCTTGCTCAATTGATTGTGCTTTGGTGCGATGACGAAGGAACCAACGTGTAGCGCGACGAACTGTACGACGTAACTGGTATAACATTTCTGTTTGTACGTTCGATGGTATTTTATTATCTAAATCACTAATAGATAACCATGTTTCACGCATTTGGAAAATTTCACTTGCGATTGAATAACACAATGCAATTTCAGCTTCGTTTGCACCGGTTTCTTCATTCATTCGCACCATAAAGTTTAAGCCCATATCATTAACAATATTATTTGCTAACTTAGTGGCAATAATCTCTTTGCGTAGTGGATGATTATCCATAGCATCATTAAACTTCTCACGTAATGGGCGCGGGAATGATTTAACTAATAACTGACGGTAATATGGATTCTCAGTAATTTCATCCGTTACCAAAGACTCTTTTAGCACCATTTTCGCGTAAGAAACTAATACAGATAGCTCAGGGCGTGTTAAATCTTTACCTGCAGCGGCGCGCTCTGCTAACTCTTCATCTGTAGGAATAAACTCAATTGCACGGTCTAGCTTACCGTCTTTTTCAAGTGCATGAATAAAGCGAATTTTTTCTTTAAGCGTTGAGGTCCCTTTAGATTGAGTGATCGACAAAGTGTGCGTTTGACGATAACAATCTTTAAGTACTAATTCAGACACTTCATCGGTCATTGAGTAAAGTAACTCATCACGTTGCTTACGCGTTAAGTCGCCCTCAGCAACTAAACCATTGAGTAAAATTTTAATATTTACTTCGTTATCTGAACACGCAACCCCACCTACGTTATCGATGAAGTCAGTATTTACACGACCGCCTTGAGCTGCAAATTCAATACGACCTAATTGAGTTGCACCTAAGTTACCGCCCTCGCCAAATACTTTAGCCCCAAGGTCTTTACCATTAATGCGCAGCGCATCATTTGCACGATCTCCAACATCTGCATCCGTTTCTTTCGAATGCTTAATGTAAGTCCCTATACCACCATTCCACAATAAATCATGGTCCATCATTAATGATGCTTTGATCAATTCATTCGGCGTCATGCTAGCTTTTTTAGTGCCTAACATCTTTTTCATTTCAGGGGTCAGCGTAATAGACTTAGCAGCACGCGAGAAAATACCACCACCGCTTGAAATTAGCTCTTTATTGTAATCTTCCCATGATGAACGTGGTAAATTAAATAAACGTTCGCGCTCTGGATAAGAAGCTGCTGCATCTGGGTTTGGATCAACAAAGATATGTAAGTGATTAAACGCCACTTGCAAGCGAATGTGCTTTGATAACAGCATACCGTTACCAAATACGTCACCGGCCATGTCCCCGATAGCTACTGCTGTAAAGTCTGTGGTTTGACAGTTAATATCCATTTCACGGAAATGACGTTTTACAGACTCCCATGCACCACGAGCCGTAATACCCATCTTCTTATGGTCATAACCTACTGAACCACCTGATGCAAACGCATCACCTAGCCAGAAGTTATATTCGTTTGCGATGCCATTGGCAATATCAGAGAATGTTGCTGTGCCTTTATCCGCTGCTACTACTAGGTACGCATCGTCTTCATCATGGCGTGTAACATCAACAGCAGGTACAATTTCACCACGGTCAATATTGTCTGTGATATCTAATAAACCACGAATGAAGATTTTATAACATTCTTGGCCTTCTTTAATAAACGCTTCACGTTCACTAGGTAGTTGTTTACATACAAATCCACCTTTTGAACCTACCGGTACAATCACGGTATTTTTAACTTGTTGCGCTTTTACTAAGCCAAGTACTTCTGTACGGAAATCTTCACGACGATCTGACCAACGCAATCCACCACGGGCAACTTTACCAAAACGTAAATGCACACCTTCAACACGTGGAGAATAAACAAATATCTCAAACGCTGGCACAGGTAGTGGGACTTCTGGGATTAAACTTGGCTGAATTTTAAGTGAGATGTACGACTTAAATTTGCCTTCAGCATCTTTTTGGAAGTAGTTAGTACGTAATGTAGCAACAATCATATCAACGTATAAACGGATAATACGATCATCATCAAGGTTCGCTACGTTTTCTAACTCTGCATAAATTTCTAAGCCTAGTTTTTCAAGTGTTTTAGCACTTGCAGGGCTTTTTACAGAGAACTTTTTAGAGAATAAGTTAACAATTTTAGCGGCAATATGCGGGTAATTTGCAAAGGTACTTTCAATATACGTTTGCGAGAAAGTAACCCCTATTTGGCGCATGTATTTTGCGTATGCACGTAAAATTGATGATTCACGACCCGTTAAACCACCCATTAACACTAGACGGTTAAAGCCATCGTTTTCTAAACGGTTTGCCCATACACTGGTTAATGCAGCGCGAAAACGTGCAGAGATCTTATCAAAATCAGCCATCCCTTTGCTGTCAATTAGCATAGAGAAATCCATGACCCAATTTACGCCACCATCACTAGTTTTAACCGAGTATGGTGTTTCACCTACAACACGTAGACCAAAGTTTTCAAGCATTGGCATAACATCAGATAAATGAATTGGCTCATCTTTATGGAATAAGCTTAAACGCACAATATTGCTGCTTGCTTCTTCTTGTGGACGATAGAACAACATTTCTAACTTGTTCTCATCGCTTAGCATTTCTAGCTTTTCAATATCGACCACTGCAGCGCTAGGTAATACTTCTTCTTTGTATGAGCGTGCAAAGGCATTGCAATATTTACGGTTTAATTCATTACCACGGGCCTCACCAGCAGATTCAAGTAAGGCTGATTGTAATTTGTCTTCCCAAGTACGAGCGGCTTCTATTAGGTTGTTTTCTATGTCTTTCACGTTATATTCAATATTGTTGTCGGTCACACGAACAGTGTAATGGGTACGCGCCAGTGTAGACTCAGAGAAATAGGTAGTAAATTCGACTTTAACGTCAGAATTAAATGCGTTAGCTAAAATAGCTTGCGTTTCGCGGCGAAGCGCTGTGTTATAACGCTCACGTGGTACATAAACCATGCATGATAAAAAACGGCCATATGCATCTTTACGAACAAATAAACGACACATGTCGCGTTCTTGTATTTGCAACACGCCCATGGCAACTTCTAGTAACTCATTCTCACGAGCTTGTACCAGTTCGTCACGTGGGTAGGTTTCTAATATATTTAATACGGCTTTGTATGCATGTGTCCCTTTAGCGAAGTCACACATATCCATAATACGATTAATTTTACTTTTAAGAACCGGTACATCAGCAGCGCTATTGTTGTAAAAGTTTGATGAAAACAAACCGATAAAACGATCTTCACCAATAACATTGCCTTTGTCATCAAAACGTTTTACACCCACATAATCTATGTAAGCTGGGCGATGAACGCGAGACAATGAATTAGTTTTAGTTAAAATTAATAGGTTACTACTGCGTGCTTCTTGGCGTGCCACTTCAGGTAACTCAGAAAGCAAACGTGTATGCTCAGCATCAGAGTTTTTCATTAACCCTAAGCTGGTATCCATTTTACCTTTTAATTGATAGTCTCCCTGAACTGGCGAAAGTTCATATTGGCGATAACCCATTAATGTAAAGTTGTCTTTTACTAGCCAATCTAAAAACTCAACGGTTTCATTTATTTCGTTGTCATTTTTATCTTTATGGCTTTTTGGCAAGCTTTTGCTTACCGCGATTAATTTTTCGCGAATAGGCTGCCAATCTTCAACCGCAACCGATACATCAACAAGTACTGATTCAAGCTCTTTTTTGAAAGACTCAATAACAGTTGCATCTGTTTGACGGTCAATTTCTATAAAGAATACAGTTTTTGTTGATGTTGATTCTTGCTCTGCTTTTAAGCTTGATAACCCAGATATTTTTTCGTTTTTATCACGTTGAATTTTCAGTGGACTATGAAGAAGTAAGTGAGAGGCGATGTTTTCTCGTGTCATGGCCATACGTACAGAGTCAACTAAAAACGGCATGTCTTTAGCAATGATCTCTACAATGGTATGTGATGACTGCCAGCCATCTTTTGCCACTTCAGGGTTGAAAACGCGAATAACTGCGTCATCTGATGTATTTTTTTCTAGCGAATTCCAAAGGCTGAGTGCAGCACCATATAAGTCACTGTCGTTGCGATTTGCCAAATCCTCTTTAGACATATTGCTGTACAAGGCTTTGGCGAATTTCTCAACGAGTAACACATTATCAGCGCGAACTTTTTTCTGGATAAGCTTACAGACGTTATCTAAAATAACCGAGGCTTGGCCTTCATTTCGTGTCATTGTATGTTCCTTAATCTATCACTGCTAGTTTAGCAGAATATTTGTACAGCCATTTATTAGCGTGGAGTCAGTTAAATTCTAACCCTTTTAAAACTAATAAACAGCCTTTTCGATGAAAACATTTTAAGCATTTCAGCTATTTGGTCATCTATTCACAAAATATAGATATAAATGGCCATTACTGGCCATTTTGGAGCAAATTTATTCACCTTATTTTTTCTGGTCAGTCCAGAGCAAGCTACCAATTGCAGGTAAAAGTAATACAGCACCCAACATATTTACTAAAAACATGAAGGTAAGCAGAATTCCCATATCAACTTGGAACTTCAAATCAGAAAAAATCCACGTACTAACACCAATTGCTAATGTAATACCAGTAAATAACACCGCACTACCACGTTCAACTAATGCATTACGATAAGCAATACTCAATGGCACGTTTTGTTTTAACTGCCCCATCATCGATGACAAAATATAAATACCGTAATCAACACCAATACCTACGCCCAAAGCAATTACTGGTAAGGTTGAAACAGTTAGACCAATCTCAAGCTGAACCATAAGTGCTTGCGCAAGAGTAGAGACTATGTACAAGGGTAATACCACTGCAATAGTCGCTTTTACGCTCTTAAAACTAAGTAAGCATAAAATAATGACCGCCCCATAAACATAGAGCATCATAGGGATTTGCGCAGCTGAAACAGACTCATTCGTTGCAGCCATCACACCTACAGGGCCTGATGCCAATTTGAAAGCAAGCTTGTCTGTGCCCTCTTCGACAGCAAATTGTTTTACCTTTGCAATCACGTTATCAATAGTTTGTGCTTTGTGATCATCTAAAAATATAATCACGGGCATTACTGAACAATCACCGTTTAATAACCCTGTGCTGGTTTCAACGCGAGAGGTTGACTGCACTAAACTGGCAGAATTGCGCGGCAAACTTTGCCACTTTAAATTACCCTCGTTATAACCGGCATTAACCGACTGTGCCACTGAGCTTAGGCTGACCGCTGATTGTACACCAGCTAAATTTTCAACCTTATACTGAAAGCGCGATATACGCTCCATGACGTCATGCTCGGTACACGCAGCAGGATATGCTTCCACGATGACTTTTAAAATATCCGAAGAAATAGTGTATTTGTCCGATATTAAGAAAGTATCTTGGTTGTAACGTGCATCTTGGTGCAATGATGGTGCCCCAGCATGTAAATCACCAATACGCATTTTGTCTGCTTGCCAATAGCCCAGTGCAAATAAAACCAGAGTGAAACCAATAATCATTTTTGCTGTTTTTGGGTCGGTTGCTTTAACCAACAAATCGCGCATTGCATCGAGTATGTTCGGTTTATTAGCATCACCTGATTGAATATGGATGCTGTTTTCAAAGCGCATATACGACGCCCACACTGGCAACAAAATCAGATTAGTAAATATAATCACTGCCACACCTAAACTCGCAGTAATAGCAAGTTCACGAATAATACCGATATCAATGGTTAATAGGGTTAAAAAGCCAACCGTATCAGATAACAACGCAATCCCGCCAGGCACAAGTAAAGCCCTAAAGCTTGATTGGCAACATATTGCTGTAGACTTACCTTCAGCAACCTTTTTACCAATGGCATTAATCATCTGCACACCGTGGCTTACGCCAATAGCGAAGACTAAAAATGGCACTAAGATAGACATAGGATCAAGACCGAAGCCTAAGCTAGAAAGCAATCCTAACTGCCAAATTACCGCAATAATTGAACACACAATCGGTAAGATAGTAAGTTTTAAGCTGCCACAAAATAGCCATACCATGACAAAAGTAAACGCAATTGCAATGGCAAAAAATAATACAACCCCTTTTGCGCCCTCGGCTATATCGCCGGCCATTTTTGCAAAACCAATAATATGAATACTGATCTTTTCGGTACTTAGAGGCTCACGAATTTCGCTTTCTAATTTTTTTGCAAAAGCGAGAGTGTCTAATTTTTCTTGTGTTTGCGGATCAGTCTCCAACAGTTGGGCGGTGACCATAGCACACGAATAATCGCTTGCTATCATACGACCCACTACTTTGGCCTTTTCAATGTTCTCTTTAACAATTCCTAAGCCTTGCTTATCGGCTTTAAAGTTGGCTGGTATAATAGGCCCGCCAGCAAAGCCGTCTTCAACGACTTCAACAAAGCGCGCACTAGGTGAAAATATTGAATTTACTAAAGGACGATTTACTCCTGGAATAAAGTAAAGTTGGTCATGCACAGCTTTTAATTGAGTAAAAAATTCAGGGTTAAAAATATCACCACTGTCATCACATACTGAAATTAAAATACTATTAGCGCCGCCAAACTGTTTTTCATGTTTGGTGTACACCTTCATATAATCATGGTTAAGCGGAATATTTTTATTAAATGACGCATCAAGCTGAATCTGCGTTGCTTTAAAAACCAATAAACAGGTGATCAACACAAAACTTATGAGCACCACTAAGCGGTGTCTAAAAATCGCTTTTTCTAAAAAATCTAAAATTGCTTGCATTAAGGGGTCAACTCCTTCACTTTAATGCCGTTTTCTGTTGCCATGATCAGTTTATCTTTAACAATCACGCCATCAAGAATCGCTTTACCATCAGCCAACTGCTCGTACGACAACACATCATCTTTAAGGTGAAAAATAACACCGCTATTAGCCAATAATAGCCATTGTTTATTATTATAATTAATGATGCTATTTACAGTAGCTGTTTTATCATTGTCTAAGTGCTGCCAGTGCTGACTGTCGGTTTTATTTAGGAAAATATTACCACGTAACCCCGCAACAATTTGTTGCGATGAATCTGAAGCAAATCCAAAAAATGAACCAGGGTAAATTTCATCTAAACGTTGCCATGTTTGGCCATCGTCATCACTTTTTGCCATTAAGCCCATCTCACCGACCAGCATTAAACCCGAACTAGTCGGTTCAATGCGATTAAAGTGAGGTAATATAGACGAGGTTTCTATTTCGTAACCCTCAGGATCGGTTTGTTTTAAATCATTTAAATAATCTCTATCTTCACTAAATAACAGTGAATCTAAAAAGCGTTTTTGCCAATGTTTTCCGCCATCACTTGTTTGATAAAACATACCGTAAGCGCCAACCGCATAGCCATTTAAGTCATCTTTAAAATAAATATCTAAACAGGGTTTATCTAAACTTGGTTTTGCTTGTTGTAACTGCCAGTTTTCACCACCATCGGTGGTATTAATAATTGTGGCGTCATGTCCACATGCCCAGCCATTAGAATCATTAGTAAATTCAACCGCTGTTAGTAATACTTGTGTAGGTACCAATTTCGCTTGTTGCCAATCGCTACCATCAATACTTTTAATGACCGTCCCATGTTTACCTACAGCAATAAGCCCTGCTGAAGTTTGGGTAATATCGGTAAGGAGTGTTTTATCTGCATTAATTGCGCTAATCGCACTTTGAGGTGCGTCTTGTGCAAAACTCGCACCGCTTAGGATCAGGCTGGCATAGACCAAATACTTCATAAATTAAATTCGCCTTGAACTGAGGATTTGTTTGTCTGTTATAAAGAGGAAAACCTGTGCGTTAATAGACAAACGCGATGTGAAAGAAAAAAGGCACCTAGGAAACTAGGTGCCTGCTTTTATACTATCTGCCAGCGCGACGTAAAGCGCTCGATGTAAACTCATTGTCATTAAATGACTGAGAAAAGTCATACATCTTTTCTTGGTTATCTAGACCAATGGCTAAGTAGCGACGTGAATTAAGATCGTGGTATACCTCAAGCGTACTCCACTGTGTCGGTACTTCATAGTAGTTAAGACCATAAGCCATTGCTACACGATAAAGTTGGTCACGACTATCGTAAATATCGGTAACATGAACTTGCCAACTGTCTTCGTCAATGTAGAAAACACGTTTTTTGTAAATATGACGGGTGTCATCTTTTAAGTTTGCTTCAACAACCCATACACGGTGTTTTTCGTAACGTGTATGCTCAGGGTTGATATGGCCAGGCTTTAAAATATCATCATAAGTTAGCTTGTCGCTGTGAAGCTTGTAGCTATTATATGGGATGTAAAGCTCTTGCTTACCTTTTAGCGTCCAGTTATAACGATTTGGCGAGCCATTGAACATATCAAAGTCATCAGTTGTACGTAAGCTATCTGCTGCTGTACCCGGTGCATCGTATGCTACATTAGGAGCACGACGCACACGGCGCTGACCTGAATTGTACGTCCACGCTTGGCGCGGCGTTAAAATTTGATCCATAGTTTCATGCACCAATAACGCGGTCCCTGCCAAACGGGCTGGCTCTGTCACTTGCTGTTTAAACTTAAACAAAATATTAGAATCTTGTAATTCAGCCGGAGTAGCACTTGGATCTGAATACTTAACTAATAACTGCTCATCAAAACCAACATAGTTATATGAACCCGATGCCGTCGGTGCTGCCTGACCACCAAAACGCTCAATAGACTGACCACGGTAACGAAGTAAATGGTTCCAAATTGCTTCTAAACCCGTTTTAGGGATTGGAAATGGAATACCAATAGCTGTACTTTTAATACCATTTCCGCCTTCAACTAATTCAGCAGACGTTGCAAACTTTTTGGTTGCATCGTACACAAATTGTGGAAAAGACGCAGAACGACGGGTTTCATACACTGGCATTTTAAACGTATCTGGGTACGCTTCAAATAACGCGATTTGTCCTGGGCTTAAGTTTTCTTTGTATTTATCAATATTACTTTTATCAATAGTGAATAATACTTTATCGGTTGCATAAGGGTCTAAGTGGTGCATACCCGGTTCATAACCTGCTGGAGCAGCAGTAATACCGCCATTCCATGCTGGGATTGAGCCATCAGTATTCGCTGCTTTTTCCGCACCAATTGGGCTTAAGTCTTTACCAAGGCGCGCAGCCTCTTCTGGGCTAATTTTAGCCAGCGCTGCGTGACTGGCAAACAAACTACAAAACGCTGTAGCAATGAGGGTAGGTTTTTTAATCATAATAATGTTACCCCTAGATAGAATATTTTAAGTTAAAAGAAACGTAATCTCGGTCAGAGAAAGTGTTGGTGTCGCCACCACCCCAAAATGAGTTGTAACTTACATCCAAAGACCATGCATTTTGGTAATTAAAGCTCATGGTAGCACCTAGCGACTTACGATCTTCAATGAATAAGAACATTGGATCCGGCGTATTACCATTTACATCATGCGAAAATACAAAACGTGGTGAAAAGTTAATACCGTTGTAAAGGTTAAAGTAGTCACCTTTAGCAATTAGGCGATAGCCCCACGATGAAGCCGTAGCAAACGATTTTTGCTCAGGGCCATTTGATAACGCCATGTGTAATGCAGAGTAATCTGAACTACCAGGGCCTTGCATGATACCGCTTCGACCAGTACCAGACACATTCAAGCGCATTTCATCGTATTCAGGCATATTGTTGATACGAACACCACCAATTTCACCCACCACAGCCCAACTATCAGCACCTAATGACGGGCCAAATAAATGCGTTGCCGTAAACTGTAATTGTGATGTATTGCGCTCAATATAACCTTTGGCTAATTCACCAGGGCCGACAACACTTGCAGCATCACCTTTACTCATTTGCGAAATACCTGCAAACTCAGGACGTAAACCCGCAATAGCTAATTGTTCAGGCATTGCTGCATAAAGTAATTCTACGTCATCGATTTGTAGCGGTTCGTCTTCACGAAAAGTAAACTCACCAGCAAACGCTGTTTCACCAAGTGAAGTGTTAAAGCTTAAACCGTAAAGTTTAATATCTTCAGGGTACTCGTTAGTTGCTTTAGCAAATGCTTTTAAATCAGATACGTTATCAGAGGTAATTTCTGTGGTAGCAATCATCGCTAAATCTTGTTGTATTGATGCTTGCGTGAAGTTAGATACGCGACCTGAAATAAGTGGACGACGGCTATGGTAATTTACATGGTAAAGTGCCACTTCTGTATCGTTCCACTCGGGTAAGAACATGCCTAGGCGTAAACCATATTGGCCGCCATCATCTGGCTCTGTTTTGCCATCGTAGCCTTTGCCTTTTAGCGCGACCTTGGTAGGGTACGCTAAGTACATATTTGCCAATAGCTCTTGGCCAGCTGAGCTTGATGGGTCAATACCTTGGCTCGCAGCCACTTGGCCATAAGTTGCCATTAGATTGTTTAAACTATTGGTTAAAAATGCTAAATCAATATCAGGATTTGAGGTAAAACCTAGCTGAACGTTTTGTTGATAACCATTTTCTGCAGCAAAATCATTGGTAGAAAAATAAGTCCCTGCTGCTGGTAGGCGAGTTTCATGCCATTGATACTGATAAAAACCTTCTAAGGTGATGTTTTCAGTAAGCCCTAGCGATGCCCACAACATACCAACTGGAATAAACGCTTCTTTTAGTTCAGCCCCTGGAGCTTTCAAACGGTCTATATCCACCGGATTTACGTTAATACCATGAGAAATTAACGTACTTTCACCCCAGTTTACTACTTGTTGACCCAAGCGAATTGACAGTGGATTATAACCATCGTTTAAATCAAAGTTTGCCCATACGTAGGCATCAAGTAACCGAAGGTCTGCACAACTTTGCTCTTTAGTATCATCATCATCACAAGGATCTACGCCTTGCCCTGATGTTGGATTCACATAAGCACGATCACCGTCCATTAATTCAAAATCATAAAAATACATAAAACGGGTAAATAAGCCGTAGTTATCTTTACTTATTGAAAGGTCATGCGTGCCCTTTAATAGTTTGGAGAAAGACTCGCCGCTATTAAAGTTTAAATCACCGGCATCGCCATTGTTCGAGTAAGAGCCCGGTTGAGCCCAAACATCTTGGGATGAATAAATCGGATTGACACCTGGGTTATAGCCAGTCCAATCGAAAGATGGGTTATTACTTTTACCTATGATGTTAAAGTCGCGGTCTTCAACACGAATACTTTGGCCATAAGAAAAAGTAGAATCGAAGGCGATATCAAAACCACCTACCTCAAATGTTGCAGCCTGTGTCTGTGCTGCAGATAAACCGATAGCCGCAGCTGTTAAGCCGAGTACTATTTTATTTTTAACAAAAAGCGATCTTCTTATCATTTTGGTTCCCCCCTGTCGCGGGTATTTTTTGTGTGATCAAGTTATTGTTTTTAGTGTAATCGTAACGATAGAAGCGAATTAAACAAATTACAAATGGTCGCCTTCAATCAGTTATAAGTTTTTTATTTGTTTGACGTTACGTATTGGTAAGACGTCATACCAGATAATTTATACACGTAAATTAACAATAGGACAAATCGAAATTAACAAAAAGGCAATATTTGTGTATATCTATATCATAAAAAACAATAGCTAGGCTACTCGTTCGAGACGGATGAACTTGTTTTCATTACTTAAAATAAGTCTAAATCGACCTCGGATCCCTAAACTCGAAATAAAAGGTCGAAGATAATGAGCGGAAAAACGAATTGTTTTACCGCTATCAGCTGTCACTTGGATAGAGCTATACCGTCCATGGTAATAATCCATGCACTTTGTATAGCTCAAATTCATACTAAAATAATGTTCTATCATGATTTATTGTAAGGCTTTTTCAACCTTTTCAAATAAGTCGTCGCTTAAACCTTCTAAATTAGCTAATCGCTCTAATTGTGCTCTCATTGCAGTTGCACGCCTTTCGTCATAACGACGCCACGACATAAACGGCGTTAACATTCGAGATGCATTTTGCGGGTTAATCGCATTAAGCTTAATCAATAAATCGCCAAGTAATGTATAGCCCTTGCCATCTAAACGATGAAACTGTGCCGTATTAAAATGAGAAAAGCTGCCCACTAATGCACGTACTCGGTTTGGATTCGAAAAATCAAAGCAAGGATGCGAGTACAAGGCTTTTATTTTCTCGATAGCATCTTCAGCAGAGTTCATTGCTTGCAAAGCAAACCACTTATCCATTACTAATACATCATGGCGCCATTGAGCGTCAAAATGCTCGAGCAATTGATCTGACAATGGGTGAGCTGCTTTAACCACACTGCTTAATGCACCGAGTACATTGGTCATATTTGTTGAAGATGCAGCCTGCTCAATTAAACTTGCCGCATCAACACTGTCGGTTTTTGCCAAGTAATGAAGGCAAAGCTGTTTCAGCGCACGTATTGCCACCGCTTGGGCACTCACACTACCATCATCAATGATTGCCTGGTAACAACTTAAAAACTCACTGTGCAATTGTGTGGCTATTTGCTGTTCAAATAACTCAATGTTTGCCGTTATCTGATCTACCGGTATTATTTCAAATTCAGCAGCTAAGGTATCAAAACTTGGTAACTTCAACAGTTCAGCAATCAATGCTAAATCACCCTCACGTTGAGATAGCAATGTGCGAAGTGCATCAATCACCTCCTCACTCAATGGAGTTTTACTTGCTGAAGTAACATTGGCTTTAAGTGCGTTAATAAATAACTGCTGTTGTGCATCCCAGCGTGAAAAATCGCTACGCGCAAAACGCATAATATGCAGTAAATCCGCTTCACTAATAGATTGATTTAAAATACATGGGGCTGAAAAATCTTCGAGCAATACCGCGGTTGGATTACTGTGAATATTATCAAAGTAAAATGTTTGCGAGCTATTAGTTACATCCAACACATTATCAAGCTGCTTCCCTTGGTATTGCAATGTAATACTTTGCCCCTGAGAGTCTAAAAGCTCAATAGCAAAAGGGATATGTAACATTGCATTATCAGGCTGGTTCGCTGGCGTAAGCTGCTCTACGGTAAGCGAGAATATTTGCGAAGCTTCATCATACTTTTTAGTTACGTTTAGGCGAGGCGTACCACAATGATTATACCAACGCTTAAATTGTGATAAATCAATGGATGATGCATCACTCATTGCTGCAACAAAATCATCACACGTCACCGCTTGCCCATCATGGCGTTCGAAGTACAAAGCCATGCCTTTTTGAAAGTTTTGCTCACCTAAAAGGGTATGCATCATGCGAATTACTTCTGCCCCTTTGTCATATACAGTCACAGTGTAAAAGTTATTCATTTCAATCACTTTTTCTGGACGTATCGGATGAGCCATAGGACCGGCATCTTCACTAAACTGATGAGTACGCATCACTTTTACAGCATCAATTCTATTAAGCGCACGAGAGCCTAAATCACTACTAAATTCTTGATCTCGAAATACCGTCAAGCCTTCTTTTAAAGACAATTGAAACCAGTCACGACAAGTTACACGATTTCCGGTCCAGTTATGAAAGTACTCATGGCCAACAATAGACTCAATAGTGTGGTAATCTTTATCGGTTGCCGTTTCTTGATTTGCCAACACACATTTACTGTTGAAAATATTTAAGCCTTTATTTTCCATTGCTCCCATATTGAAAAAATCAACGGCAACAATCATGTAAATATCAAGGTCGTACTCTAAATTAAAGCGAGCTTCATCCCAAGCCATCGCTTTTTTAAGCGACGTCATGGCATGCTCTGTTTTTGGTAAATTTCCTTTATCAACAAATAACGCTAAGGTGACGTCTTTACCACTACGTGTTGTGTATTTGTCGTGTAAAACATCAAAGTCCCCAGCTACTAATGCAAACAAATAGCTAGGCTTTTTGAATGGGTCTTGCCATTTTACAAAATGGCGTCCATCTTGCGTTTCACCGCTATCAACTTGATTACCATTTGAAAGTAAATGTGGGAATATTGTATCTGCAATTATAGTGACATCAAAAGTAGAAAGGACATCAGGACGGTCCATATAGTAGGTTATTTTTCTAAACCCTTGCGCTTCACATTGGGTACAGTAAGCCCCGCCCGATAAGTACAACCCCTCAAGTGAAGTATTGGTTTGCGGTGATGTTTGCGTCACTATACTTAGCTGACACTCATCAGGTAGATTATTAATGATTAATTGCTGATTTATAATTTTATAATCTGTGAGCTCCTCACCCTCTACCGACAATGAGATCAAAGTTAAGTCAATGCCATCTAATACCAGTGGTGCATTTGAATCGCCAACGCGCTTAAGTGTTAATAAAGCATTTACCTGAGTTTGTAATGGCTGTAAATCAAACGTCAGCTCAGTGTGTTCGATTGAAAAATGGGGGGCTTGGTAGTCTTTTAGATATTCTGCTTGAGGTTTTTGTAGTTCAGTCATGTTCACTCCAAAAAAATAGCCCCTTTTAGTGATAAAAGGAGCTACTTAAATTAAGCCGTTTGTTTAGGTTTAATACGTAGTATCTTAATTCCTAAGTAAGCGTAAATCACGGCTAAGAAAGGATTTATAAGGTTAAAGAAAGCATAAAGCGCATAGTCAAACGGATTGATTAATAAAACACTTTGCATATACGCACCACACGTATTCCAAGGTATCAGTGGGCTAGTAATTGTACCGCCATCTTCTAGAGTACGTGATAAGTTAACAGGCTTTAAGCCACGCTTTTTGTATTCTTCTTTAAACATCCGCCCAGGTACCACAATGGCAATATACTGATCGGCAGCAATAACATTGGTACCAATACACGTTGCAATAGTGGAGGCGATAAGAGAGCCAGTGCTTTTTGCTATTTTTAGAATACTTTTAACAAATATATCAAGTAGACCCGTTTTTTCCATAATCGCACCAAACATCAGTGCTGTCATGATCAACCATGTGGTTGTTAGCATGCCAGACATACCGCCGCCGCTCAGTAACGAGTCCATTTTCGCATCGCCCGTGTTAATCGTGAAGCCATCAAAAAAGGTGGTCCAAACCAGTTTAAAATAACCGACAAACTCACCCTGAGTCATGTCTATTTGGCTAGCAATTAAGTCCGATTGAAATAGCATGGCCCACACCGCGCCAATGACAGCACCAATAGAAATGGCAGGAAACGCTGGCATTTTTCGAATAGCAAGTACGAGTAATACAATTAACGGCACCAACATTTCTAAGCCAATGTTAAAGTTTTGCTGAAGAATTGCAGTTATTTGGTCTATTTGACCAGCCTCTCCCGCTGCTGTCGCGTTAAAGCCCATGAAAACAAAGATGATTAATGCAATTACAAAGCTAGGTACTGTAGTCCAAAGCATATGATGAATATGTTCAAACAAGTCTGCACCAGCAACGGCTGGAGCTAAATTGGTGGTTTCAGATAATGGACTAAGCTTATCGCCAAAATAAGCGCCTGATATTACAGCACCCGCGGTAACTGTCGGCTCTAAACCCAGTCCTGAAGCAACACCGAGTAACGCAACACCTATAGTTGCTGCTGTAGTCCATGAACTACCAATACTCATTGCTACAATGCCACAAATTAAACAACTCGCGGCGTAAAACCAGCTGGGATTGATAATTTGTAGACCGTAATAAATTAATGTCGGAACGGTTCCTGATAATAGCCAAGTTCCGATTAATGCCCCTACCATGAGTAAGATTAAAATCGCACTAAGAGATAAGGTGATCCCCTCAATCATTGCATCTTCTAATTTTTTCCATGTGTAGCCATTTTTTAAACCAATTAACGCCGCAGCGAATGTTGCAAATAACAAGGCAATTTGATTGGGACCTGACGATGAGTCATCACCAAATAAGTACACAGCGGCACCTAATAAACAAATTAATACAGCAATTGGAATGAGTGCATCAAAAAACGAGGCACTTTTTAGTGGTTTTTCTTCAATTGGCTTCAAAATATAGACTCCTACACACATTCGATGCATGTTGATTATTTTTATTAGCACGTACGCGCATTTATTGAGCACTATTGATCTAGCTCAACTTTTGGTAATCCGCGATTATAACAATTTAGCAAATTATCGATAGTAAAAAAGGCGCCTAGGCGCCTTTTTTTTTACAAAGTGAAGCTGAATTTAGCGCTTAGCTACGCGGCCATATTTGATATAATCTTGCGTAATAAGAGCTGCTTCTTCAAGAAATGGGTCAAGCTCTTCAATTACCTCAGGCACATCATCCAAGTTTTCAACAGGTTGTTTGCCTAAACGCTTTAAACGCTCGTTAGTGCGTGCTAGTGCTCGCGCTTCATTTTCTTCTTTTTCTTCAATGCGCTTTTTCTCGACTAAAGAAATTGTTTTACGATCTTTTTCTTCGTTGTAACGAGCGATATCCTCAAACACATAATTAAATTCAGGTTCAGTTTTAATTCGCTCATTGTGCTGTTTTTCAAGCACATTTATAACAGGGTTTAAACGCCCTATTTGCTTATACTTCGCTTGTACTATGCTATCCCATGGTAGTGCATTATCTTGCTTACTTTCCCCCCACTCAGCAGGGTCAATAGCCGATGGGAACGTAATATCTGGGATCACCCCTTTATGCTGTGTACTACCACCATTAATGCGGTAAAACTTTGCAATTGTATATTGCACACTACCTAATGGATTATCGTATAAGTCATAAGCACGCGCTAAACCTTTATGCTGCTGCACGGTCCCTTTACCAAAGGTTTGCTCACCAATGATAACGGCGCGGCCATAATCTTGCATAGCTGCGGCAAAAATTTCAGACGCGGATGCGCTGTATCTATCAACAAGCACTGTGAGTGGGCCATCATAATAAGTAATGCCGTCACGGTCTTTTTGTTCTTCAATACGGTTGTTTAAAGTATGAATTTGTACTACTGGACCTTGATCAAAAAACAAACCTGATAACTGCGTAGCTTCATATAATGAACCGCCGCCATTTTGACGTAAATCAATAATAATTCCGTCTACGTTTTGTTCTTTGAGTTTAGCCAACTCAACTTTTACATCTTTAGATAAGTTATTGTAAAAACCAGGGATTTCTATTACACCAATTTTGCTGGTTAAATCAGAATAACTGGCTTCAAATACTTCTGATTTGGCAGCTCTGTCTTCTAGACGAATTTTATCACGGGTAATTTCAACCACTTTTGGCGTACCGTGAGCATCTGCACCCTTTAGGTATTGCAAACGCACTTTAGTACCCTTAGGACCTTTTATTAAATCAACCACATCATCTAAACGCCAGCCAATTACATCAACAAACTCTTCGCCATCTTGAGCCACACCAATAATGCGGTCATCGGCTTTAATTTGCTCAGATTTGTCTGCCGGGCCTCCAGGCACTAAACTACGAATTACCGTGTAGTCTTCATCAGGCGTTAATACTGCACCAATCCCTTCAAGCTCAAGATCCATATCCATTTTGAACTGTTCTGCACGACGTGGAGATAAGTATGAAGTATGTGCTTCAATACTACGTGCAAGTGAATTCATTACAATTTGAAATGCATCTTCAGATTTTGATTGTACAAGACGCTTCTCTGCATTTTTATAACGCTTGGTTAAAACGTCTTTTATGCCAGGCCAATCTTTACCTGTCATTTTTAACCGTAATGCATCATATTTTACTCGCTCGCGCCAAATTTCATCTAATTCAGCTTGCGTGGTCGCCCATGGAGCATCTTCACGGTCATAAAAATATTCATCTTCAGTGTCGAACGTCATTTCATTTTCAAGTAGTGAAAGCGAAAATTCGTAACGTTCAAAACGACGTTTAAGGCTTAAGTTGAAAATATCAAATGTAAAGCCTAACTTGCCGCTAATAAGCGCGTTATCGAAACTCTCACGATATTGCTCAAAAGAGTCAATATCGCTTTTCAAAAACACGCTTTTATTAAAATCAAGGGATTCGATGTAACGATCAAACACTTTACTTGAAAGCTCATCGTTAAATCGAACAGGTGTGTAATGCGAACGAGTAAATAGATTAGCCACTCGTTTACTGGCTGTACCGTGCTGACTTTCTTGCTTGAGCAAAGGTAAGTCTTCTAATGTTACCGGCTCTACTGCAGCCAATAATGAACCTGAAAACAGCGCAGCAACTAACGGAATGAGCGTAAACTTTTTACTCATACACAACTCCTTAATTTTTTTCGCAACTTAAATGATGTATAAGCTGTCGGCTTTGGTTTTTACTTGCATACCGGTCACTAATTCAACGTGAACATCGTCTTTGTTTACTTCAGTGATTACTGCATTAACAAGTGCTTGGCCAAGTTTAACTTTAACCTTGTTATTAACCTTGACCTCGCCTGCTGGTAAAGGTTCAACTTTTCCTGAACGCTTAGGCGCAGCGGCTTTTGCAGGCTTTGCTGCAGCCGATGAATTTTTAGCCGCGTTAGCTGGTTTCTTTTTGAAAGATTTTGCTTCTGAATCTTGACGAGGGCGTTGCTGCTTTTTACGCTTTGCCATTTTAGCACGGCTTTCTTCCAACGCTTTTTGTGCGTGGTCAATATGCTCTTGCTCAACTTTTTCGCCTTGATTTCCGTCAAGATCGATTCTAAATTCAGATTTAGTAACCGCTTCAAGGTAGCGCCAGTTAGATGTGTATTTTCTAAGTGCTTGACGAACTTGTGTCTTACTAACTTTTTCAGAGCCTTCAATACGCTCAGCGATATCTTTAAAAATACCTACTTTAAGCGGCTGAATGCCCTCTTTTTGTTTAAAACATTGTGGAAATTCTTGATATAAGAACTCCAATACTTCATTAATATCTTTTAGCTTGTTTGTGGTTTCCATTTTAGAACCTATTTAATCACATCTTTTCATCAAGGGCAGAATCAACATAGTGGATACACCAATCGGCTAACTCTTCAAAGTCAGCTTCAATCACAGCCATATCACCACGTAAATGTTCCCAAATACCATTTATAATTTCATCAATTGAATCACAGTCTAAATCATCAGGTAGACGATCCCATGCCATGTGAATCAAATCATTGAGCGTTTCCGCTACATGTTCTTCATCCCCTTCCCAATCACCAACATCTTGAACGGCAAAAAGGTAGTCTTGAACATTTAGCAAGTCTTTCATTACAGGCTAGCCTCTAAGCATTTTACAAGTGCTTCAAGCCCTGCTTGGTCATCAGTATCAAATCGGCCAATACTTGGGCTATCTATGTCTAGTACCGCAAATACAGATCCATTTTTCATGATAGGTACAACTATCTCAGAATTTGATGCTGCATCACAGGCTATATGACCGTCAAAAGCATGCACATCTGAAATTAATTGGGTTTGCTCGGTCGCCGCAGCAGTGCCACATACCCCTTTTCCTACTGGAATACGAATACAAGCTGGATTGCCTTGAAATGGACCAAGTACCAATTCTGATGGTGAATCCATAAAATAAAAGCCCGCCCAATTTACATCTTCTAAAGAGGTAAATAACAGCGCGCTTATATTTGCCATATTGGCAATTATGTTTGATTCACCGCCTATCAGCGATTCAGTTTGCTTAACTAATGACTGGTAAAAATCGTGCTTTTGCATACCAAACTACTTCTTATTAAACATACAGTAGCTAAAGGTACTCTTTGTCACTAAAAATTGAAACCTTTTGCGGGTAAAAAAAAGGAAATTACATGGTTTTACGACACACTTGATTAAATATTCCGCAATTAACTTTGTACCGATTTACGCAGGCCGAATAAAAACAGTCCAGCGGCAAACCCTGACATCACACTATTGATTAAAAAGATCTCGCCTGTAGTGGCGCTCAAAAGATAACTAAAAATAGCGCCACCCAGCAAGCCCAGTGTTAATACTCCAGAATAATTTACCTTAGAATACTTAAACATAAGTAAATAACCCGGCACTACAAACGCGGCCATAGTTAAACCCACTATGTGCGCGTTAGCAATAGCGGTCATTAATAGTCCTAAAAAAATAGAAACAGCGTCACCACGCATAGTCAATGCGTAGTAAATCCCCAACATACTGCCAATAATAACGGGAGATAATAATGAAAGTGCGACGCTTTTTGCGAGTTGATGTTTCATTGTAAGATCCTTAACAAAAACATAAATCTTTAATTTCTAAGCATGCACTAAGAGCCAAAGCTTATAAATAGAGACTATGGTCGTATTTTTTAACTGAATATGCTTGGTTTTTAAAAAGGTATAGCGAATATGAGGCACAAAAAAGCCCGCAAATCGCGGGCTTATCTGATAATGGTGGAGAGATAGGGATTTGAACCCTAGAGGGGCTATAAACCCCTGCCGGTTTTCAAGACCGGTGCATTCGACCACTCTGCCATCTCTCCGAAAGTGCATAAACTACAAGTAAGAGTGTACTCATAATTATTTTAATAAGGTGGTGGAGAGATAGGGATTTGAACCCTAGAGGGGCTATAAACCCCTGCCGGTTTTCAAGACCGGTGCATTCGACCACTCTGCCATCTCTCCGCACGGCCTGAATAATAGGGAAACCCTTGGACTTTTGGAAGCTTTTTTTTCATTTTTTTGTTCAAGTGATTAAAAAACAACTAATTTGTTTAAACATAAAGCAATGAGAGCAAATCCTAACCGCCAAATGAACTTTTATTTAAATTTAGTTGTCTATTGATCTACAAAGGTTTGCCCAAACATATAAGAGTTGGTAATCTAATTTTAGTTAAATTACAGGAACTACTTAGTTTCACTTACAGGAGCTCTACAATGGCGTTTAATCAATCGTACAATACTGCAAAGCCGGTAATGTCGACCATTGAAACAAACAAAGTGCTTAAAAACACTTATTTCTTACTTGCAATGACACTTGCATTTAGTGCAGTCACTGCCGGTATTTCAATGGCACTGCAATTACCTTACTTTATGGGACTTGTATTCACACTAGTTTCATTTGGTCTACTTTTTGTTGTAAATAAAAAAGCAGATACAGCATCTGGTGTATTTTGGGTGTTTGCGTTTACAGGATTAATGGGAGCCGGCTTAGGCCCTCTACTAAATCACTACGCACAATTACCTAATGGCCCTATGCTAATTATGCAAGCGCTAGGTTCTACGGCGTTAATCTTCTTTGGTTTATCTGCTTATGCACTTAACACTAAAAAAGACTTCTCATTCATGGGTGGCTTTTTAACTGTAGGCTTAATTGTGGTTATCGTGGCAAGTATTGTAAATATTTTCTTAGGTAGCTCGTTAATGTTTATGGTTCTAAACGCAGCAGTTGTATTAATCATGTCTGGCCTGATTTTGTTCGATACGAGCAGAATCATTAACGGCGGCGAAACAAATTATATCCGTGCAACTGTATCTTTATACCTTAGCGTATATAACCTATTTACTTCATTACTTGCCTTACTTGGCGCAAATAATGACTAATTAAATAGTTCTGTTAAAATAGCCCCTTTATTGGGGCTTTTTTATTGGAATAGTTTTGGCACGCTTTGTACTTTCTTTACATACTCCACCATCAGATCACGATACCACTCAACGTATTGTTAAGTTTGCTCATGCCTGCCTAGCGCAGGGACATAGCGTTGATGCGTTATTTTTATACCAAGATGCTATTTATCATGCTTCAACTCATTTTGAGTTAGCCTCAGATGAGTTAAGTACTCCCTCGCTTTGGCAGCAACTGGCTGAAAAAAATATAAATCTAATGTTATGCGTTACTGCGGCTGAAAAGCGAGGCTTAGATATAAAGAATACCGGCGCATTTGCTGTTGCAGGCTTAGCTGAATTTGCCATGCTGGCCAGTGAAGCAGATAAATGGATACAATTTAAATGATTAATGTACTCGTAATTAGTCAGTCAAGTCCATTTGATGACATGCATATCCGCGATGCACTTGATATGACCCTTATTTTTGCTGCCGTAGATCAAAATATTAGCTGGTTGTTTAGCGGCCCAGCTGTGTTAGCGCTTAAAAAAAACCAAAAGCCAAATAGTTTAGGTATCAAAGATTTTTTTAAAAACATTAAAATGTTGGAAATCTATGATGTTGAAAATATTTACGTTTGTGAAAAGTCACTGATTGATTATGGTTTAAGTAAAAGTGAACTACTCATTGAGGCAAACATAGTAAACTTTAATGCCCAAAAACAGTTAATTCACAATCAGCAGCATGTGGTGACCCTATGAGTACTTTACATATTTTTTCAAAACCACTGAATTACTACAGTACCCACAGCTTAGACAATCTAATTATGCTCACAGACAGTGTTTTACTCGTGGGTGACGCTTGCTTTGCAAAAGGGCAATATAGACAATTTGCTGACTCACTTTATATTTTAAAAGATGATGCAGAAGCTCGAGATATATCATTAAATATGAACGACAAAGCAATTAGCTATGATGAGTTCGTTACCCTCAGTTTAACTGCAAAACAATCAATTACTTGGTGAACCATGTTGGAATTTAATAATCAAACAATAGACACTGATAAACAAGGTTATTTGCTAGATCATACTGTTTGGTCAAAAGAGTTAGCCAATGTTATTGCAGAGCAAGAAAACATCACATTAACTGAGCAGCATTGGGAAGTTGTTAACTTTGTGCGAGAGTTTTATCTTGAATATAACACTAGTCCAGCCATTAGAATGTTAGTCAAAGCCATGGCTAAAGCACTCGGTGAGGATAAAGGGAACAGCATGTACTTATACAAACTTTTTCCTAAAGGGCCAGCCAAACAAGCAACTAAAATTGCGGGTTTACCTAAACCTGCACGGTGTATTTAATGAAGCATAAAACTGAACATTCGCCCTCCTCAAAGGGTAAGCGCAATACAGGCCGTACTTACTCTCGAAGTGGTATCAATAAAAGGACAGTAAAAAGACCAATAAAGCCGGCAATAGCGCAGAGCGATAAAAAAGTCATTTTATTTAATAAACCTTATGATGTTCTTTGCCAGTTCACTGACGATCAAAATAGGCAAACATTGGCTGATTTTATTCCTATAAAAGATGTTTACGCAGCAGGTCGTTTAGACAGGGACAGCGAAGGGTTGTTGTTATTAACAAACTGCGGCAAGTTACAAAATACGCTCACAGCGCCTGGTAAAAAAACCAACAAAACCTATTGGGTTCAGGTTGAAGGGACCCCAACACAAGCATCTATCGATGCTTTAAATAAAGGTGTCGAACTAAAAGATGGCATCACCTTACCCGCTGAAGTATCTTTAATGGATGAACCAGCGCTTTGGCCAAGGACTCCTCCAGTGCGAGAGCGTAAATCAATACCTACATCATGGCTAAGTATTACAATTAACGAAGGCAGAAACCGTCAAGTTAGACGTATGACAGCTCATGTTGGCCATCCTACTTTGCGTTTAATTCGCTACAGTATCGGTAAATACACGCTAGAGGGAATAAATAGCGGAGAATTCAAAGATATTGATAATTAACCATCAAGTTGCGTTAATTATCTGTAGCTAACGCAATACAATTTCTTCCTTGTTTTTTCGCGTAATAAAGTGCGTTATCTGCTTGTTTAAAAAATTGTGCATGATCGCTATCGTGTTCATGCTCTATGGTGTTTATTCCCATACTGACAGACAATAGTCCTGTAAAGCTGTCTTTGTGGGGAATGGCCATTTTTTCAATCGATTTTTGTATTTGTTCGGCAATAAATAATGCCCCTTGCTTACCTGTTTGAGGTAACAGCACGACAAACTCTTCTCCTCCGAATCGCGCTACAAAATCTTCTGGCCTGCAGACGGTTTCAGCTAATTTTTGCGCAACTTGAAATAAACATTTATCTCCTTCGAGATGACCATATCGGTCGTTATACTTTTTAAAATTATCGATATCAATAATGATCATCGAAAGCTCACGATGCTCGTTCGATAACTTGTTAAATTCAGACGTTAGTTTTTCATCAAAGCGCCGCCTGTTGGCTATTTTAGTGAGTGAGTCTAAAAACGCCATATCACTGAGTATTTCTTGAGTTTTTAAACGCTCAGTAGCATCGTTGAATATAGCAATAAATTCTCCTTCAACACTGATACCAGAAACTTGCATCACAATCTCACTGCCATCTTTACAAGAAATCCTGTAATCATTAGCTGGAATATCATCATTATTTTGATTGGCTTGCTCAAGTGACTCCTGCCATAACGTTTGTGCAAATGTTCTGTAATCTTTTTCAGGGTAGGCTAATTTCCACCAAACATTAAGATTAGGTACGTCTTGTAACGTGTAACCAAATACATCAATAAAACGTTGGTTCACTTTTAAAATATCACCAGTTACCATACAAACATCACATACCGGTAAGGGTAGAATCGTGAATAACCGCGCATAATGACTCAGCTCATGCTTGCGCATAGGGTGTTGGGTAGTGCTTATAACATTATAGTCTTGTTCTTTGTTTTCACGTTCAAGCGATACATTCATTGAAGCGACAAAATGCCACTCTACCCACCATTTCTCTAACTGGCTTAAAATTGCCTTTTGTTATGATTTTAAAGAGCCTAAAGAGGATTCTATAAGCCTAAACAGCTCAACAATCGGATTAGGCTCTTGATAAAGATAGGGAGCTGGCACAGTTATAATGTCATAAAATAACTTATAAGCTGATTCTTTGAATTGCTGTAGTGAATAATCGTCTTCAAAAGTAAGATTTGACACCGTTTTTTCGGACGCATCCAGCACAAACGACTTAACCAAATGTGATTGCGAGGCGTAATTCATATATTCATTCCATTGATTATATTTTAGGTTATTTAAGTATTTACGTGTTTAGATACTAATTAAGATATGGTAGGTAATCTCAAATGTAAAGTTTTGTTAATGAAGAATAGCGCTACGTAATTAAATACGACAAAAGCAACTTACAAAGTATGAAGCCATCAATATAATCCATCCCTTTTCATTAGCCTAAAAATGAGTAAATTACACACCAAACTACGCCTTACTAACCATTGGATGGAAAAAGTTACAACAAAATCTATTCAATCCCCCATCCTCTCTTTAAGCACCAACAAAATACATGCTATAATCGCGGCCTTTCCAAGTTAACAGTAATCTGTATAAGCGAAATTATTCATGAGCGAAAATAGTCACATTAAAGTCATCGTTGGTATGTCCGGCGGGGTTGATTCTTCTGTATCTGCATATTTACTAAAACAGCAAGGCTACCAAGTAGAAGGCTTGTTTATGAAGAACTGGGAAGAAGATGACAATGATGAATATTGCGCTGCTGCTGAAGATTTAAAAGATGCACAAGCTGTATGTGACAAGTTAGGCATTGAACTTCATACCGTTAATTTTGCTGCTGAATACTGGGATAATGTATTTGAATACTTTTTAGCAGAATACAAAGCGGGTCGTACACCCAACCCAGATATAATGTGTAATAAAGAAATAAAATTTAAAGCGTTTTTAGAGTTTGCTGCGCAAGCACTTGGTGCTGATTTTATTGCAACTGGTCATTATGTGCGCCGGGAGCTTCGCGATGACAAATATGTAATGTGCCGAGGCCTAGACGATAACAAAGATCAAAGCTACTTTTTGTATACACTAAGCCATGAGCATATTGCGCAAACACTATTTCCTGTCGGAGATATTGCCAAACCAGAAGTACGCCGCATTGCTGAAGAACAGGATTTAATTACTCATGATAAAAAAGACAGCACCGGCATTTGTTTCATTGGCGAGCGTAAATTCAAAGATTTTCTGCAAAAGTTTTTGCCTGCACAACCTGGAGTAATTGAAGACACCGATGGTAACAATGTAGGTGAGCATGAAGGCTTGATGTATCACACCCTTGGCCAGCGTAAAGGTTTATTAATTGGTGGCATGAAAGAAGGCTCGGGCGAACCATGGTACGTGGTAGATAAAGATATAGAACGAAATGTTCTTGTTGTTGGTCAAGGTAAAGATCACCCTCGCTTGTACAGTAACGGCCTTAATGCAAACCAATTACACTGGGTAGATCGTGTTGGCCCGCAAGGTACAACTCGCTGCACCGTTAAAACTCGCTACCGTCAAGAAGACTTAAGCTGTACATTACTCGTTGGAGAAGATGGTATGGCACGCGTATTGTTTGATGAGCCGCAAAAAGCCGTTACCCCAGGACAATCCGCCGTATTTTACGCTGATGAAGTCTGTTTAGGCGGTGGTATTATTGATTCGGTGATTAAGTAATGAATCAACATCAAGTCATGGCACTTGCTGCCATGTGCCAAGTAGCAAAACAAGTACAAAAGGTTGCTCAATACGGTCGTTGTGATGAACATGACTTATCAACGTTGTTATCAAGTATTGTGCAAACCTCACCCGCCTCTCCTGAGGATGTATACCAAGGCACACAAAATTTGCGTGATGGCTATAAAACATTAATGGCACAACTGAGTGCCGGTGCTCAAAAAGATGTTGAAATAGTTAAATACGTGGGTGGCTTAATGCAGTTAGAGCGAGCCCTTAGTGCCAATAGTAAGAGCCTCAATGAATTAGGTAAACGTATTGATGATATTCATCGTCGTTTAGATCATTTTGCTATTACCGATGACAGTGTTGTTGCCGGTTTAGCAGATATATACTCGTCGGTGCTAAGCCCCCTTGGGCACCGAATCCAGGTTTATGGTAAACCCGAGTTATTAAAACAGCAGCTCACTCAAAACAAAATCCGTGCGTTACTTTTAGCCGGCATTCGTAGTGCAGTATTATGGCGTCAAATGGGCGGCAAACGTCGTCATTTCTTTTTTGCAAAAAGAAAAATTCTCGCCATTGCTAAAACAAAAATTTAATTATCGTTCAAACTAAAATTTAGGAGTTATTATGGAGCTTTCAGCGTTAACGGCTATCTCTCCGGTTGATGGTCGCTACGGCAGCAAAACCACTGAACTACGCAGTATTTTTAGCGAATTTGGATTAATCAAATACCGCGTAACCGTTGAAGTGCGTTGGTTGCAAGCGTTAGCTGCAGCAAGCGATATAAAAGAAGTCCCAGCTTTAAGCGAGCAAGCAAACGGACTATTAAATGCTATCGTCGATAACTTCTGTGAAGCCGATGCGCAGCGTGTTAAAGACATTGAACGCACCACTAACCATGATGTAAAAGCCGTAGAGTACCTACTAAAAGAAAAAGTAGCTGATAACGCTGAATTACATGCCATTAATGAATTTATTCACTTTGCATGTACATCTGAAGATATTAATAATCTATCTCACGGTTTAATGTTAAGTGAAGCACGTAACAATGTTATTTTACCTTATTGCGATGAGCTATTAAGCGCAATTAAAGAAAAAGCTGTTGAATACAAAGCCATTCCAATGATGACTCGTACGCATGGGCAACCTGCAACCCCATCAACTATGGGTAAAGAGTTTGCAAACGTATACATGCGTTTAAAGCGTCAACGTGATCAAATTGCCCAAGTAGAAATGCTAGGCAAAGTAAATGGTGCTGTAGGTAACTACAATGCTCACCTAAGTGCTTACCCTGATTACGACTGGCATACTCACGCAGATAAATTTGTAGCTAGCCTAGGTTTAACACTTAACCCGTTTACCACACAAATTGAACCGCATGACTACATTGCAGAACTATTTGATGCTATTGCGCGTTTTAATACTATATTGCTCGATTTTGACCGCGATATGTGGGGATACATTGCGCTTAATCACTTCAAGCAAAAAACCATTGCTGGTGAAATTGGCTCATCAACTATGCCACACAAAGTAAACCCTATTGATTTTGAAAACTCAGAAGGTAACTTAGGTTTAGCTAATGCCATATTAGGTCACTTAGCGCAAAAGCTGCCTGTTTCTCGTTGGCAACGTGATTTAACTGATTCAACCGTATTACGTAATTTAGGTGTAGGTATGGGTTATGCTGTTATTGCATACCAATCTACACTTAAAGGTGTAAGCAAGCTAGAAGTTAACGAACAACGTTTAGCCGATGAGCTTGACCAAAACTGGGAGCTACTAGCAGAGCCAATCCAAACAGTAATGCGTAAATACGGCATCGAAAAGCCATATGAAAAGCTAAAAGATTTAACGCGTGGTAAACGTGTAAATCAAGAAATTATGGCTGATTTCATTGATGGTTTAGATTTACCAGACGCTGCAAAAGCAGAAATGAAAAAGCTAACCCCAGCCAACTACATTGGTCGCGCTGTTGAGTTTATTGATGATTTAGTTTAATTACTCAAATCTACTAATAAAAAGCGAAAGGTACCTGCCTTTCGCTTTTTTCATTTAGGTCTTAACGTTATAGGCATTCTATGTATCAATTAAAAATAAATGAATTATCTGAGCAAGCGTTTTTAAATCAATATTGGCAAAAAAAGCCACTGTTAATCAAAAGAGGTTTTAGTGACTTTAAAGACCCTCTTGATGCCAATGAACTGGCAGGCCTTGCCATGGAAGACAGCATAGAGTCGCGTATTATAACCAACCATAACCAGCAATGGCAGTCCCATCAAGGGCCGTTTGAAGATTTTGAAATACTCACCGATGAGCACGCTACTTTATTAGTGCAAGCAGTCGATCATTGGCACCCAGAAGCCGCACAATTGCTTGAACCATTTCGTTTTATTCCTAACTGGCGTATAGATGATTTAATGATCAGCTACTCAACTCCTGGCGGTGGTGTTGGACCACACTTGGATCAATATGATGTATTTATTATTCAAGGAGAAGGCAAACGCCATTGGCGAGTAGGCTTACCTGACGCCTCATTAAAACAATTTGCTCAAAATAAAAGCTTGTTACAAGTTGAAGCCTTCACCGCAGTAATTGATTGTGTTTTAGAGCCTGGTGATATCTTGTACATACCACCAGGTTGTCCACATGAAGGCTATGCCATTGAAAATGCTTTAAACTACTCGGTCGGATTTAGAGCGCCTAATCAACAAGATTTACTGTCTAGTTTTGCAGATCATATTATTGACACAGAAAGCGGCCAAAAGCGTTACACGGATCATACCCTCGCGCTACGTGATTCAAAAGGTGAGCTTACGCAAAGCGAAGTTGATAAAGTAAAAACGTTAATGCAGGCTTTAATAGAAAACGACAGCTTATTTAAAAATTGGTTGGGAAACACATTAAGTCAACCTAAGCATGATATGGATTTAGCGCCTGAAGAAAACCCGTTTAGTACAGCTGAAATTATGCAACAACTTGACAGTGATATGACATTTGAGCGTCTTGGTGGCACGCGTGCAATTTACCAATGCATAGGTGATGAGCTGCTTTTAAGTGTTAATGGCGAAAACTACTCTTTACCGCTATCTGATTTAGAGGCTGTAAAACAGCTAACTGATTTTATTGAATTTGATAGCAGCTTGCTGAATTCAACCACACCTAGCCTAGATTTTATCGAAACCTTTACTACACTGGTTAATGAGGGTATTTGGTTTAGCTAGGAGGAGGCTATGGTTTATACTGTTGACAAAGTTGATTGGCAAAGTGAAAAAGATCAACTTCAACAAATAAGAGAGCGTGTTTTTGTTTACGAATTACATATTCCAAAGAATATTGAATTTGATAGCTTAGATGCGCTCGCTCAACATATTCTGGTTACCGATAATATGCACTCACCTGTTGCCACAGGTCGATTATGTAATGATGGTTTAATAGGAAGAATTGCCGTACTACCCCAGCACCGCAATCGCAACGTTTATAAATCTCTACTTAATTTCATTGTAAAGCTTGCCGCAGAGCAAGGTATTGAGGCTGTCAGTATTAACTGTATTTTAAATGAAGTAGAACGATTCAAAAATAACGGCTTTACTGTGCAAGGGCACGTTTTTATGGAAGCTGGCATTCCAAGACAGAGAATGGAATGCCCCATCACATGCTTTGAAACACGGCCATTTACTTTAGTGCATTAACCAAAAAACGAGCCATTTGGCTCGTTTTTTACTTTATTCTTGTCGGTAATCTTTGAAGAACCGCTGCATTTTCATCATCGCACTGCTTAAATCATCTTTATTAGGTAAAAACACCAATCTAAAATGATCGGGATCTGGCCAGTTAAAAGCGCGCCCATGTACTAATAATATTTTTTCTGCCTTTAACAAGTCAAACATCATTTGTTCATCATTTTTAATATTAAACAATTTTGTATCAACTTTGGGAAATGCATACAGCGCCCCTTTTGGCTTTTTACAGCTTATCCCCTCAATTGTATTTAATCCACGCCAAGCAATATCTCGTTGCTCGTATAAGCGGCCTCCGGGGTCAATTAAGCTATCAATGGATTGTACCCCACCCAATGCTTGCTGAATGGCATATTGAGCAGGGACGTTTGCGCATAAACGCATTGAGGCAAGAATATCGAGGCCTTTAATTAAATCTGTCATTAAGGCAGTGCGCCCGCTTAGCACCATCCAACCCATTCTAAGACCAGCGGCGCGATATGTCTTAGCTAAACCGTTAAACGTAATAATGGGAATATCGTCGCACAATGCACCAATAGAAGTATGGGTAACGCCGTCGTACAGAATTTTCTCGTATATTTCGTCACTTAACAGTAAAAGCTTGTGCTCTCGGGCAATGTTGATCAATTCTTCAAGCAAGGCATCACTGTACACTGCCCCTGTTGGATTATTAGGGTTTATTAACACCAATGCTTTAGTTTTCGAGGTGATTTTGCTTTTAATATCATCAATATCAGGAAACCAATCTTGCTCTTCATCACATAAATAGTGAACAGGGTTACCGCCTGCTAACTTTACCGACGCAGTCCAAAGCGGATAATCGGGTGCAGGAATTAATACTTCATCGTCATTATTTAACAACGCTTGAGTGACCATTTGAATCAGTTCACTCACACCGTTACCAATGTAAATATTATCAACGTCTAAGTTGTGTAAACCACGCTGTTGGTAATGTTGATAAATAGCAACACGCGCAGAGTAAAGCCCTTTAGAATCACAATAGCCTTGAGCAGAATATAAATTACGAATAATGTCGCGGTGCATATCTTCTGGCATATCAAAACCAAACGCCGCGGGGTTACCAATATTAAGCTTAAGTACTTTTTGGCCCTCATCTTCCATTTTTTTAGCTTGCACTAAAACGGGGCCACGGATGTCATAACAGACGCCGTCTAATTTATGACTCTTTTTTATTTCTGACATTGTTACCTCTAAAGAGCAAGTTAGCCTTAAGACTAACTCAGTAAAGCCGTGAATTACTAGGGGAAATTAAGCGCTTAAAACTGAAAAAAATTCACGTTAACACTTTATTCTGTTCTTCATTAAACGGGTTTATCGCTGAGCGTGCCACTCATTTAATTTTGCTTGCGAGCCAGTAACTTGCGCCATTAAATTATTTGCTGCATCAACAGCCTGCTCGTCATTCCCATTATTTAAATTATATTCAATTAAACGTGCTACCTCGGCTAAACTTGCCGCTCCAAATTGAGCCGCATTTGATTTAAGGCTATGAGAATGGCGAATTGCAGCCTCTTTATCTTGGCCAAGCGCTGCAATAGTTTCGTTCCCTAAGCGCTCAAATTCCGCACAACAAAATTCCAGCGTATCTGGAAATTGTTCACCTAATAGCGATTCCATACTTTCTAAAGCGGATTCGTCGATACTGATTTCTGTCATATTGATGCCCTATAATGCGTTCCTGCAATTTATACTTCATCTCTTACTCTATATCTAAGCACAAAAAAAACCAACTTTATTAATGCAAAAATGTATAATTAAGTTAAATGTATTAATCGAATGGTTAGCTTATGGCACGTGCCCTTTGTGAACGCTGTAATTTTTCGCTAAGCACCTGTATTTGCAATGCAATCACCTGTGTTGATAATCAAACTGAGGTTGTTGTGTTACAGCACCCCAGTGAAGCAAAAATTAGTAAAAATACGGCACAGTTATTGGCATTAAGTTTAACGCGATGCAAAATAATTATAGGCGAAAATAATCAAGATTTTGCTTGCTTGCAAAAGCTGCCACTCAGCTCGACCGTGTTACTCTATCCAAACGAGGACGCAATTGAGTTAGATGTAGCCAATAACAGTGAAAACGTGCGACCCATTACACATTTAATAGTGCTCGATGGTACATGGAATAAAGCCTTTAAAATTTTGCAATTAACCCCACTATTACAACAGTTTAAAACAGTAAGCTTTCGCCAAATTCCCACTAACCGTTATACTATTCGTAAAGCCCCAAGAGCAGATAGCTTGTCAACGCTAGAGGCCGTAGCGCATAGTTTATCGCTTATTGAAGCACTCAATCCGGCGCCGTTGTATGATTTATTAGATGAATTAATTACCAAACAAACCCAACATATGCCCGCTCACGTAAAAGCACGTTACCTGTAATTAAAAATGAAATAACCAATGCGTAATACCCCTTCTCGATTAAAGCGTGGATTTTCACGCCAAGGCCCTGACTATCGTTTTGACGACCAAGTTGATTTTAGCGATATTAGAACGACTTTTGGTTTTCGTTCGATGGTAGTTGGTAAATGGGTGACTAAAGAAGAGCGATTTATTAGTGCCAATCTAATTTATGATGCGCTAGCTGATTTAGCGCAAATTTTACATTTACCGCCAACAGCAATTGGCCTTCGCGGTAAGCTTAACTTTGCCTTTGGTCACGGTGGGCAAAAAGGCGTGCAAGCACACTATAATGCTTACGATCAAACTCTCGCACTGGCAAAAAACGCAGGCGGCGGTGCTTTAGCCCATGAGTGGTTTCATGCATTTGATCATCATATTAGTGAGCATTTATTTAAATCAAAAACCCGCTTTGGTTTCGCCTCTAAGTTATGGTTATCAAACTCTCCCGATTTGAGCCATCCACTTAATGATGCACTTAATCAATTTTATAAGCAGGTATTTTTAGAACAAAACGGTGAAGATGCGAATGAATTTGTACAACGCTGTATCGCGTTTGATAAGAAGCACAAGCAACAATACATGAGTATGCCAGAGGAGCTTGCAGCTCGTTGTTTTGAAGCATGTATAAACCAGCATCAAACAATCAAAAACAGTTTCTTAGTCAGCGGGTTAAGTAATAATAGTTTAATTTATCCTGAGTTAAAGCACACATTACACGCCAATGAAGCACTTAACCATTATTTTCAACTATTAGGTTATGTGCTTCATCAACAAACATAGTAATCGTTTCTAAAAATCAGAATTACTATTTATCATCACTGATACGACTTGCCACCGCGCTATTCTGATCTTTATATTTGGCATCAACACGGGTGTTATACGGGTTTTCACATGGACCGGTGAGCGTTTCAAAGCTCATTGCACCAATCTTCATCATGGGTCTAAGTGCAAGTGGCAGTTTACCCGAGTTATAAAACTCTAAAACAATATTACCACTCCAACCAGGGTCAATTCTGTGTGCGGTTACATGCACCATTAAACCTAAACGTGCCAGCGACGAACGCCCATCTAACCAGCCAACGATGTCTGCAGGCAGGGTTACTTTTTCATAGGTTATTGCTAATGCAAGCTCGCCGGGGTGTAAAAAGAATGCTTCGCCTTCATCTAGTACAATTTCGTCGCTCATAATTGATTCTAAGGCTTTATTAAGCTGATCTTTTGGACCACTTAAGTCAACAAAAGCGGCATTATGGGCATGAAAAGTTCTAAACTTATTACCTAAGCGAAGATCAGCGGTAACCCCTGAAATCATTTCACTGGTCGGGGCGGGCTCAATAACAATGCGCCCGTCGTTTAAATATTCTTTTATATGTGTATCTGAAAGTCTCATTTTTAATCTTCCGTAATCACAACTTCAATCGCGTTGTGATGTTGTTGATAATAAAGCGTACTGGCGATGAGCCGTGCGGCTGCACTGTAAGTTTCACTTATAGCTGCATTTGCATCATTGGCAATCAATTTACCTTGTTCAGAGGATTCTCTGATATTAATCGCAAGCGGAATATGTGAAAGCACAGGAACACCATGCTTCAAGGCTAATTTTTGTGCGCCATCTTTACCGAATACATGATTAGCTTCACCGCAATGCCCGCAAATGTAATGGCTCATATTTTCAATTAAACCAAGCACTGGCACGTTTACTTTATTAAACATAGCAATGCCTTTTTGCGCATCTGCCAACGCTAAGTCTTGTGGCGTTGTAACAATTACAGTGCCACTGGCAGGTACTTTTTGGCTCATGGTTAATTGAATATCGCCAGTGCCTGGGGGCATATCGACGATTAAGTAATCAAGCTCACCCCAATCGGTTTCATTTAATAGCTGACTAAGCGCGCCTGAGGCCATAGGGCCGCGCCATACAGTTGCATCGTCGCTAGGCACTAAAAAGCCTATAGATTGCGCTTTAATACCGCTGGCATCAAATGGTTGTAATTGTTTGTTGTCTTTAGTGACAGGCTCACTGCCTACCAAACCTAACAACATAGGAATAGACGGACCATAAATGTCGGCATCTAAAATGC
This sequence comes from Pseudoalteromonas sp. US3C1004, assembly GCF_048401065.1. Taxonomy (GTDB): domain Bacteria; phylum Pseudomonadota; class Gammaproteobacteria; order Enterobacterales; family Alteromonadaceae; genus Pseudoalteromonas; species Pseudoalteromonas undina. The sequence goes on from NZ_CP183073.1 coordinate 1,668,107, forward strand.
CTACTTTAGCGCCCTCGTTTTTAAGCGAACCGGCAAGATTTACAGCCGTAGTAGATTTGCCTACCCCGCCTTTGCCTGAGGCAACTAAAATAATGTGCTTTATGGCTTTAAATTTCGCAGGCTCTTTAAGTGCCACAACCGCACTTACATTTACCTCGATTTTAAGTCGCTCAGCTAAAAAATTAGCAACATGCGGCATTTCAGATTGCGCGGCAAAAGGAAGAGTGAGTTTAACAATAATTGATTTATCGGTGTTTTGAGTAATATCAGCAATAAAATCTTGCTCAATACCCACAGCAAAAGCGGCACTGCGATAGGCCGCTAAAGCAGAAATAATCGGTTGTTTTTGCACCGATTTAGCAGAGAATAGTTTCGACAGTCCAAACATAGCAATAAAATAGCGTTTCTTTGATGAAAAGTGCCACGGAATTATGTAACATTCAGGGCATTAACACCAGTCAATTAGTAAATATCAATAAGCAGTGTACTCTGTTACTACCGCGCTTATCGATAATGTAATAATTTTCATCTGTTCCTAGCTAGGAACGCTTAATTTGGAATGATTATGGCACAGCGAAAGATCCTGATTACTAGCGCATTACCTTATGCCAATGGCCCTACCCATTTGGGGCATTTATTAGAGTATATTCAAACTGATATTTGGTCGCGTTTTCAAAAACTACAAGGCCACGAAGCATACTACGTGTGCGCCGATGATGCTCATGGCACACCTATTATGCTTAATGCGCAAAAGCAAGGGATCACGCCAGAGGAAATGGTTAAAAACGTTAGCATAGAACGCCAACGAGATTTTGCTGATTTTAATATCAAATTTGATAATTACCACAGCACTCACAGCCAAGAAAATAAAGAATTTAGTGAGCTTATTTATAACCGCCTTAACGATGCCGGTCATATTAAAAAGCACACTATTTCTCAGTTATTCGATCCAGAAAAAGGTATTTTTCTGCCAGACCGCTTTGTTACTGGCACCTGCCCTACCTGTAAATCAGAAGATCAAAATGGTGATAGCTGTGATGCCTGTGGCGCAACTTATAGCCCAACAGAGCTAATCAACCCACGCTCTGTCATGTCGGGTGCTGAGCCTATTTTAAAAGATTCTGAGCATTACTTTTTTGACTTACCAGCCTTTGAAGGCATGCTTAAAGAATGGCTACACTCAGGCACAATCCAGCAAGAAATGGCGAACAAGCTAGATGAGTGGTTTGCCGATGGTTTGCAGCAGTGGGACATAAGCCGTGATGCACCTTATTTTGGTTTTGAAATTCCAAACGCACCAGGTAAATATTTTTACGTATGGCTAGATGCGCCTATTGGTTATATGGCGAGCTTTAAGAACTTATGTGACAAACAAGGCATCGACTTTGATGCGTTTTGGCAAGAAGGGTCTGACGCTGAGCTTTATCATTTTATTGGTAAAGACATTATCTATTTCCACAGCCTGTTTTGGCCTGCGATGTTAGAAGGCGCTCAATTTAGAAAGCCTACTAACGTATTTGCTCATGGATTTGTTACGGTTAATGGCGCGAAAATGTCTAAATCAAAAGGCACGTTTATTAAAGCGCGTACTTATTTAGATAACCTAGATCCTGAATTTTTACGTTATTACTACGCAGCTAAACTTAATAGTGGTATTACTGATTTAGACTTAAACCTAGAAGATTTTGCACAGCGTGTAAATTCAGACTTAGTGGGTAAAGTAGTTAATATTGCGAGCCGTTGTGCTGGCTTTATTACTAAAAAGTTTGACGGTAAGTTAAGCGACACAATTATGGAACCACAGCTGCTTGCTGAATTCCAAAACGCCTCAGCCACTATTACTGAACATTACGAAAATCGTGAATACAGCCGCGCAATCCGTGAAATTATGGCGCTTGCTGATAAAGCAAATCAATTTATTGATAATGCTGCGCCTTGGGTGCTTATTAAAGACGAGTCTAAGCAAGAAGAAGCGCATCAGGTATGTTCGTTAGGACTTAACCTATTTCGCGTGCTGATCACTTACTTGAAGCCTGTACTGCCTGGTATGGCGACAAATGTTGAAGCCTTTTTAAATGATGAGCTTACATGGCAAGGTGTGCAAACTGCACTAATAAGCCACCCTATCAATAAATTTAAGCCGTTAATGCAACGTGTTGAAATGGACAAAGTGAATAAAATGGTTGAAGAATCAAAAGAAAGCTTAATCGCTGAAAAAGACAAAATCGATCCTAATAGCCCACTGGCAAAAGAGCCTATCGCAGCTGAGATTGAATTTGATGACTTTGCAAAAGTAGATTTACGCGTTGCTAAAATTGCTAAAGCAGAGCACGTAGAAGGTGCTGACAAACTGCTTAAGTTAACTCTTGATTTAGGCGGCGAAACACGCCAAGTATTTGCAGGCATTAAATCAGCCTACGCACCAGAAGACATCGAAGGAAAGCTAACCGTGATGGTTGCTAACCTTAAACCACGTAAAATGCGCTTTGGAATGTCTGAAGGCATGGTACTTGCCGCAGGCCCGGGCGGTAAAGAAATATACATTCTTAACCCAGACGATGGTTCAGAGCCTGGTATGCGAGTAATGTAAACTCTGCGCTAGTTTAAAAAAGCCGCTAAATATTTAGCGGCTTTTTTATTGTTGACGTTATTTAGCTAAGGCGACTACTTTTGCCAAATGAATCACTAAGCATTGGGAGCTAATATAGATAAACCAATTTATATAGCGCACCTGAGGATAAAAACCTTGCCCTTGGTTACCATAAATCCAAAAAGCACCAATAATGGCATCGGCCAATGCAGCAAGGAAAAGCCCTAAGCTCACCCACATTATTGATTTGGGCGCATGAAACCCACCATAAGCAATAACCAACATAAGGCCCATAAGCGCCACGGCAGTTACCACCACACTATAAACGCCGGTCATAGCTAAAATAGGTATACCAGCCCCATCAAGGTACATAGTAGCGAGCGACGTAGCACTTATCACCAGTACAACAAGCATAAAAAGTATGCTTTTTAATTGCGATATAGCTTGCTGCCTTTTATAGGCCAACACACAGGCTAAAAATAAAAGGCTATAGCCAGGTGCAAAAAATAAAATTGAATCAATTAAGTAGTCATGCTTTATTAACGTTGCATAGCGATGATAGTGCTGGGATAGGTTAAAGTTAATCACATCCCCTACTGTGCACAGCATTAAAGCTGCGCTACATAGAACCGCTATAAAGCGTAACTGCTTATCTTTAAACTGATGAAATACCCAAGCAGAAATTGCCACACTATTAAACATCAGCAAACACAGCGAGCTCACTGTTAAGAACAATAAAATTTCTTTATTGTTAGGTGTAAAAAGTCCTATCAACATCACAACCAAAGCGCATAGCCAAGCAATAAAAGAAATAACTTGATGAGGGTGTTTTATAGTTATGTAATTGATTGCACTATCCAAGTTTGAAATTCATAAATTTAATTTAGCAAATTATTATCGCTTAGGGTTTATTTTTTTATGCCCCGTTTGCATTTCTTTTTGTGTTTTTAGCCGACATTGTGCCAACTGCTCAAGTCGAATAGCTTTAATTGCCGCCAAGGGGTCATCAGCACTAAGTCCACCAGCATCATAGGTGTTTTGTTGATTTATTACTTTATTATCATCTTGTTTAGTATACATATTATTCTCACTTGGGACCGTTTATCGATTTTAGCCACGGTACATCGAATAAAAAAGTGCTGAAACACTGTACGATTTAGTTGAAAAATACCTGACACTCTATATATTAGTAGTTACTAATATTAAGGGGTGTATTATGCGCATTATTTTACTTTTTTCCAGTTTATTTATTTCATCCGCTGCTTTTGCTAACAATGTTGACGATGCGCGCAAAACTATTAAGGCATTTTCAACTGATTTAAAACAGATACTGGTTAGCACCATGCAACAAAATGGACCTATAGCGGCGATTAATGTATGTAATACAGCCGCACCCGCTATCACTTCACAACACAGCAATAGTGCATGGCAAATTAGCCGCAGTGCGTTAAAAACACGTAACCCAGATAATCAACCCGATGAATGGTTAAGAAATGTTTTATTAAACTTTGAACAACGTAAGCTCAATGGCGAGCCTATAGCAAAAATAGAACACCAAACACAAAGGTCAGATGGCTGGTATTTTATAAAAGCGATCCCCACTCAAAAGGCGTGTTTAGCATGTCATGGCAGTGACATTGCCCCCGCAGTTTCTAAAAAAATAGCGACTTTATACCCTAATGATCAGGCAACTGATTTTAAACTGGGTGACATTCGTGGCGCATTTGTAGTTAAAAAAGCCGATTAAAAAGCACCAACAGTAATTACGTCATTAAGCATTAGCTGCGTTTCGTTTTCTTTGGGCAACATATAAAGTATACGGCAACATTACGAGCTGATTTAATATGATAGCTAATATCAGCGCAAACAATAATGCACTGGTGGTTAAAGGGATCCCTAACTTAAAGTTATTGAGTGTATTTTGTAATCTTTCAAAACGATCAGGGGAGAATATATACAGCAATTTTTGCACTAAATTACCTTGCTCAAATAGCTTCATACCTTGATTTAAGTCTGCGAATAGCATCAAGGTTTGCTGTTTTTGTTCTGCATCGGCTCTAACACTCGGTTCCGTGTTTTCTAAATGACGGTTTATCATTGCTTGTGTGCTAGAAAATTTATATTGCTTTGCTGTATCTGCATAGCCATCAACTTGCCACTTGGTCGCATGATACAAGCCCGCTAAATGTTGTTGGTAATGATCACTTAGCTGCGGTAGTTGCAATGCAATAATAAAAGCGCAAGCAAATATTAATTTATCGAACATGTTAACGATCATCATAATCCTTTGTGCTGCTCTAATTTAAACAGATAGATGGTGTTACTATGCTATACCATTTACTTAGTTAAGTGACTTACTTTTATGTAGATAAATTTTATCGAGAGAAAGGTAAATAGTTATTTCAAGCTCGTAAATAATAATCCTTAACGTGATAAATGGTAGTATAAGTATGATTTCAATACCAAAGCGCTAAGTTTTTATTGATCACCTTAATGTTTACCTGTTGCTAAAATAGCAACATTTCTGTAGATAAAACCCCGTGAATAGCTGAAATACTTACTAGAACGAGCATAAAGTATTAATACCTAATTCTAAATGCCCTCTTTAATACTAGTGATTTTTACACTATATTAAAAGATAATTAAGCGTCTGTTAATATTGAGAAAGAGTTTGTGGAAGCGAATAAAAATAATACCACTGTTGAAGAGAAAGCAACTGAAGATCAAAAAAAGTTTTTCCTCGATTTACTTCCAGGGAAATTAATTGATATACAATTTAACAACCCTATTCAGGTTCGCTTTAAACTCACTTTAATCGGCTACGACACCGGTAAATATTTAATATTAAAATACCCTGCTCAAGCAGGTAAAAACGACTACAGCGATATTTTAGTTGAAGGTAATGGCGCCATTGTTCGTTATATCATCGAAGATGAGCGCGGTGAATGTGTGGCTTTTTCTACCAGTATATTAGCGATTTCATTTCGCCCTGAACGGTTAATTTATCTAGCGTACCCTAAAAAAATCGAAAGCCGTCAATTACGTGAAACTAGCAGACTACCGACTCATATTCCAGCTAAAATAAGTTTACACAAAGGTGATATAGACGCCGATAATAAGAGCTTATTGCATGGGTTAATCATTGATATTTCACCCAGTGGCTGCCGTTTTGCGATACATGTAAGCTCTGGATTTGTAGCGCTAAAAAAACGCCAAGTATTTGTGCATATTTTGTCACCGATAGACAATAAGTCTGTCATAGTCACGTCCTATATCAGAAATAATCAAATGAAGGGGAATCGCCTTAGTGTTGGTATCGAGTTCGATGCATCAGAGCAAACTAAGCTAAATGAGCTACTCGAAGCGTATTCAATTGATATAGACTAGAAAAATCACAACGAATTAAGGCTAACACCTTATGGTTAGCCTTGCTAACAGCAGTTCTATTACTCTAAAGGTTTTAAAAATCTCTCTGTTCTAGGTAAATAATAGTTATCGTAATCAAGCGATACAATCACACGCTCGGCTTTACCTAGTAATTCATCACGTGGGATAAGCCCTATTACTCTAGAATCAGCACTATTATCACGGTTATCACCCATGGCTAAATAGTAGTGTTCAGGAATTGTTATTTCATCAAAGCTCGATAAACGTGATGGTGTATTACTAACGCGGATTGAATGCTTATAACCATTTAAGTTTTCTATTTTATCTGAAGCAGTCGTATTACTTTGCAAATGTGTGTAATTAAGCTTTTCGCCGTTGATTATGAGTTCATTATTTTCAAGTACAATAGTATCTCCAGGTACACCTATTACTCGCTTAATCAAACGGTTATCCGCTACTTTCGAGTCAAATACAATAATATCGCCAGTTTGTGGGTCCCCCATTCTCAACAGGGATACATGCGTGAATGGTATACGTAAATCATACGCCATTTTATCGGTAAGGATTCGGTCGCCTTCTTCAATAGTCGGTTTCATAGAACCTGTTGGTACTTCATACCAATCGGCGACGGCACTTCGAAACACACTCATTAAAATAATGAATACAATTAAAGAACGATTATTTTTCCAAAATTTATAAAGTCGCTTCATGTTTTGTCTCTGCTATGGGTTAAGTATTTATTTGACTGTATAAACGCAGAGCCGTTCAAAGGAGTGTGTAACAAAACATGTTTAATGATAGAGACATGCATAAAACATGTCTCTAAAGGTGGTTTACTGCTGATTTAACTTGTCTTTCGCTTCTTGTACTTTTGCAAAATCAAGACCTAATTCATCAGTGGCTTCTTTAATCAAATGCGGTTGAGTCATCACCACAGCCATTAGTTGCTGAAGCTTTTCAGGTGGTATACCCAGCTCTTGCACTAATGCCATGGCCATCATTGGGTTTTGGGTAAATGCTTCAAACAACGCAGCTACTTTTTCATCACTAACGTTGTGCTCTTTTAATATTGCAATAATTGGATTCATTATTTGCCTTAATATTTTATAGTGTTCACTAAATTATATGGGCGCACAGCCTAATTAACAATATTAATCCCGCTGTGCTTGCTTATATCATTCAACCAGTAGCACAACTTTACCTGAGTTTTCATTACCCTCTAAAATGGCATGAGCCTCACTGGCTTGCTGCCATGACATGGTTTTATAAATATTAAAGTCATAGTTCTGATTGGCAATATCATCATAAAAACGCGCGACAAAGGCATCTCTCAGAGCCCGTTTAAACTCAATACTGCGATTACGTAGCGTTGATGCATGAAACGAAATCCGCTTTTGTAATAAACGTGCAAAGTCTACCTCTGCAAAGCGCCCGTCTAAAAATGCCAGCATAATAATCTGACAATCCATCGCGGCCACTATAGCATTTTTATTTAAATAGCTACCAGAAACAGGGTCAACAATTGCGTTTGCAGTTAGCTTATTTGATTTCATATACTCAACAAAATCAGTGGTTTTATAATTAATTACGTGGTCAGCACCCAACCTTTTAGCATGTTCACACTTTTCATCCGAACCCGCGGTAATCACTACTTGTGCACCAGCACTTTTTGCCATTTGAATAGCAGCCCCACCAACACCACTGGCACCGGCATGAATAAGCGCCGTTTGCCCTGATTGTAACTTGCCTAATTCAAATAGCGCACCAAAGGCTGTTAAATACACTTCGCTTATAGCGGCACCTTGCGCCATAGAGATATGATCGGGCAATATCATTAACTGCTGCGCATCTACTGCGACGTATTCACTGTAAGCGCCACCAGCACATAAAGTAAAAATACGCTTACCGAGCCATTTAGGGTCTACCTCACTGCCAAGCTCACACACGGTGCCTGCACACTCAAGTCCTAAAATAGGGCTATCCCCTTCAGGAGCAGGATACTTACCTTGACGCTGCATACAATCAGCGCGGTTAACCCCAATCGCTGCCACTTTTACTAGCACTTCATTGTTATTAACCTTTGGTTTATCGGTTTTCGAAAACGCTAACTGCTGCTCATGATGTGAAATGTACTGCATAAGTCTCCTTGTATTGGGTTTATTTGATTTTTCGCCACACTTCGGCTTCAACTAGCTGGCCATTTTCTGTAAGAGAATGATGCCACAAATTCCCTTCAACTTTATAATCAAAAGCCATGGTTTTACCCATCAATGATGCAATATTGCCATACTCAAAGGTTTCAATAAATTGCCCATCGGTTAATTGGTACTGGCCACCACCAGCATAACTAAATTGGCCATTTTTTTCTGTGATATAGCTAAAGTGTGTTGCTGTTACTAATTTGATTGAAGTTATCTCTGGGGCTTTAGCGCTGACAAACCCATCTTCTACCGCGTATTTTCCTTGAACAAACTCCCACGTACCTAATAGGGGATTGGCAAATACAGAGTATGGCAATAAAACTAAGCAAGCGAATATAGTAAATTTCATCATAATCCTTATCGTGTTAACTGTGCCTGAAGAAACCAACTCAGCGTTAATTTACTGACATAGTATTAAAACGCCAACTTTGCTTATAAGGGTATACATCTGGAAGCTGGCCTTGCTCAATTCCTTGCTGGATCATTTGCCAGTACTTTGCCGTAAATAAATCACTATGGTAATGATTAAAGTGGTTAAACGCACTGTTACTGGCACTAAAAAACACTTTAAATTGACTGGGAAATATATCATTTTGGTCAATATCAAAATAGCTGTGTGAGCTTAATTCTTCTAACGCGTTTTGTGTATTTGGCACGTCTCTAAAATTGCAATCGGTGAGAGGGCAAATTTCATCATAATCATAAAATACTATTCGCCCCCAACGTGTTACGCCGAAGTTTTTCATCAGCATGTCACCAGCAAAAATATTTGCACTGGCAAGCTCTTTTATCGCTTTACCATAATCAAGCATCACTTGCTGAAGTGATTTACTATTACATTGATTGATATACAGGTTGAGCGGTGTCATTTTTCGCTCAACGTAAACATGCTTTAGTATTAAGGCTTTGCCGGAAATGACTAAGCTATCGCCAATGTGTTTTTTCATTTCTATTAGCAGTTCATCACTAAAACGGCTTAAGTCAAATGCAAGGTATCTAAACTCATGAGTGTCAACTAATCGCCCTACTCTGTCAGCTTGTTTTACAAAGTTATATTTATCTTTTACTTGTTGTTTAGTTGCTGTTTTTGGGGCACTAAACTTATCTTTTATTACCTTGTATACATAATCTAGGCCGTCAATGGTAAAAACTAGCATCACCATACCCGGAGTCCCTGGCGCTAGATGATACGTGTATTCCTCGGGACTACTTTTAGTCGTATCTACCTTATAACGATAAAACTCGGTTTTGGCATGTTTGATGAAACCAATCGCATTGAATAATTCAAAACGTTGTTTGTGAGGCATTAACACACTGAGGTAGTCAACATAACGGGCAGGTTGGTCGGTATCTACCATAAAATAGGTACGTGCGAAGCCAAATAATAAGCTTAGTTGATCAGCCCCCATCATTACAGCATCAATTGTAAGCCCGTCAGAGGTATTTAAAATTGCAATTGCAAAAGGCATGTTATCGCCATTTTTGGCAATACATCGCCCTATGACATAACACGCCTTATTGCGATAAAAATGCGAGTTAGCATATTCGATATAACCATCATTTAAGTTTATTAATTCGTATACTTGTCGACATTGCTGCTGAGCACCTTGCGTTAACGTTGCTTGTAACTTAGTTAAATCACTACTTAAATCTTTAAAGGGGACTCTAAACACTTGCTCATTTAATAAGGCTTTAATTGCCTGATCAAACCCTTCTTTTAAGGAGATACGACTTACAAGCGCTTCATAAGAGCGCGGCTGCCCTCGGTATTTTGCTTTTAATACAAATAAGTGAACTGTGCGAATTTTTTTATCATCCCAAATAGCGCCAAAAGTAGAATTAAAAAATGTATGCGCAATGGGCTGGTTTTCATGCTCTTTTACCATCTCACCATAAATATTTTTTGCCCGCTGCCATGTTTGAGGGCAATCCAATTCATCATAAGCAATCACTCTAACGGCTTCACTTACTTGCTTTACTAAGCGCTCATACACTTGTAAGCGCTCTCGCATTGCTGCTTGCACCTCATGATACTGGCGTTGTTCAAAGCGACTTTGTGCCCCTAAGGTGATATTTAAAAATTGTGCAAACATAGCCTCAAAGCCTGCAAATATCGCTCGGGCTAACTTAGTGGCGACCACGGTTTGTACCGGATTATGTTGAGAGGTTAATGACGTGCTTGGCATGATTTAGGCGCTTCTATTTTTAGCAATTATGCTGATTATTTTTTATTAGAGGTTTACACCTTAGCAAGCACACTTTAATTTAGGTAATTAATACAGCAAATAAATAAAATTGATCATATGAATATAAGAAATGTCGACCTCAATTTACTCGTCTATTTAAATGTATTAATAGATGAAAAAAGCGTATCAAAAGCAGCTAATAAGCTTGCTTTAACTCAACCAGCGATGAGTAATGCGTTAAAACGTTTAAGAGATTTATTTGATGATCCTTTGCTGGTACGAGCTGCGGGCTCTATGACTCCCACAGCCAAAGCACTGTCACTCAAACCTGAAATTGAAGCGCTGCTTAAAATGGCAGAGGAGATCACTCAGCCAAGTGAGCATTTTAACCCAGCAACTGCACAGGTTACATTTCGTATCATGGCAAACGATTATTTAGAATCGACTCTAATTGCCCCCTTTATTTGCGAGCAACTAGCTAAAAACCCGGGCATTGACTTTGATGTGCTCAGTCCCAGTGATGTAAATTTACAAGATATGGAAAAAGGGACTATCGATTTGGCAATAAATCGTTTTAATGGTCTGCCGCGCTCTTTTCATCAAGCGACTGTATGGCGAGATAATTATTGTTGTTTAACCCACCCAAAAAATGATTTTTTAACGCATGCTAACTTAAATCAATACCTACAAAGCGAACATATATGGGTTAACCGCGCAGGCTGGGGGCCTGAGCCCGCAGTGACCAATAAGTCAGGAAAACAAAAATTAGGCTGGGTAGATGAAGCTTTGTGGCAATTAGAACAAACCCGTAAAATACGCGTATTTACTCGCCATTACATGATTGCCAGCTTACTGTGTCAATCTGAGCAACTCATAGCTACGCTGCCGCGTCGTCAAGCAAAGCTATTAACCAGTCATACTAATTTAGTGATTAGCCCAGTACCATTTCAGGTCGTCCCTATAGAAGTAAAAATGATTTGGAGCCCGTTATTACACCACACACCAGCGCATCAATGGCTTAGACGTGAGTTATTAGCGTTCGCAAATACAGTGGTTGATAGATAACACATTAAAATATTGATTAAATCAATATCAATTATTGAAAACAACAATTTCATTAATATTATACTTAGCGCTACAGTGAAGTTAAGCCAACAAACTAAGAGTAATAATTATGCAAACATCAGCAAGCTTCACACAACAAGACGGGTTATTCATTGATGCAAATTTACATCACTTCATTGAACAACAATTATGCCCAAATACGCCGCTTGAGACGGGTCACGTTTACCAGTCACTTGCCACATTAGTTGATGAATTCGGCTGTAAATGTCGTAAAAATAAACATCAAGAAAACGATACTCTTGACGTAAACACTTTATTGAGTGCCTATCAACGTAAAAGCCACCCTCATTGCCATGTTGATGCACAAACAACTGAAGCCGTATTAGATGAATACTGCTGTCAAGTACCTGCCATTATTGTAGTTGCGTTAATGGACACGCTCAGTGGCACTGTATGTGACGAGCCAAGTGCACATGAGCTTTATCACAGAGCAGCAGAGCTAACAGAGCGTCCATGTGTTCATCGTCAAGCAGCCACTAACGCTTCAGCAGCTTAACAATGCAGTCGTTTAAAAGTGCTCGATAACCTTACTAGCAAATTGTTTGCAGCTTAAGGTTGTCGAGTTATGATTTGAATGAGCCAAATCAAAAGTTACCTGCCCACTGGCAAATGTAGTTTCTAAGGCGTTTTCGATTAAACATGCCGCTTCAACCCATCCCATATACTTAAGCATTAACACTGCACTTAATATGCTACTGCTCGGGTTTGCCTTATCTTGACCAGCTATTCGCTCGAACGTGCCATGTGTCGGCTCAAAAAAAGCCACCTCAGTATTTAAATTGGCGGCAGGCATAATCCCTACCCCCCCAACCTGTGCACTGAGCATATCGGCTAAAAAGTCACCATTTTGATTTGTAGTAGCCACCACATCAAATTGCGCAGGATCCATCAAGCATTGCTGCAACATATTATCGGCAATCACTTCTTTAATAATCAAGGGGGGTAAATTGGTTCGTTGTATTTCAAGCCAACGCCCATTTTCATGTTCTTTGGCATTATATTCTTGTTTTGCAAGCGCAAAGCCCCAGCGTTTAAACGCCCCATCGGTAAATTTAAGAACATTACCTTTGTGTACTAACGTAAGTGACTCTCTCTCATTTTTAAGGGAATAATTAATGGCAAAGCGTATTAATCGCTCTGACCCTTCTTTAGATATATTTTTAATCCCTATACCACACTCTTGAGCGAAACGAAGACGGGTTACGCCCATTTCTTCACACAAAAAATCGAGCACTTTTTCACTTTCAACACTCCCCGCCTGCCATTCAATTCCTGAATATACGTCTTCACTGCTATCGCGCAACACAGTAATATTAGTGGTAAAAGGGTTTTTTAATGGCGTGGGTAAAGCACTAAAGCCTTTTATAGTGCGCATATTAACAAATAAATCCATTTCATGGCGAAGCGCAACATTAAGAGAGCGAAACCCGCCGCCTAAAGGTGTGGTTAGCGGCCCTTTTATAGCAATTTTGCATTCACGTACCGCATTAATGGTTTCTTGAGGGAACCAGTCACCATCATAAAGCTTGGCCGCTTGTTCACCATTATACACCTGCATCCAATGTATCTTACGTTCCTTGCCATAACAATGCTCTATGGCAGCATCCACTACTTGACGCATTACTGGCATCACATCTAAACCAACCCCATCACCGTCAATATAGGCAATAATAGGTTGTTCGGGTATATGCCACTGTCCTTGATCATCAATGTGAATATTGTCGCCATTGTCTGGCACCTTAATATGTTGATACTGCATACGTCCTCCTACAAGAGAATATATTTAAGCATGCATAACCCTACTTGTCTTCATAACAAAGCGTATAGCGGTTATTCAACGATAAAATGTAAAATTTAAGGTGCTTTTTTAACGGTTAAAATAACGTCAATCGCATTGAGTAGAGCCTCAACTTGTTGTATGTCGAAAGCGTCAGGTGAAGACTTTAAGTTTGTTTCAAAATCAACAGCCTGTTTATACAAAGCTTTGCATTCAAACATTCCAGCCGTTCCTTTGATCATATGCACGCTGCGTGCAAAACCCGTTATATCACCCTGCTTAAATTGAGACACTAACGTGTCTTTTTGTTTATTTAACCCTTTAATATATTCCTGCTTGAGTAGTGCAAACTCCTCATCGGGTAGCTTAATGTTCTCGCATATATCAATATCAAGATAACTTGCAATTTTACTACTAAAACAGCTTCTATCTATAGGTTTGGCAATATGATCAGTAAAACCTTGTTTTAAATAGCGATCAATTTCATGCTTCATCGTGTTAGCAGTGAGCGCCACAATGGGTGTTGTTACCCCTGTTGCTTGTATAATCTTAATTGCTTGCTCACCATCCATAATTGGCATTTGAATATCTAATAAAATTAAGTCGAAGCTTTCATCCATCGCTGCTTGCGCTGCATCTCGACCATTTTCAACGGCGACAACGGTTAACCCCATCCGCTCTAAAATTCGCTTAATAAGCTGACGATTTTCTGGATGGTCTTCAGCCACAAGTACTCTACCCACTAAATTTCGCTGACTATTATTTAAAAATAGCTCTTTGGTTTGTGGTTTACGTATATCGTCAAATGCGTTAACCCATTGTGTATGTTCAGTTGTATTTAACTCCATAGTAAAGCAAAACTCGCTACCCCTACCTACCACAGAAAATACAGTAATATCGCCATTTAGTTTATTTGCTAAGCTTTTTGATATATTTAAGCCAAGTCCAGTACCACCGTATTTACGAGAAATTGACGAGTCAGCTTGGTGAAAGGGAGTAAATAGGTCTTTTTGCTCGCTTTCGGTCATACCAATACCGGTGTCTTCAACTTTAATTATTAGTTGCTTTTGATTGCAACTCACCGTCAGCATTATGTAGCCCTGGGTAGTAAATTTAAGTGCATTGGTTGCTAAATTTAATAATATTTGCCTAAGTCGAGTTGGATCTGAGACTATCCAATCTGGTAATGGAAATTGATAATCAACTTTGAATTTTAAGCCTTTATCGCGGATTTGCTTTCCTAGTAATGATTCAATTTCAGCAATAGTGGCAAACAAATCCGTTTCAACTAATTCTATCTCTAAACGGTTAGCCTCAATTTTCGACATATCCAAAATATCGTTAATTAGCCCAAGTACATGACGACTGTTTTGCAAAATCACCCTGATCCCATGATTTCTTTCATGAGGCTGTATATCACCTAAAATTATCCCATCAGCATAACCAATAATGGATGTCATTGGGGTGCGGATCTCATGGCTCATGTTAGCTAAAAATCGACTTTTAGCTTCACTTGCATCACGAAGCTCTTCCGCCAATTGTTGTAACTCTTGGGTACGCAGTTCGACCTTGTGTTCCAAATTTTTAGTCAGTTCAACATTCTGATGATGCAAAATACTGAATTTATTTGCGACAGCAAAAGCAAGTAATACTGCATCGAGCGCTGTGCCAATAAGTCCAAGTAAATAGAGATCCATTTTTATTGGCTCAATAAGTCCTAGATTAGTTAAATTGCCAACCATATTAGGAATGGCCATAGCCAAATAGGCGAGAACAAAATAGCGAGCCGGCTTAAAGCCACTGATCCAGCTTCGTATACCAACAACCATACCTAAAGATAAAGTTGCCCCTGTCACTAAAGTGGCCCAAATAAAGCCAAAACCAGGCCAAACCATTGCAAAAGGTGCGCCTGCTGTGGCAACAATGCCTAAGTAGATTGATAATCGAGATAACTTAGGAGACGTGTCTTTTAATTTAAGTAAGCTGTTAAAAAATAAAATATTTGTGATGGGAATTAAAGTAAAACCTAACCAATGAAAATGGGCATTGTAAAAACCAAAAATTTGATCCGGTATATGAAAAAACTGACTCCAAGCCAACACCCAGCATGCTGTGAACATGGCGTAGTACAAATGGGTTTTATCTCTATCCCCCAAGTAAATAAGAAAATTGTATAAACCTAACGCAATACCAACCCCAAAGCACAGCAACATAATCATGTTGTCTGAGGTTTTTCTTACAAAAAAATCGTCATAAGATGAAAGCACTAATTTTGGTGGAGTATAAAAATATTCACTTTGAAATTTTGCAATTAATACGTAAGAACGATTAGGCGCCAGCTTAACTTTATTCCCATAATGAAATGCAAACTCATTTGGGTAAAGCCCCCCAGTGACATACTGCTTTATTGGTTCATCAAAGTTCGATATATCATAAATCCGGGTTTCGATTTTTGAAAGTAACGTGTTATACGGATAGAGCACCAGTTCATCTAAGTCTGTTTTATTTTCAAGTGCTATGACAAACCAAAAACTACCACCAAAAAACGATGTTCTTGATTGTGGTTGTTTATCTTCAAGCCACATTTCTATTTCACTGTGGTTACGGGGAAAAGTACCACTCGTTACCTGAAATACATGACCCTGACCGAGCAAATCAGTATCTTGTTGTTTTAAAGTATAAACAATAGGAGCGAGTGTATCTGCCGGCGCTAAATTGCTAAAGCACAAAAATACACAATATAAAAATAGCTTTAGAACTGCCTTCATTGGCATACTTCGCACCTTAATTTAAAGACTAAAATTAAAACTGATAACTAACATCTAAACCAAAACGCCTGCCTTCACCTTTAAAGTCTTCAAGCATGCCAAGGAAAGAGCTTAAATCAAATTTTAAGTGACTATATTGCGTACCAAAGAGGTTTTTCCCCCAAATAGCAATCGCCCAGTTATCATGTTGATAATGTATGTTTGCATTAAAAATACTATAGCCATCTTGCATAGCATAAGGGTTTTGATTCTGATCAAAATAGTAGTCGGATTGATAATCAACTAATAATTGCGTTGTAAGTGGGTGATTAGCCAGCACGTGCGTGTATTCAATGCTTGCACTGAGGTTCCATTTTGAGGTAAACGGCAAGCGATTATCTGATAATGCGTTACCTAAAGGATCAACATATTCTTCAAACTCTGCATGGGGTATATAACCCATAGCAAACTTAACATTCAAATCATCGGTCAGCCAATACTCAAAATCAGCCTCTAGGCCATATATAATCGAATCTGCCACATTTTCTAATAATTGAATAGGCGGGCTCTGATCAGATACTGAAGGCTGATTCATAAACACCTGTTGGTCATTATAATCATAATAAAATGCAGCCCAATTAAATCGCATGCCCAACTGTGGCCACCAAGACTTTAAGCCAATTTCATGTGAGTTCAATCGTTCTTTTTGATAATCAGCAAGCTTTGCTTGTTCAACCGATGATAAAAACCCACCGTTATAGCCTCCGCTTTTTGCGCCATTAGCAAATCGATAATAGGCATAGGTTGCATCATCCAGCTTAACGTTCACAGCCAACTGACCAGAGATGCCATTATCTGATTGCTCTCCCTGAACACGATAAAATGGCACCTTAACTCCGGTTAAATCGTTAGGGTCTAAAATAATATTAAGCTGGGATGTTGAGTCGTAATCTAAAGACTCATAAGAATAACGAAGCCCAGCGGTAATTAGCCAATCTTGGTTTAATTGATAGTCAAGTTGGGT
This sequence comes from Pseudoalteromonas sp. US3C1004, assembly GCF_048401065.1. GTDB lineage: Bacteria > Pseudomonadota > Gammaproteobacteria > Enterobacterales > Alteromonadaceae > Pseudoalteromonas > Pseudoalteromonas undina. The sequence goes on from NZ_CP183073.1 coordinate 1,685,144, forward strand.
AAACGCTGCAATGCTCTTTGTTTTTATCCTATTATCATAGAAAAAAGTAGCGGTTAAATCTGTCGCTAAAATGCCTCGATAATCTCGTAAAATATCATTTACATTGTCTTGAATAATAGACTCATCAGCATAATAAATTCCCGTTGTAAGAAAATGCTCTGCGAGCTGAGATTGCAACCGAAACTCTTGCGTTACTAAATCAGTATTTAAACCTAAATTACCTTCACATAACCGTGCTGGAGAGCCATCACAGTTAAAGGCATGATCACGCTTTAACTTGTTATAGCTAGTTAGTGAAATAAGCTCATTGTGTGTATCCAATTGCCAATTAACATGGGCACTAACCCCCTTACCATCGGTTTTATGTGGCGAATGATTATTAACGCTTACTGTATAAAAATCATCACTGCCATCATTAAATCCAAAGTTATCAAAACAAGTGGTTGAACCTGCTTGTGCTGGCGAGCATCGCTCTCCTGTTAATGGGTTTGCAATAACCCCAATACTGCCAACAGGCTGAACTATGCCATCCCAATCGGAAATATGCCCTTTTATCAAAAACTGCACAGTGTCAAAGTCAGCTAAAAAAGATACTCGACCATTTGTTTGCCGCATCCCCGCTGTTGGTGAATCAGCAAAAATATTGTTTGTAGAATAATCATAATTTTGATGGTTTAGCGCAACACGAACGGCTGTGTTTTCTCCAATAGCTGAATTAAACATAGCATCAACACTGGTCGCGTTGTTATTAGCAATACCAGTACTTAAATAACCACTTTGTTCAAACTCAGGGCGTTTAGAGCGGATTAAAATAGCCCCGCCAGTGGAATTTCGACCAAATAAAGTTCCTTGAGGGCCACGCAAAATATCAATCTGCTCAATATCAAATAAGTTTACAATTTGGTTACTGGCAGAGCCCACGGCTATATCATCCACATACATCGCCACCGGCGATGTATTAGCTGTGTTATAATCAACTAGCCCTACGCCACGAATATTAACCGCTGGTGGTGTGCCTTCCGCTGCGTTTTGACTAATTTTTAAATTTGGGGCAAATACAGATAACTCTGTTGAGTCTTTAACGTGTTGCGCTTTGAGATCGTCCCCTTTTATTGTGCTTACAGAAATGCCGACTTCTTCAATTTTTTGCGCTCTTTTTTGCGCATAAACCTCAATGATTTCCATGTTCGGTTGGTCATCACTTTTACCCTCTACCACTACTTTCGCCTGCAGTGGCAGTAAAAAGCCTGGTAAGCATACCAACCATATATTTTTATTGAGAAGCTTGCCTTTATTTTTCATTTCACGTGACCTTTGCGCTAAATAAATGTAAACAACATGTTTAACTATATACTAATCAACCGATTAAAGCTGTGCTGGAAGAGTATTTTAATTTTTGATAACTGCAAATGCATTTTCGCCACTAATGTGTTGTGGGTAACCCACCATTGCTCTGGCTGTTTGCATACCTGCCATAACAGCCGCTTCAACACAACCGGCATTAACACCCGTTTTAATCCAATCACCGGTAATAAAAAGGTTTGTAAATTTTGTTTCATCTGTCGCCAGTCGATACTTACTTGAACCAGCAACTGACAAAACATAACGCTCACTTGGGTCAACGTTTACTCGCCAGTATTGAGCATTTAATCGTTCATCCCCTGATGACGATATTTCATATAATACAGACCAGTCAAACTCATTATTTTGATATGCAAGCGGCCATAAGGACTGCATGTTTTTTTCTAGTATTGCTTCTAGATTTACCTTTACTTGCGATTTAGCCTGTAGAGGAAATTGATATTCACTTTTTGGTGGATAGTACTCACAAGGAAAAACACTGCAAAAATAAGCAATGTTTTTAGGAGGGCAATCAGTAGGCCACTGCTCTTTGTCGACTAAATTCATCATTGCCGCCCACGTATCAAATGGTTCGCTAAAGCCACTTAGAATTGGGCCTTCTTTACTCTTTGGAATATATTGCCAGCCTAATTGCTCGTCTGTTTTATTAAGCCATAGTTGGGCAGCTTGGGTTGCCACCGTTTTGACTTGCTTTGCTTGCGCTGCAAATTTAGTATCCCACGCTAATAATGAAGGGCATACGTGCTCAAGTGACGCCACAGATACACCCAACACAATTCTGTCAAAATCTTCTTTGTAGTTTAATTTTTTTATTGGCAGTGGCTGCCCAAAATGGTTTTCGTATTGAGACGGCCAGTCTGACCAAAAAGATTCTAAATTAATATCATGCTGCTTTAATAGTGCGGCTTGTTCACTATTAATTTGCGCATAAAGTGGTTCACTTGGCCAACAAGGTAGTTTTTTAACATTAACCAGTGGTTGATACTCTGCGTCTGCGAGCAAAGAAACTTGTTGCTGAAGTTCAACGGTCTCGACAAAACTCTCTCCTTGCTCACTTAGGCTGGGAGTCAGGTTTTGCAATTGATGAAAATACTCAAACTTAACCCCTCTTTTTTTTAGTAGTTCGTATAAGGGAGCAAAGATGACATCGCCCATCCCCGCTTGCATTTTCCACATGATCCCTCCGCGGTAACACAGCGCGATGCGTAACATAGCCAGTGATGCGACACCAGCCTCAACATTAGGCTTACTTAGGTCACCCGCAGGGTACGCAAACACCAAATCATAAAACCCTCTTATAGGCGCCGAATTAGCACTGTATTGCTCATTTGCCCCATTTCTTATAAGCCATTGCCTAAAATCAAATTTATTTATAACCTCAAACCCTTCTCGATATACTTTGTCTTTTACCAAACCAACTAGCATTGCGATAGCAAGGTCTGCGCAAATATATAATCGTCTAAGCTGCGCATTATTGTCTAACAACTCAATCATTTCGCTATTAAGCCAGCGCTTTAGCTTTCTAACTATATACCAAATAACAAGGCCATCTTTTTTCTTATAGGCTTGGGGGTTTAATGTATTGTCGGCGTGGGCAAACTTATTTAATGTATTTATTAATAAGCTTGGAGTAGAAGCAACTTCACTCGAATATTGTTTTATATCATCAGCAAAATCTCGCCAAGCATCTTCGGTATCATCAACCAAATCTGTTATTTGTTGGTGCAAGTGCCGTAATAAAGATTGATCTCGTGTTTTTTTTGTACTTAATTGTATATTTTTATTAGCTTTTTTTGCTGCTGACTGTAAATCAAATATCCACTTTTTTAGCCAAGCTAGGGTCATTTTAATAAAATCCCATGGCGTTATATCTAAACTTCCATCAGCAGGATTCCCTGCAAGTAATGGGAAATCAATTGGCCATGTTTGCCATTGGTCATCAATATATTCTTCTAAGGCTATAAAGCTATGCGGTTTTAATGCTTGCTGCCATGTAGATAAAGGTGAATCGGCTGGCCGTTGTAATTTAGTGTAAACCGTTTCTATTGTTTTAAAGCTATTTACATAAGCACCAAACCAAACATGTAAGCCATGCTCTTCAATACGCTGCCCGCTAGCCGCATTTCGACCACTTGCTCCTTTACCACCCAAACGCCAGCCTTGTTGGTATACTGTGATAGTTCGATGCTGTTGCCAGTCAGGTTGCTCAGTTAAATACAGTGCAGCAGTCATAGCCGATACACCGCCACCAATTATCACGATTTTTTCTTGGTTCATGGGAAATCCTTCTAAGCAATTTAAATTTTAGTTGCGGCTAACTGGTCGAAATCCATTTGCACATAAAAAGGTAAGTGCAGCGCTTGACTACCTAACTTTAGACCAAACATATCGGCAAGTGGAAAACTATCTAAATTATTAAGATGCAAAGTAAACTCAGGTTTCAAAAATTTAAAGCTATGTATTTTTTTAATCATTGAAGGTGAGTGCATTACGCTCTGGTATACCGCTGAATCGCCACTGCCATCAGGAAATTGTTTTAACAAAATTTGATCCATTTGTGGATTAACAAAGCCACTCAATAACTGCTTTAATAATGAAAAATCAATATCTAAATGTTTGCGAGAAAACAAATTTGCTACTTGATCGCCAAAGTTATCAATAATAGATAAGAAATCGCTATCTTGGTGTTTAGAATTTATAGTAATTGAAAATAGCTCATGCATTTGTAGCTTTGATTCAGGGGAGAAATGTTCAAAGCATTCTAAAGATATTGAAAAATTCGATAGCTCCGATACACAGCTTGGCATGGTGTAGTCACACAAATACTTATTATAGCCCCATGTTTCGCGACCATTAATAAGTGCATAAATGTTGTTAACACAGATAAACGCTGGATACCAATATAAGTAGGTTATATCTTCATCCTCAACCTTAGCGACAGGCAACCAAATGATAATATCTGTTTCTTGCATCCAACCATGCTGATCGAATGGCGGGGTCATCGAGGCTATTTTTTCAATATCTGTAAATGTAATAAGTGCAAACTCGCCAAGTATTTTAAAATAAATATTACCCTCCTCCCCTATGTTTAACGTTGAATCAATATACTTTTGTGCTTTATTAGATTCTATTTCAGCAAAAAACCCATACATATTTGCATTGTGCATACGACAAGGCGGCTTTGCTATTGGATTAGATAAAAAATGTTGATATGGCGCAGATAGTGAGTTCATTTGACCCCCTCAGTTAAAAACTGAGTATAGTCAGATATATTTGGGTCTGTTGTCCTTTACGAATTAATATTTATGGCTACATATGAATTCCACTCAATTCAAAGTATTTTAATAAATTGCTTGCAAAGTAAAATATTGTGACGTAATATTGCTGCTTGGCTATAAAAAGCCCTAGCGGTTAACCTCTTTACCCTGATCCAGTAAGCCCCGCAAAACGTATATTCAAAAGCTAAGTTATTGTACGGCGAGAACCCCTATTAATACCTTGATGATTTATTTTTAATATCATCGTAAAAGTGTCATAAAGATCGTCAACACTGTAATGAAGCTAAACACAATTAGATTATTTATCATCTGTAATGTGCTTTAAGAAAAAGCCCAGAATAAATAACAAAAATAAAGTGAGTTTTATTATGTCATACAAATATAACGGATCTATGATCCAAATAGCACATCCAGTGCAATCAATTTCGGTTAACAAACATCGTGTAATCTTCAGCGATACACAAGGTTTGAAAAATGCATTGTTTCAAAAAGCAAGTGATGCACGTCAATTTGTAAAATGGCTGAAAGCCAGTTAATTATTATTTATAAGTGTTTAACTTATAAATAAATTAAAATGCCAGCTTTATGCTGGCATTTTACTTTTTGGTGTATTATTGACTACACTTAAATCCATGTTTATTTATTTGTTGTAGTGAAAATGCGGTTTTCGTGGTTAATACTGTTCGTCTGTGTATTTTTAAGCACAAAGTGTGATGCCAGAACAATAAAATGGATAACGCATGACTTTGCGCCCTATTATATTTTAAGCGGTCCGGATAAATCTCAGGGCCGTGATGAAAGTATTATTTCGCTGTTAGAGCAACAACTTCCGCATATTAACTTTGAACGTATCATTATTCCCTCTGGTAAAGTTATTCAGGAACTCGCTAATCTGCAATCAAATGCATGCGCATTATCACTTTATAAAAACAAATATCGAGAAGAACGTGTTTATTTCACGCATCAAAGCTCTACAGCTGGTCTTTCTCCCTCTATTGCCATGCATCAAAAGCTGAGCATTGCGCTAGGTATTGAAAGCAGTAAATCAGTGTCGTTAACTAATTTATTAGTAAATAAAAAGCTCACCTTGGGTGTATCGATGAATCGCTCATACGGCAGTGAAATTGATAAAGTAATTAATACCACACCTAATACAAATATTGTCATTAGACCTACTCGCGATACCCTCAGTACATTAACCTATATGCTTAACTTAGAGCGAATTGATATTTTATTAGGCTACCCCAGTGAGCATTATTATTTAGCAAAAACGATGGGGTTTAGTGACAATTTAACGCAGCGCATGCTGACTGAGGCACCAAAAATTAGTTACGGTTACATTGGCTGTACTAAAAACGAGCAAGGCGCAGAAGATATTGCCACACTCAATCAGCAACTCAAACTAATTAAGCAAACTGAAGACTATAAACAAGTATTAACTCGGTGGTTACCAAGTCACTTAAAATCAAAATTAGAAGCGCATTTACAATAAAAAAGCTAAGCGTGATAACGCTTAGCTTTAACTATAAAACGGTATTATTGACGAATACCTTCAATAAATAAACCAATATCAACGTGCGTTGACGCTGGGCCTAAATCGTAATCAATACCGTAATCAGCTAGTTTTAAGCTGGTTTCACCTTCAAAACCAACACGGTAACCACCCCATGGATCTTTACCTTCACCAATCTTATCAATTTCAAAACTAATTGTTTTAGTAATACCATGAAGGGTAAACTCACCGGTTACTGTGGCTTCTTCACCGTCTTGATCAAACTTAATTGCTGTACTTTTAAAGCTAGCCTGTGGGTATTTGCTTACATTTAAAAAGTCGCCACCGCGTAAGTGTTTATCTCGTTCAGCATGGTTTGAATCTAGGCTTGCTGTGTCGATATTTACACTAATTTGAGATGCGTTTGGGTTTTTAGCGTCGTAGTTAAACTGCCCATCAAAGGTGTTAAAACGCCCGTGCAACCAGCTGTAACCTAAATGTTTAATTTTAAAATTAACAAAGGCATGTGCTCCTTTGGTATCAATAACATAGTCTGCAGCACTAGCATCGGTAGCTGTCATAAACATCGCTGCTGATAACGCTGAAGTTAATAGTAACTTTTTCATTTTAAGCTTCCTTTTGTAATTTGATCATTCTAATTAATGTTTTATCTTTATCTATAAAGTGGTGTTTTAACGCACCTAAAATATGCAGCACCACAAACCCAATCAGTAAGCATGCGCTGTAATAATGGATCTGCCCTGCTATATCTGCCTGAGAATCAAAGGTAAAGTCGATGGCTTTGACATAAAACAAGCCAAACACTTCGATTGGTCGCCCATCAGCAGTAGAGATTAGATACCCAGACACCATAATAATCACTAAAAACAGATACATTAAAATATGTGCGGTTTGGGCCAGCTGATTTAATTGAGTGTTGGTCCCAATAGGGCTAGGTTTTACATTAAATCGACGCCATAACAGTCTAAAAACAAATACAGCCGCTAAACTCAGCCCTATGCTTTTATGCAAATCTAATGAGCCTTTATACCAGCTATCATAGTAAGTTAGCTCAACCATGTATAAGCCTAAACCAAACAAACCAAAGACAGTCAACGCCATTAACCAGTGTAAAAATATAGCCATCAGGCCATAACCGGTTTTTGAGTTTTTAAACATTGCTTATCGCCAATCTCTAATCTAGTAATAACACTACGATATAATGGATGAGTGGCGATTAAAATAGCATATGCAAACACTTATCGTGCGTATACGCACAGTAAAGTCTATTAATTTAGTATAATTGCAAAAAACTTTATGGGAGGTTAACTTTCGGTAGGCTCATTAAGAGATACATATATTTGGCTATCAGACTCAACTTGTAAGCAAGCAATTAAGCCCTCTTTGATTAGTTCTAACATGGCAATAAAACTAACAACTACTCCACTGCGGCCCTCTTCAAAGGTAAACAGTTGGGTAAACGCAACAGGTGCTTTTGCTTGGGATAGTGTGTGTAAAATTAAACTCATACGTTCACGAGTTGACAGGGTTTCTGCACTAATTAAATGATGCTCAAATGTTTTAGCACGCGCCATTACGTCGCTTAGCGCTAACAATAGATCTTTGATTGCCAGTTCAGGTAAGGGTTGGTTTTTTTCTTCTAACTCTGGGAAAGTTGCATTGGCGATAAATATATCGCGACCAACGCGGGGCAAAGAATCGATATTTTCGGCCGCTTTTTTAAATTGTTCGTACTCTTGTAGACGTTTTATAAGTTCGGCGCGGGGATCTTCCTCTTCTTCTAATTCCTCATGCACTGGCAGTAACAACCGCGACTTAATCTGCGCCAGCAATGCTGCCATTACGAGATATTCGCCTGCGAGTTCTAACTGAAACTCACTCATCATTTCTACATATTTTACATACTGCTCAGTAATGCTAAATATAGATAATTCGAGAACATCTAACTTGTGCTTTTTAATTAAATAAAGCAACAGATCTAACGGACCTTCAAAGGTTTCTAAAATAACTTCAAGCGCATCAGGCGGAATATATAAATCTTCAGGCTTTTCAACAACGGCTTTCCCATGCAAAAATGCCAGTGGCAGCTTTTGCTGCACTGGCATATCTGTAGGTATTAACGAAACCGTGTCAGGCTGTTTCATTGCTATTCAAATGGAGCCGTATCGCCGCAGCCTACACGTAAAATTTGAATATCGTCCTCTGATAAATCAATTACCGTGGTTGCTTGCTCTGTGAGGTATCCGCCATGAATAATTAAATCGACATGCTTATCTAGACGATCCAAAATGTCATCGGGGTCCGCTTGCGTGTATTCATCACCCGGTAAAATAAGTGAGCATGACATTAATGGCTCACCCAATTCCGCAAGTAACGCACAAGCAATTGGGTGTTCAATAACACGAATGCCTATGGTTTTTTTCTTATCGTTTAATAAGCGTTTAGGTACTTCTTTTGTGCCTTTAAAAATAAACGTATAAGGCCCTGGGGTATTATTTTTGATCAGCCTAAACATTTGGTTATCTACCCGAGCATAAGTAGAAAGCTCAGATAAATCGCGGCACACTAAAGTAAAATTATGGTGTTTTTCAATACCACGAATACGCTCTATGCGCTCTTTTGCTTGTTTGTTACCTAAATTACAGCCAATCGCATATCCCGAATCTGTTGGGTACACAACTACGCCGCCCTGTTTAATAATATCAACAGCTTGAGAAATTAGTCTAGGCTGTGGGTTATCCGGATGTATATGAAATAATTGACTCATAATGCAACTCCTTCGTGCTTTTCCCATGTTTGCCAAACCCCTTGGCAATCTTTAGGTAAGTATAAATTTTTTCCAAGTTCTAAATAACTAGTCGGAAAATGAAAATCAGAGCCTTGAGAGCAAAGCAGGTCGTATTCTTGACTCAACAAGCCTAAAAACTGACGCTCACTCGGGGCCTGTTGCGGTTGGGCAACTTCCATTGCATCACCGCCCACTGATTTAAACTCTACGAGTAGTTTACGCAACCACTTATTCGACATTTTGTAGCTACTTGGGTGCGCCAAAACAGCCACCCCACCGGCGGAATGAATCGCTGAAATTGCCGTTTGCATATCACACCAGTTACTCGGTACGTAACCGGTTTTTCCTCGCCCTAAGTACTTTTTAAATACCCCAGGAAAGTTTTTAGCCACACCTCGCTCAATTAAAGCTCTGGCAAAGTGAGCGCGAGTAATTTGCGCATTTTCAGCCAGATCGCGGGCTTGTTGATAAATACCCTCAAAGCCATTTTTAGTTAATCGGTGGCCTATTTCAATTGCACGGGTTTCGCGCTTTTGCTGTTGCTCGCTAAGTAATGTATGCAAAGTGCGATCATTGGTATCAATGTTAAGCCCAACAATATGTATTTCAAAACTCTCCCATTTGGTTGATATTTCAACCCCATTAATCAGTTTAAGCGGCAAGTTTTCACGTTTGATAAAAGCCTGCGCAGGCTCAATTGCGGCCACAGTATCGTGATCGGTAATGGCAAATACATCAATGTTTTTATCGACTGCTCGCGCTAATAGTTCCTCAACGGTTAAATGTCCGTCTGAGTGTGTTGTATGGCTATGTAAGTCGTATTTTATCAAATGAAAACTACTTTAATTAATGGTTTAAGGGTGTTTCACACAGTATAACAAGTTTTTTAACGAAATTGTTTTAAATAAACACTTGACACAAAAGCAGTTGATACGTTTTACTGTAGCCACTTTTAGACATTAAAGAATAAATAACAATGAAAAATACAATTCAAAACATCATCTGGTGGTGGCACTCTTAAAACAAAGGGTGATGAATTGTCGTGTCTAAACAAAAAATTCTAACCCGCTACCATGCGGGTTTTTTTATCACTAAATTTTGCAATACAAGATTAACAGGAATTAAAAACATGAATAACGTAAACACTCTTACACATCATTGGTGGTGGCGCCTGGCATAGCGGGACGGTAATGGTCTATCTATAATTTAGACATCGTTATTCAAACCCCGCACTGCTTAGCATTGCGGGGTTTTATTTTTTTAGGGGATGAGGTTTGATTTTTAGTCATATAACAACAACACCAGGTGAAGTGACAAGCATAACGCAAGTACGAGACTACATAAGTAGCCCACTTGCCTTGTATGCGGCACTTGATAAACCTAACTCACTATTGCTTGAATCTGCAGAAATAGATTCAAAAGATAGCGTAAAAAGCTTAATACTGGTTGATTGTGCATTGCGTATTGTTTGCCAAGGCAACCAAGTGAGCATCAGTGCACAATCAAACAACGGCCAACAACTACTTAACTATTTGCAGGCTAATGTACAAAACTGCGCTTCACAGTTAACCGATACCACACTCACACTTGAGTATCACCCAGTCGATGACACCATTGACCAAGCTAGCAAACTGATTGCCGATAACGCTTTTAGTGCACTACGCACTTGTTTAAATAGTATTAGAAGCACCACTGACAATCCGTTCTCAGTGTTTTTAGGCGGTGTATTTGCCTACGACATGGTGGCTAACTTTGAACAACTATCCGATGTACCTGACGGTGAAAATACCTGCCCAGACTACGTATTTTATTTAGCCGAAACACTGGTTGTTATTGATCACCAAAAACAAACAACCGAGTTAATTGGTAATGTGTTTAATGGCCCAGATGTTCACGCAAACTGTTTTGAAGTGGGCAAACAATTAGAGCGCCTGAATACATTATGCGACCACGCCGCAGACTTTAGTGCCCCAAGCCAAGCAGGTGACTGCCCTGTAAATGTTGATATTAGTGATGAGCAATATTGCCAACAAGTGATAAAACTTAAGCAACATATAGTTGATGGCGATATTTTTCAAGTGGTGCCCTCTCGTACTTTCTCATTGCCGTGCCCTGACTCATTACATGCTTATAGCCAACTTAAAAAGCAAAATCCAAGCCCGTACATGTTTTACATGCGTGATGAAGATTTCTCATTATTTGGCGCTTCTCCAGAGTCTGCGCTTAAGTATGAGGTTAAGTCTCAACAAGTTGAGGTTTATCCGATTGCAGGTACACGTCCACGGGGTAAGTTTGCAAATGGACAAATTAATCCCGATTTAGATAGCCGTATTGAACTTGAGCTCAGAAACGATCAAAAAGAACGTGCCGAGCACTTAATGCTGGTTGATTTAGCACGTAACGACGTTGCTCGTATTAGCGTTCCTGGTACTCGCCATGCCAAAGAGCTATTAAAAGTAGACCGCTATTCACAAGTAATGCATTTAGTATCACGTGTAGTAGGAAAATTAAAACCCGAATTAGATGCTCTGCATGCTTATCAAGCTTGTATGAACATGGGTACCTTAGTGGGTGCCCCCAAAGTCCGTGCGGCAGAATTAGTACGCAAAACTGAAGGCAAACGTCGCGGTAGCTATGGTGGCGCAGTTGGCTATTTAACCGGTGACGGTGCCATGGACAGCTGTATTGTTATACGTGCCGCCTTTGTTAAAAATAATATTGCGTATGTGCAAGCCGGTGCTGGGGTTGTATTTGATTCAGATCCAATGTCAGAGGCAAACGAAACGCGCGCTAAAGCCCAAGCGGTGATCACCGCGATTAAATCGACGTATAAGGCAGTATAAAATGAGTGAAGCACACCCTATTAAAATTTACTTTTTAGATAACTTTGACTCATTTAGCTACAACCTTGTTGATGAGCTAACAATGCTAGGTGCTGAGTTAGTAGTTTACCGAAACAACATTAGCGCAGAGATCATATTCGAAAAAATGCAGGCAGAGCGTGGACAAGTATTGCTGGTATTATCACCAGGCCCTGGTGCGCCTAGCGATGCAGGCTGCCTTATGGAGTTAATTAACCTGTGTAAGGGCCAATTTCCAATGCTAGGTATTTGTTTAGGCCAACAAGCGCTAACACAAAGCTATGGCGGAGTAATCGGTCACGCTGGTGAAACCGTACATGGTAAGTCATCAATTATAAATTTAAATGATCACCCTGTATTTTACGGTATGGGAAGCACCATGCCAGTAGCACGTTATCACTCTTTAATGGCAACAAAAGTACCTGATAACTTAGCCGTTATTGCTAAATACCAAGATATACCAATGGCTATTTATCATCATCAAGACAATGTACTGGGCTATCAATTCCACCCAGAGTCAATTTTAACGCCCAATGGCGCAATGCTACTACAGCAAAGCGTTGCTTATTTAACACGTGCCAAATAAAAGGAACATTATGACTAATCAATTACACAGCCCGCTTAATGTTCAACATGCTATTGAGCATATTATTGCAAAGCAGTCACTTTGTTACACGCAAGCAAAAGCACTATTTGACCAAATTATGCAAGGCAATATGAACGATATTGAACTCTCTGCGCTGCTTATTGGCCTTAAAATGAAAGGTGAAGTAAGCGATGAGATTGCCGGTGCAGCCGCTTCAATGCGTGAAAACGCAGTTCCCTTTATCACTAATAAAACGCTACTTGCTGATAGCTGTGGCACCGGTGGCGATGGTTCAAACACTATAAATATTAGTACCACCGCCGCGATTGTAGCGGCAGCGGCTGGTATTAATATGGTAAAACATGGCAATCGAAGCGTGTCGAGTAATTCTGGGTCTGCTGACTTGCTCAAAGCACTGGGGATCAATATCGATATGACCCCAGAGGTCGCTGCCCGTTGTTTAGAGAGCACAAATTTTACCTTTTTATTTGCACCGCACTACCACAGCGGGGTGCGCCATGCGATGAACGTGCGTACCAGTTTAAAAACCCGAACCATTTTTAATATTCTTGGGCCACTGGCGAATCCAGCAGCTCCTGAGGTGCAACTACTCGGCGTGTACGATGAGTCTTTATGTATGCCAATGGCACAAACGCTTAATACTCTAGGCACTAAACGCGCTATGATAGTGCACGGCTCTGGTACTGACGAAATTGCCTTACATGGCCCAACACAGGTTGTAGAGCTTAATAATGGTAAAATTACTCAGTACACACTCAGTCCAAGTGATTTTGACCTTGCAAACTATTCACTTGAACAATTAGCCGGTGAAGGCCCACAATACAATGCAAACGCCAGTCTTGCTATTTTACAAGGTAAAGGCACTGAGGCACACAACGCCGCAATTGTTGTTAATGTGGCCGCATTGCTGTACTTAACCGGCCAAGCAGAGTCGTTAAAACAAGGTGCGCAAATAACACACTCTTTATTACGTTCAGGCAAGGCCATGGACACATTAAATGCAATTATTGAGGTAAGTCATGGCTAATGTATTAGACAAAATTATTGCCGATAAAAAAATAGAACTAATCGAGCGTAAGGCTGCACGCCCACTAGAGAGCTTTAAACACCAAGCCAAACCGACTGAGCGTAGTTTTTACAAAGCACTGGCAGCACCTGGTACTCAGTTTATTTTAGAATGCAAAAAAGCGTCGCCCTCTAAGGGGTTGATTCGTCAGCCTTTTGATTTAACAGAAATCACCCAAGCGTATAAGCAATATGCCACTTGTATGAGTGTGTTAACTGACGAAAAGTACTTTCAAGGCAGTTTTGATTACCTTGAATTTGTACGTAGCCAAGTAGAACAGCCGCTTATTTGTAAAGACTTTTTTATTGATGAGTACCAAGTTTATATGGCACGTCTTTATGGCGGCGACGCTATTTTACTTATGCTATCTGTGCTTGACGATCAGCAATATAAAACACTGCATGAAGTGGCCGACTCGTTAAATATGTCAGTATTAACTGAGGTAAGTAACGAAGCAGAAGTTCACCGTGCGCTGGCACTAAATGCACAAATAATTGGGATTAATAATCGAGATTTGCGTGATTTAAGCACCGACTTAGCCACCACAGAACGACTACGTAAACTTATTCCTGAAAATAAAGTGGTTATATCTGAGTCAGGTATTTACACCCATCAAGATGTAAAACGCTTAGCCCCTTTATGTAATGGCTTTTTAATTGGCAGCTCATTAATGGCTGAAGCTGATCTAATACAAGCATGTCGTCGCGTTATATTAGGCGAAAACAAAGTGTGCGGCTTAACCCGCAATCAAGATGCTATTGCAGCCTATAGCAATGGCGCTGTGTATGGCGGGTTGATTTTTTACCCTAAATCACCCCGCTTTGTTGATTTAGATTGCGCTAAAGAAATCAGTCAAAGTGCGCCTTTAAAATTTGTTGGCGTATTTGTTAACGCTGCTATACCTGATGTGGCTGAACACGCTAAACAACTTAAATTATCAGCCGTTCAATTACATGGCCAAGAAGATGAACAATACATTGCGTCATTACGTAGTGAATTACCACGTAATTGCCAAATTTGGAAAGCACAGGCAATAAAAGATGTTTTACCACAACCCGTAGCAGGCGCAGATCGCCATTTATACGATACCCACAGTGATTCACACGCGGGTGGCACAGGTAAAACATTTGATTGGTCGGTACTGCGTGATGCGACCACCCCATTTATGCTTGCTGGCGGCTTAAACCCAGACAATATTAGCGATGCCCTCTATCACGGAGCTTTAGGACTTGATTTAAATTCAGGTGTAGAGCAGTCTCCTGGTAAAAAGTGCGCAAAAAAATTAAATCATGCTTTTTCAAGCATCAGAAACTATTGAGGTTAAAATGCAAAATCCAGCTTATTTTGGCGAGTTTGGCGGAATGTTTGTTCCCGAGTTACTCGTACCTGCGCTAAAGCAGTTAGAAAGCGAATTTAACAAAGCACAAAAAGATCCTGAGTTTCAAGCTGAATTTACACAGCTTTTAAACGAGTATGCAGGTCGCCCTACGCCACTTACGTTAACTCGCAACTTAGTTAAAAACCCTAAAGTTAAACTTTACTTAAAGCGTGAAGATTTACTCCACGGTGGTGCACACAAAACTAATCAGGTGTTGGGTCAAGCATTACTGACTAAACGCATGGGCAAAAAAGAAGTTATAGCAGAAACCGGTGCCGGCCAACATGGTGTAGCCACTGCACTTGCGTGTGCATTACTTGGCTTAAAATGTCGTATTTACATGGGTGCAAAAGACGTTGAACGCCAACAGCCTAATGTATTTAGAATGAAACTTATGGGCGCTGAAGTTATTCCAGTTACCGCAGGTTCGGGCACATTAAAAGATGCGGTTAACGAAGCTCTGCGTGATTGGTCAGCAAACTATCAAGAGGCACATTACTTGCTAGGTACAGCCGCGGGCCCTCATCCTTTTCCAACAATTGTACGTGAGTATCAAAAAATTATTGGCGAGGAAGCTAAACAGCAAATTCTTAAAGCGGAAGGTCGACTACCAGATGCGGTTTTAGCTTGTGTAGGTGGTGGCTCCAATGCCATTGGTATGTTTACTGATTTTATTGACGAGCCGGGTGTTAAATTAATTGGTGTAGAACCAGCAGGTAAAGGCCTTGATACCCACGAGCACGGCGCAACAATCTGCAAAGGCACTAAAGGTATTTTACACGGCACTTATACCTACATTATGCAAAATGACGATGGCCAAATTGAAGAGTCTTACTCTGTATCGGCGGGATTGGATTACCCTGCTGTAGGGCCACAGCATGCATTTTTACACGAAACTGGTCGAGCTCAATATGTAGGCATTAGCGATACCGAAGCTCTTGATGCGTTTCAAGCACTGGCAAAACACGAAGGTATTATTCCGGCACTAGAATCAAGTCATGCCATTGCATATGCACTTAAATATGCGGAAGAGTTGCAAGAAGAAAGCATTTTAGTGGTTAATTTAAGTGGCCGTGGCGATAAAGATTTAGCCCACGTACACAAGGTATTATCAGAGGAAGGTCAATTATGAGCCAAGTAAAAACTGACCGTTACGGACAAATGTTTGCTGCACTAAAAGAGCAAAACCAAGGCGCGTTTGTACCATTTGTTACTATTGGCGATCCGGGTAAAGCGCAAAGCATTGAAATTATTAAAAGCTTAATCGATGGCGGCGCAGATGGACTAGAGCTAGGTATTCCGTTTTCAGATCCGATTGCCGACGGCCCTGTTATTCAAAAGGCCAATATTCGTGCTTTAGATGAGCACATTAATACACAAGATTGTTTTGATATTATTAAAGAAATACGCCAGTACAATGCCGATATCCCAATTGGTTTATTACTGTATTCAAACTTAATATTTAAACGTGGCTTAGAAAAGTTTTACACTGATGCAAAAGCAGTAGGCGTTGACTCTATTTTAGTGGCTGATGTGCCATTACACGAGTCTAAAATGTTTAGAAAAGCCGCCATGGCAAACGGTATTGACCCGATATTTATCGCTACGCCGAACGCCAGTGACGATACGTTGCGTGAGTGCGCATCGTACGGTCGCGGTTACACTTACTTACTGTCTCGTGCAGGGGTAACAGGCACCGATACTAAAGCACAAATGCCTGCAACACACGTGGTTTCGCGCTTACAAGAGTACCACAGTGCGCCTGCGTTATTAGGCTTTGGTATTTCAACACCTGATGATGTAAAAGCCGCGCTTAAAGCCGGTGCTGCGGGTGCTATTTCAGGTTCTGCAGTAGTAAAAATCATTGAAGCAAACCTAAATGATTTAAATGCAATGACTACACAATTAAAAACATTTGTAACCGAGATGAAAGCCGCAACAGCGCTTTAATCAACGGCGTTTTTAATCACTAAAAAAGGGCATGTAACATGCCCTTTTTTATTTAAACTGCAAACTTAATGGGCTTGATGCTTACCCTCAAGAATCTCTTCTATAAACTTAGCATTAAACGCGTCTAAATCTGCAGGGCTGCGACTAGTCACTAAGCCTTGATCAACACACACCTCTTGGTCGACCCAGTTAGCACCGGCATTAATTAAATCACTTTTAATACTGGGATATGAAGTAACCTTTTTGTCTCTGAGCTTGTTAATCTCTGCGAGTAACCACGGCGCATGGCAAATAGCGGCAACGGGTTTGTTTTTCTTTGCTCCAAAAAAACCATCTACAAATGCCTTAGCATCCGAGTCTTGGCGTAAGCTATCGGGATTAAACAAGCCACCAGGCAGTAAAAGCGCATCGTAATCACCGGCATTTGCATTGGCTGCTAATTTATCAACAGCAACTTTTTCACCCCACTTGTCTTCATCCCATGCGGTGATCTGCCCTTCTTTAATAGAAACAACATCTATATCGGCGCCCGCCTCAAGTAATGCAGCCTGTGGCGAGAGTAACTCGCTTTGCTCAAACCCATCGGTGGCTAAAATGGCAATTTTTTTACCTTTTAAACGATTACTGTTATGTAAGTTACTCATTAAATACTCCTTATTTTATTCAATACATAACCGTATTTGCATATCACATACCAAACATAACACGCTGAATATAATAAGATTTTATAAAAGGTAATATACAAGTAATGTAAATTATTTACACTGATTGCAGATACTACAGGCAAAAGTAATAAAGCAAAGAGCCTGTAAGCTAAATAGTGGCTTTTGGGGAAGAAGCGAACTTAACAGGCACTAAAGTTTTAAATTAAAGGCGCTCTTTTAACGCTTTTGCTGGTTTAAATACGGCTTTATTAGCCCCTTGTATTTCAATCGCTTCACCAGTTTGTGGATTACGACCAGTACGCGCTGGGTAGTAACTAAGTGCAAAAGTACCAAAGCCTGAAATTTGTACCTGATCGCCTTCAGACAGCGACTTTGTAATCACTTTTTGTAAGCTGGTTAACGCAGCTTGTGCGTCTTTTTTTGTTAATTCACTCGCATCCGCAATAGCTGAAACCAATTCTGCTTTATTCATTTTTTGCTCCTAAATACACGCCTAGGCTTAAACCTATTAACGTGGCAATACAATGATGTAAAAATAAAAGCAGGCAGGCTAAGGGTTGCAAGGGGGTAAGTCAACCTTAACCGGAAGCCAAGTGCCTTAGTAAGACTCATTGGGTTTAAATATAATCAGCTTGACTGTTTTATAGTCATAAAGATGACTTAATCGTTTGCTAAGGTGAAATAAAAATCACCGTGAGCAAACGTGAACGCTAATCAATACCGCTGGTTTGAATTTACCTTTATTTTTATCATTCTGCCTTTAATTGGCTTTAATATTCGCCAATATTTATCTAACTGGCTTATTCCAGCACTGATCATCCTCATGAGTGTGTGCTGTATGTTGTTATTAAACGACAGCCACTTTAAACGTTTTAGATTAACTAGCTTGGGGCAGTTTTCTGCTGTGAAGCGCCGCATGTTTAGCTTTTTCTTTATTGGCGCGTTATTTTCGGGGGTATTTTACAACTTACTTTACCAAGGACACTGGTTTACTTTACCTCGTGAAAATCTCACCGACTGGCTAATGCTATTAATGCTCTACCCTTTATTGTCGGTGATCCCGCAAGAATTAATATTTAGAACCTACTTTTTTCATCGTTATAAGCGCATTATGCCCAGTAAATGGCTACGCATTATTATAAGTGCGAGTGTATTTGCACTGGCACATATTGTTTACGCTAATTGGGTTGCAGTAAGTTTAGCATTTATAGGCGGATTACTATTTGCATATACCTACGCACAAAGCCGCTCAACCTTTGCCTGTGTTCTTGAGCACAGCTTATGGGGAATATGGATGTTTACCCTAGGGATGGGTGACTATTTAGACTCTGGCGCACTGAATTAACAAACAGCAATAAAAAAGCCGCGACAGGCGCGGCTTATTTAGATTTAGTTTAAATTAAAAACCAAAAATACTGATATCAAAAAACTTCGTTGCAACGGTATTTACAAAAATGATTAATAATATCGCTGGAATAAAGGTTTGCAGTGAAAAGTTAACGTACTTTTCCATAAAGCTATTTGCATAATTAGGAGAGCCTTGTCTTAGCTCTTCGCTTAAGCGAACTTTTTTCCACTTATACATTACAAACAAACACACCATTAAACCATTTAAAGGCAATATTGTGTCGTAAAATACGTCATAAACAACATCAAAAAAGCTCTTATTACCACTACCGTAGCTAGTAAAAGTAGTTAGGCTGTCAATCATACCAAACGACATAATACACAAAATAGTTAATATACCGGTTGATAAAGTGAGTATGCCCAGCGCTTTTTTACGGCTAATGCCTTTACGATCGCTTAGTGTTGCTGTTGGTACTTCAACAATAGATACCAGTGATGTGATAGCAGCAAAAAATACCAATAAGAAGAAAATAAATGCCACGGCTGATGCGCCAAAATAGCCAATATCATTTTGTAACGCTAATAAAATTTTTGGAAGGTAGACAAAAATCATTGAAACTGACGAGTCAGATAACTTAGCCGGATCGGTATTTGGGTCAAAGCTAAAAATAGCCGGTAACACCATTAAGCCTGCTACAAACGCAACCAGTGAGTCGGTAATAGCGACCATTTTAGCACTGCCTACAATGTCATCTTTTTTCGAGATATAAGATGCATAGGTAATTAAAATACCCATACCTAACGACAATGAGAAAAACGCTTGGCTCAATGCGCCATTCAGCACGCTGGCATTCATTTTACTAAAATCAGGAATAATGTAGTACTTAACACCGGCCATGGCGTTATCAAGAGTGAGTACGTAACCCACCAATATAATAAGCATGACAAATAAAGCTGGCATTAAAAATTTAGCTGCTTTTTCTATGCCGTCTTTTACGCCACCGACCAAAATTAGGTTAACAATAACTACTACCAGCGCCATATAACCAAACACGGTATAGCTATTTATAAACTCACCAAAGTGTCCAGGGTTTGCCAGCATATCTAAATTACCCAGCGCGGTTTGGCTCAAGTAACCAAAAATCCACACCGTGATCACCATATAAAAAACAGCAATCATAAATGGCGTTAATACCGCTAAAAAGCCAGCAAATTTCCATTTTTTGTCGTTATTAGCTAATTTTTTGTATGCACCTAGCGGGTCTTTTTGTGCATGACGACCCATGGCCATTTCGGCCATCATTACAGGTAAACAAATGAATGCGACAAACAAAGCATAGACGAGCAAAAATGCACCACCGCCATTCTTAGTCGCAGAAACTGGAAAGCCTACTAAGTTACCAATACCCACAGCAGAGCCTGCCGCTGCCAATATAAATCCTAAGCGGGAGCTAAAGTGCTCTCTATTTTCACTCATGTAATAACCTTGTTATTATTTATCTTATCCAAGGGACTCTACCAGTGTTACGCAACGCTTTTCAAGCAATTACCGTGTAAAAAAACATTCTTGCTGTAAACATCGCCATAAACACTTTTAATTCACCATTTATCAACGCTATGCTAGTATGCAGTTAATTAAATTTAACAAGTTTTGAGAGTATTTATATGTTGTATATGATTTATTCAACAGACGTCCAAAATAGTTTAGAGCACCGTAAAGCGGCTCGCCCAGCTCATTTAGCGCGCTTACAAACGCTAGAAGACGAAGGCAGACTATTAACCGCAGGTCCACTTCCAGCCATTGATAGTGAAGACCCTCAAGATGCAGGCTTTACGGGTTCTTTAGTGATTGCTCAATTTAATTCTTTAGAAGACGCCAGAGAGTGGGCGGCAGATGATCCTTATGTTGCCGGTGGCGTATATGAAAACTCTATTGTTAAACCATTTAAAAAAGTGTTCCCTGCTTAATTAAACTATGACCACCCTGTTTAACTGCAACCAGCAATTCAGGGTTTGTTCACTCATTTTTAATTAAACTTTGCTTAATAAAAACTTAAATACACCGCAAGGTATTTAAGTTTTAGTGGCTTAGTTTTTAAGCTAAGCAGGTCTGTTCTAGGAGTTCCGTAATGCGTGTATTATTAATACTCAATTTAATCGCGGTAGTGTGCTTGGCTAATTTTGCCCACGCAAACAATACCAAAAGCAAAACCGATAAAGTTGAGGTAAGCAAAAAAAAAGCAGTAATACTTGCAAAACAAACTACAGACGGTACAACGTTAAAGATTTCTGAAGAAACACTTTTTTTTACTGTACGAATTTTAAAAGCTGACGGCCACGTCGTCGATTTGAAAATAAACAAAAAAACTGGCGAAGTGAAAAAGGATTAACCAATGCGAATTTTAGTAATAGAAGATGATTTACATTTGGCAGACAATCTGCGCAATGCATTAGAAAAAGAGCGTTACAGTGTTGATTTATGTCACGACGGTGAAGCTGGCCTTTTTCACATCACTGAATACCCTTTAGATATGGCTGTAGTTGATTTAGGCCTACCTAAAATAGATGGTATTGAACTAATAAACAAAGCACGCGCCCAAGGGGTGACTATTCCTATTTTGATCTTAACCGCGCGCGATCGCTGGCAAGACAAAGTAGAAGGCTTAGATGCCGGTGCTGACGACTACCTAACTAAACCATTTCATGTTGAAGAACTGATTGCTCGCTGTAATGCGCTTATTCGTCGCAGTGCAGGTAAAGCAAATCCAGAAATGACAGCAGGCCCTATTAAAATTCATACGCGTTCACAACAAGTATGGGTAAACGATAAAGAGCTGAGCTTAACTGCGTATGAGTACAAAGTACTCGAATACTTAATGGTTAATCCACAAAAAGTAATTTCTAAGTCTGAGCTTACAGAGCATATTTACGACCAAGATTTCGACCTTGATTCGAACGTCATTGAAGTGTTTGTACTACGTTTACGTAAAAAACTCGACCCAGATGGCGTGCTTAACCCAGTAGAAACACTGCGTGGGCGTGGTTACAGGCTTAAAAGCCAGTGGTAGGACCGCAAGTTTCGTTAAAAATAAGGCAAGGATTTATCCTTGTCTTTGTTTTGTTAGTCGCCCTACCCATTTTGTTTTACTCCATAGGTAAAGCGTATTATGAGTCACTTGTTGATGCCACCGAAAAAAACCTCGAAGCACACCTGTATTCACTTATTTCCGAAGTTGATTTTACCGAGCGCGGCATTATTATGCCCAGCTCTATATTAACCCCCGAACTCAACAATTTAAACTCAGACACCTACGCCATGATATACCGTGACGACGTGCCTATTTGGCATTCTGAGTCGGCGGTTAACGTTAACTTTGTTCCCCAATATATAGAGCCCAAAGCAGGCGCTGCCGACTTTAGACGTGTGGTGTATAACAACACTGCTTATTGGCAATTAAGTTTAACGGTAATACTTAATAATATTGACCAATCAGAGCAAGCACGCTTTATTTTATTAAAACGTAACGATGCCCTACTGCGCTTAATGGATGGCTTTAAACAGACCCTAGTTGATTGGATGTTTATAATGGGAATTGCCATTGCAGGGTTAATGGCCATTGGTTTTATTTGGAGTGCAAGGCCACTGCAGCGTTTAGATAAAGAAATAAAAGCCATTGAATCAGGCGATATTCAAGAAATTAAAGGCTTATACCCCGTTGAACTGCAAACGATTAAAGCCGACCTAAATTTACTGTTAGAGTCGCAGCAACGTCAAAAAGAACGATACCGCGCCTCTCTTAGCGATTTAGCCCATGCACTTAAAACGCCGTTAGCTGTTTTAAAATCAAGCCCATTAGCTAACGATGCAGATGCACAAGAACAACTCGACAGAATTAATGTGATGATCGAGCACCAATTAAAACGTGCCGCCACAGGTGCTTCCGATACATGGAAAAAACAAACCCCCATCAAGCCGGTTATCGATTCTATTTTAAGTGCAATGAGTAAAGTATACCGCGATAAAGACATTATATTTAACTGCCAAGTGAACGATAAAGATTACTTTTTAGGTGATAAAACCGATTTAATGGAGTTATTAGGCAACTTAATAGATAATGCCTGTAAAGCCTGTCGCTCCCAAGTCAGTATTAACGTTTCACAAGCTAAAACGCTCAGTATAAGTATTTGTGATGACGGCCCGGGCATTAAGCCAGATAAACGCGAATCATTGTTACAACGCGGTACGCGCCTAGATACCTACGAAAGCGGCCACGGTGTTGGTATGGCTATTGTATCTGACTTGGTTAAGTCGTATCACGGGCTGTTAACTATATCTCAGTCGCAACGTTTAGGCGGTGCAAAATTTATTCTCGAGTTTAATTACCATGAAAAAAAGTAACTACATCTTTTGTTTTAGCTTAAGCCTTTTATTTTTATGGGCGCAGCAAAGTATGGCTGCAGTGCAAGAGTGTACATTGCAAAACAATGCCCTACCCGAGCAAATTAAAGATTACACACAATGTTTAGACGCCAAATTAAATAAAGTGCAACAGCAACAAGATAGCTGGATCCAAAAGCGTACCTTTGAACTGGCCGAATTAGAAAGTGAAACTGGTAACACCTACATTTTATCATTGTTTAAGCAAAGCCTTAACGCCAAAGACAAGTACATTCAAAAAAGTTGCCAGTGGCGTTATATGTTAAAACAGCCTAATTCACCAGAAGCTGTAGTAACTTATAAAGAGTGTGAAATAGCAATGATAGAGCAATTCATTCAGCAGCTTAAAATGGGGCTTTAACCAGCTCCTAATTAAACATTATGTGTTGAAGCTTGCTAATTTAGTGGTTAGTGTTTTGGAAGTGCAGCCTTAAAGGCTGCATTTTTGTATTTATATAGTTTGCGTGTGACTACTCTGACCATACCGCAAATTCATTTCCATTTGGGTCGCTAAAGTGAAATCGTCTACCACCTGGAAATGAAAATGTAGGCTTAATTATTTTGCCTCCAGCTTGCCCAATTTTATTTTGAGCCGCTTCAAGGTCATTACTGTATAACACAATTAACGGGCTTCCGTTTTTAGTTGCAACAACCAAGTCAGATTTAAAGAAACCACCATCAACCCCTTGCCCGTTAAAACTACAATATTCTGGACCATAATCTACAAATGACCAGCCAAACACGTCACTAAAAAAAGCCTTAGTAGCTACAATATTTTGTGCAGGAATTTCAATATAGTTAATTTTATTATTTTGAGTCATTTTAGTTTTTTGCCCTTATTCTTGTTTATATTATTTGTGACTTGGACTAGTAATAAATAAAGATAGGGTTAATATTGGAACACAGCGATAACACTAACCAGTTATTAATTGTCTACTCTCAAACGCCTATTACATGCTAAATTTTTAAGGCTACTTTAAACTCTTTTAGAATTTCTTTTTTTAATTTACTATCAGCTAAAAATTCAAGAAACCCTGTCTTTATTTTGATTTTTTCCTTGTAGTCAGCATTTAAAGCTAACATTTTATCTTTTTCTGTTTTTTGATATGAATGCCCAAACTTATTTAAGAAACTAATCGACAATAAATGAGCACAATAAAGTACATTCAAACTTTTATCATTTGAATTATTTTCGATTTTTGTGAGGTACTCAATTACTCTACTGAGATCCTTGTAGCCCGATTTGAGCTTACAAGCAAATGCCTCAAATTCGATTACTTTCTCATCATCTTCAACCCATGCGCTATAACCCTTTAACTCATTTCGATAGAAATGGTTTGAATCATCATCTTGGTTATAACCTAGTTCAGTTAATAAATTAAACTCACAGAAGATATTTTTAAAAGTTTTAACGTAAAGAAGGAACTCTATGTCGTCTTTATCTGCAACAGTAGAATCCATTGACAAGACATCTTTTTCTGTTTTAATACAATAATGTATTAAAACTAATATCCTATAAATAAAGCTATTTAAATAATATTGATTGGTAGAAAACCATTTTTCTTCACTTATGTTATGATAATTTTTATCAATGTTTTTATTAAAATTAAACATTCTATAGTTAAAATCCTCTACAGCATTCAACAAAGGTACTTTTGTTTTAACTATCTCTTCTTTTATGAGTTTTTTTTGTTCAAACTTATACTCTTTTTGCAATTTGTAGTTTAGTGAATAATTTTCATAAATTACTTTTATAATCCAACCCACTCCGAATATAAACAGAGATGTAACAGCCGATATAAGTGCTGCTTGTATCTTTATATCTAGCTCTGAAAAGCCCACAAATGACCCCTTAATTAGAAAGCACAATTATTAGCACATAACGACGTTATAAAAGACGACTGTAAGCGAATCTAGTCCACGGTTTTTAATTGCCATACTAACCATTTTGATGGCTCGACGCATGTTTAACAGCATTTTTTCATTAACCTTGATGCGGGTTTGGAGCTGCTTCTCTGATAGCTTCCTCTTTCGCATAGTATCAATTGAAAAGTTGTACTCCCATTCATTAATCCAGCCGTTTCTATATGCATGGTCTACAGCTTCATTATTGAGTGATTTTTCATTATCCTTACGCACACGCTTAACGGCTTGGAATATTTTATCTGAAGGTAATCCTATAAATTTTTTAACACAGCAGTTTCCTACCGTAGCTTGGGTATGATTATATTTATTTTGCAGTATGCATATTTCAATAATTGGGAAGTGTCCACACAGACAGCGTTCAGGCTCATCTGCCTCATATATTTGAGCCAAAGACCATTCGAGCTTCGCAGCATCCCAAACCTTTGACTCAGAAAGGTCTATGATTCCTTTTGTAAGCTTGTACTCGGACATTTTCTTTCCTAATGGTAAACAATTATATACTGCGCGATTCACGCATATCTATACCAGCGCCGCACAAATTTTTTCTTTATGTAGTTTTAACAAATTAGCTAACACATTACTATCATTAAGTTTTTATTATTTTAAAGCGGAGTTCATTAGCTTTCTGTTTACGCTTGGCTCATTTTCCTGCATTTCGAACTTACTCACTTAGTCCATAAAACGTTTTGACAAAATTGCACAAAAACCACAAACTACCTACCAGTAGATTGATTTAGCTAAAGTGATTTAAAATGCATAAACCTGTGGTTATTATTGGTGGTGGCTTAGCGGGCTTATATGCTGCTTACAACCTTAAAAAACGTGATATTCCGTTTTTATTATTAGAGGCTAAAGCCAGTTTGGGCGGTAGAATTGCGTCTCATTATTTACCGACCAACAACACCATTAGCCACGATTTAGGCCCAACATGGATATTTCCGCACCAGCCTAATATTCAACAATTAGTTGCTGTTTTAAACATCCCAGTGTTTGAGCAATACAACCAAGGCGATGTGCTGTATCAAGCATCACAAACCGCTCCTGCACAGCAAATTGCAGGGGCTGGCGAAATGCAGTTATTTAGAATACAAAACGGTATGGACGAGCTTATCAATGCGCTTTATCAGCAGCTTGAGCCAAAAACCGTTAAATTAGAGCACGCTGTTAGCGAAGTAAAAAAGCTCTCCGATGGCTGGCATATAAGCGCTAATTATCAAGGGAGTAGGCAGCACTATACTTGCGATCAGTTACTGTTGGCATTACCGCCTAGAATGATCAGTCAACATTTAACCCCGCATTTATGGGCCGATAATGTTTTAACACAGCGTTTAGCGTCGGTGCCTACATGGATGGCTGGCCAAGCAAAGTTTATTGCCACTTTTGAGCACGCTTTTTGGCGAGATAAAAATTTATCGGGACAATGTTTTAGCCGAGTAGGCCCATTGGTAGAAGTTCATGATGCGTCAGCAAGTGGGCATTCTCACCCTGCTTTGTTTGGCTTTATTGGCGTGCCTTACTTGCAGCGCAGTAAAGTGACCAGAGAACAATTAACTCAGGCTTGCCTTGATCAGCTCAGCTATTTTTACGGTGAGCAAGCCTATACAGCGACGAGCTGCATTATAAAGGATTGGGCTGAGGATGAATTTATCGCCAACAAAGATGACCAAATGGGTGTTTCGCAGCATCCAGAATTCAATTTTTCAGGGCTTAGTGAGCAGCTCAAACAGTTACAAGTGTATTTTGTAGGGAGTGAGTTTGCAAAGCATGAGGCAGGCTATTTAGAGGGGGCTATAAACGCTGTAGATAGCGCCTTAGCTAATTTAATAGATGCTTAGGTTTTTAATTAAAAGGCGTGCTGTGTAGGCACGCCTTTGTAAGGTATTAGTCTTCTGATTTTATGACGGTTTCTTCACCTGTGCCAAGCATGGTAGCTAACCAACGCCCTTCGTCACTGGCTTCTAGCGCTATTTTTACAATCATGGTTAACGGCACCGATAACAACATACCTACAGAGCCTAATAACCAGCCCCAAAATATTAACGATAAAAACACCACTAAGGTAGAAAGCCCGAGGCCTTTGCCCATGTATTTTGGCTCTACAATATTACCCATAACGGTATTAATGGTTAAATAACCCGCGCCGACGAGCCCTGCCACTAATGGGCCTTGCGTAATAAGTGCCAGTAACAGTGCAGGCACAGCCGCAATGATTGAACCAATGTTAGGAATGTAATTAAGCATAAATGCCAATACGCCCCATAGTACAAAATAATCAACGTCTAATATCCACAGGTAAAAACCAGCAATTACACCAGTGGCTAAACTCACTAAGGTTTTAATAGCTAAATAAGAGTTAATAGAGTCTAAAAAGCGGTCAATTTGCTTGATTTTGCTGTCGGGATCGTCCAGTGCTAAATGAATTTTTTTACCAAGTATCGGCCCTTCAAACAGCATAAAAACAACCGTTAAAATAATTAAAAACATATTGGCCATTACGCTACCTAAACCCGTTAGCATATTGGTGGCAACATCAACCATTTTGCCAGGGTCAAACATAGACAAAATTTGTTCTTTATTAATTAAGATATTGTATTGCGAGGCCACATCAACCAACCATACAAATTCTTCTTTTAATTGTGCTTTATATTCAGGTAACTGTTTTGAAAAATCGTTAACCGACTGCCCTACTAAACCGCCTAAGCTAACCCCTAAGCCCATAATAATAAGCACCACAAGCACTACCGCTATGCCTTTTGGAATACGGTAACGAGCAAAAAAGTTAATAAGTGGGCTACAAATTATGGCTATAAATGCTGCCAAAATAAACGGAATAACAATAGCGCTAGCGGCTTTAATACCCGCTAGCACAATGACCAAAGCGGCAAAAATTATTAAGCTTTTATTTACCCCAGTTAAACTTGCCAATACTCTTATCCTATTACTGTTATTTGGCTTTAGTGTAAGGCAAAAGCTAATAGAATGAAATGTTTAAGGGTGATCATAAAAATTATTGGTACGTATAAATTTGCAAATCGTTGAGCTGGAGAGTATAAATTTTAAACATCCTGCTTTATTTATAATTTTGGAGTTGCAATGCATATATTTTTTACTGGCGCCACAGGCTTAATTGGTAGGCACCTTTGCCCTTTCTTGTTGCACCACCACGATGTTACTGTACTGAGCAGAAACCCAACCAAAGCAAAAGTATTGTTAGGGCACCAGATAAATGCAGTTGATAGCCTTGAAGATGTTGATTTTAATACCGTTGACGTTGTTATTAACTTAGCCGGTGAGCCTATTGTAAATAAACGTTGGAGCGACAAACAAAAAACAGTCATTCGCGATAGCCGAATCATTGTTACGCAAGCGATTAGTGATGCTATTAAGCAGTGCCATACCCCACCACATACCTTTATATCTGGCAGTGCAATTGGTTATTATGGTCGACAAGGCGACACTCTGGTTGATGAAAACAATACAGAGCCTCATGATGAATTTAGCCACCAACTGTGCAAAGATTGGGAGCAAGCAGCTTTAAAGGCTGAGTCTGACGAAACTCGAGTGTGCTTATTACGTACCGGTATTGTATTGGCTAAAAAAGGCGGCGCGCTTGGTAAAATGTTACCAGCATTTAAGCTTTGCGTAGGTGGTCCAATTGGCAGTGGTGAGCAAGGTATGTCGTGGATCCATATAGATGACATGGTTCAGCTCATTTTATTTTTAATTCGCAATAAAGAAATATCAGGAGCTGTTAATGCCACAGCTCCTGAGCCCCTAAGCAATAAGCAGTTTAGCCAATCACTCGCAAAAGCATTGTCACGCCCTGCGTTTATGCCTATGCCTGCTGGGGTGCTTAATATATTAATGGGTGAAATGGCCGACTTACTTACTACCGGCCAGTATGTGGTACCTAAAAAAGCATTAGACCATAACTATCGTTTTCACTTTACTAAAATTGACGCTGCATTAGAAAGTTTAGTCTAGCTACTGGCCTTAACGGATTAAGTTTGTAGTAGGGGGTAAAAGTTAATACTTTTTACCCTCTTGCTATTTTTGTGTTACTACCTAATACTTATAGCTGTATAAACGCCTTCAATTAGCTAAAAGAGCCCCTTAAACATGCTTCATTTACCTACATTAATTAGCCTCTGTTTTATTCTTAACTTGTTTATTGCTGTGTTCTTTTTTTCTGTTTATAGATACAAAAAACAACCTTGCTATTTATTTTTTGCTACCGCCTGTTGCTCGTTTATTACCGCAATAGCACTAATTGGTTTAAGAGATTTTATTGAGTTTCCATTATTAACCCACTTTTTTGCTTACGTTTTTATTATTTTAAGTCCATTACTCGTTATTTTAGGGTTAATACCACAAAGCCAAGCACCCGCGATAAAATTAACACCTTTATACTATGCTTGTGCCATGTGCTGTACGCTTTTACTTGCAGTGTACCTTATAGATGCAGGGCAAATTATTACCAGCATTATTACTGCTGTATTATTTAGTTACGCTGCGTATTTAATGATTAAAACTCCAAGTGTTGCAGTAGTCCAACAACGCTTACTCGTTGCCTGTTTTACAATCCACAGTGTGGTGATGCTGTTGCAAGTTGTACTCCTTGTTTTGCTCTACTCAAGCCAAATCAGTCAAGCAAGCTTAGCTTTTGGATTACAGCTGTTATTGGTAACGCATTTATTTTTAACTACCGCTACTGCGCTAATTTTACCGTTTATTAAGTTTGCAAATGCTGAGTCTAGACTGATCAATCTAGCGAATCACGACCCGTTAACGCAACTTTTAAACAGGCGTGGATTTTTCCGTTTATGTAAAAAAATAACTAAAACCGCGCCTCTGAACAGCAGAGTATCGTTGATCATGCTCGATATAGACCTATTTAAACAAGTGAACGACCAATACGGTCATGAAACCGGGGATGAAGCGATAAAGTGGATTGCACAACATATTAACGAATTGTTTTTTGAGCTTGGAGTTACTGCTCGGATTGGTGGAGAAGAGTTTGCTATTTTTCTTAATCAACAGAACTTAGCGCAAGCTAGGCTGTTAGCTCAAAAGCTTTGCAGTAGTATTAATGAATACCCGTTTTATTTTAATGGTAATAGCATTGCACTGTCTGTAAGTGCTGGAATAAGTAGCATGTTAGTGCGCGAGCTAAATATGCAAGCACTGTTGTTACAAGCCGACAAACGCCTTTATCTTGCCAAAGAAACAGGCCGAAATAAAGTGGTCACCCATGATGAAAAAAGCTTATTAACCAAAGCTCCCACTGCCATCATTTAATTTAGCCATAAAAAAACGGCATCATAGTTGATGCCGCTTGATACGTTTACAAATTATATAATTACTTACTTATCCAAGGCGTTACTTTAACAACCTCGTTAATATCAGCTAATACGGTTGTATTTTCTTCCCAGCTATCGGTTACTTCAAAATAACACACTGACTTTTCGCATGTTATGCGCTCATCATCAAATTGCTTAGGAGTTTTAAAGGTAACAACCACGCCTTTTTGTTCAGGTAATAAAAACCACATTAGTTTGCTAACAAAAAAGCCAGATAGGTCTGTTAATAGCTCTTCAAGCTCATTATTAATAACCAATAACGATTGCTTTGATAACGCCAGTCCATCTAGTTCCTTAGCTTCTATTTGTAGCTTTAACTGACAGTCGTGAACCGGGTTTTTTGGCTGAACTACAATCACCGCTTTGTCGGTATCTAGCTGTTTATCGAACGGTAATAGCAATTGCGCTTTGTCGGTATAATTAAGCGGGTACTCATTTTTTTCAGTTAAAATAGTACCGTTTTTAATACTACAAACTTCGTTAGTACCAATATCGCTAATATAAAAGTTTACGCGGGCGTACTGAAAGTCCCCTTTGTTTACCACTTTTAAACGGTCGTAAAAACCGTCATACGACATCACAAATTCTTTAGCAACGGCACTACTAGCTGCTACTGCTAAAAAGCTGGCTGTAACTAATTTTAATAACGGCTTATTCATTAAAGTACGCTCGGTTTTGATTAATCATGGTATTAAGCTCTTCAATGTACGCTTCACCACGTTCAGAGTAAGACATTAAACCATACGTTAATTTAGTCGCTAAAATTGGTTTTTGTTGTGCGCGTAAGTCTTCGCGGATAGTACGTAGCTCTTTGTAAGCATTGTGGGTATTAATATTTTTAAAATAAGAGCTTACTGCTGCACGTACCGATTTGAATGCAGCCACTTCATGCTCGGCTTCACTATTACGTCTTCTTGGTACCATGCCACAGCCTTTTTTGTAGCACCATTGGCCAAAAAAGTTTAAGCCGATTCGTGCAAAACGTGAAGTGCCCCATGCAGACTCATTGGCTGCCTGCATTAAGGCCATCTCTTTAGGAATGATGTCTACTCGGCGCAGTGCTTGGCTTAAGGTGATGGTATCTAACGTTTCAGGTAATCCGTACGACTTAAGTATTTTTTTTATGTCGCCCGCTTGTTTTTTACTAAGCGGTTCACTGTGCTCTATCATCATGCGTGCAATTTCAAGGTTTGCACGTTGCTGTAAAATCTTTTTGTTTTCGGCTTCTACATGAGGCTTAATAAAGTTAAAAAACGCATGTTTTTTCTCTTTCACATCAGTGAATTCTGAGAACTTTGGCAACTTAACGTTGTGCAATGGTTTTTCTTTTTTCTTCTCTTTTTTAATGTCGTTAGAGCTGGTTTGCTCGTCTGATACTAGTTCATCAGCATCAATAAACGGAAGGGTCAACGCCCAAATAACAATGGCGGCTAACAACAACTGAAAAATAGTTTTTAACATGTATTATCTCAATTTAACTCTAAGTTATGTATGGTGTAGTCACATACATACGAAACATCATTATACCTAAGCCACTTTATAAACGCGAATACTGAACAACCGAATAAAATTCATACACCTATTGCTTACAATTTATAATATACTAAGTGCTAAAACCGAAGACGAATTGATAGGTTGAGACATGGATAAACAGTGGCAAAATAGAATAATTGAACAATATAAGCACCGCCCTAACGATAACCGCTCTCCTTGGCAAATCGACCGCTCACGAATCATTCATGCTGCTGCATTTAGGCGCCTTCAAGCTAAAACCCAAATAATGGGTATTGGCTTAAACGACTTTTACCGTACACGCCTTACCCATTCATTAGAAGTCTCGCAAATAGGCACCGGCATATTACGCCATTTAAAGGTCCAACATCCAAGCTTTGAACATTTTCCATCTACTGGATTGCTCGAAACCTTATGTTTAGCACACGATATAGGCCATCCACCGTTTGGGCATGGTGGCGAAATTGCACTTAACTATATGATGCGTGATCATGGTGGTTTTGAGGGTAACGCACAAACACTGCGCATTGTGGCAAAGCTAGAGCCCTATAGTAACGGCTACGGCATGAACTTAACTAGACGCACCTTGTTAGGATTTATTAAGTACCCAGCTTTTATTGATAACCTTTGGCATAACATCCCACAAGAAAATAAACAGCGTGCGTTTATAAAAGCCGATGACTGGCGACCAGCCAAAGGTATTTACAATGACGATGCCGCGATATTTAATTGGATTATTGAGCCTCTTAGCGCAAGTGATAAAGCGTTATTATCTAGCCAAGAACACGCAGATGCTTATCGCGCTAAAACCCTTTATAAATCACTCGACAGTGCCATTATGGAACTGGCTGATGACATTGCTTATGCCGTTCACGACCTTGAAGATGCCATAGCTACCGATGTGCTCAGTTTAGACGATTGGCTAACCCATGCATTACCTCATTTACAAGCACTTGACTATGACTGGTTAAACACTTTGCTGGAGTCACTCTCCAAGCGGTTATTTTCAAAGTATGAACATGAGCGAAAAGACGCCATAGGCGAACTGGTGAATACCTTTATTATTCATATTCATTTAGATACCCAAAACGATGAATTTGAGTGCCCTATTTTAAAGCACACCGCAAAATTAGATCAGCAATACGAAAATGTGCTACAGATCCTCAAACACTTTATATTTCAGCGTTTAATACGCGACCCACAAATGCAGCAAATAGAATTTAAAGGGCAAAACCTACTCATAGAATTATTTACTGCGTTTGCCAGCGATCCGCTGCGCTTATTACCCGAAACCACGCAGGCACTGTACCTTGAAGCTGAAAAACACAATCAAGGTATGCGTATTATTTGTGACTATTTAAGCGGTATGAGCGACGAATACGCTTATAAAACCTATCAACGGTTGTTCTCCCCCATACAATAAGTTAGCTAATCTGAACTCAGGTTAGTCAACATAAAAAAGCCGAGTCACTTACGTAACTCGGCTTTTCGTTAGTTTATAAAATCACACTACAGTGATTTAATGCCCATGTTGTAAAGCGTAAAACCGTACATATCGGCATAAAGGTCAATAATTTTACTGGTTGGTGTACCGGCACCATGGCCTGCATTGGTTTCAATACGAATAAGTGTAGGATTTGTACCCGCTTGATTCGCTTGAAGCTCAGCTGCAAATTTAAATGAATGCGACGGTACAACGCGGTCATCATGATCGCCTGTAGTGATCATAGTCGCCGGATATTCAACCCCTGCTTTTACATTATGAATTGGCGAGTAGCCTTTTAAGTAATCAAACATTTCTTTACTTTGGTCGCTAGTTCCGTAATCGTATGCCCAACCAGCGCCAGCTGTAAATGTATGATAACGAAGCATATCCAATACGCCTACCGCAGGTAACGCAACTTGAAACAAGTCAGGTCGCTGGGTCATTACAGCACCCACTAATAACCCACCGTTTGAACCACCACGCAGTGCTAAGCGTTTTTTAGAGGTGTATTTTTTATCTTGTAAGTATTCAGCTGCAGCAATAAAGTCGTCAAATACGTTTTGCTTTTGCAATTGTGTACCTGCTTTATGCCACTCTTTACCGTATTCTCCACCACCACGAATATTAGCAACTGCGTATACGCCGCCTTGCTCAAGCCAAGCTGCTGTTGTAGAGCTAAAGCGAGGTGTTAAGCTTATATTAAAGCCACCATAGCCATATAAAATAGTTGGGTTGCTGCCATCTAATTTAATATCACTTTTATAAGTGATAATCATCGGTACTTTAGTGCCATCTTTAGAGGTATAAAATACTTGCTCAGAGGTATAGTTATCGCTATTAAAATCTATCCCTGACTTACGGTATACTTTTGACTCACCGCTTTGCACGTCAAAGCTGTAAGTTGTACCTGGCGTTTTGTAGTTAGTAAATGAATAATAAAGCGTAGTTTGCTCTTGTTTACCGCCAAAGCCACTCGCCGTACCGACGCCTGGTAAACTAATTTCGCGGATCAATTCGCCTTGTTTGTTGTACTGTTTCACTTTAGAAATAGCATCAACCATGTAGTTGGCAAAAAACGTATTACCGCCAAGGGTTACATTAAGTACGTTTTCAGTTTCTGGGATAAAATCTTGCCAGTTTTCAGGCTGTGGATTGTTTGCATCAACCGTCACTACTTTTTTATTTGGTGCATTTAAGTTAGTAACCAAAAATAGCTTGCTGCCTTCGTTGTCAATTACGCTGGTATCAGAGTCGGTATTACCCACTACAGTCACAAATTCGCTATCTGGCTTGGTTAAATCTTTAATAAATAACTTATTACCAGAGGTTGATACGCTGGCACTAATAAACAAGAAACGACCATCTTTGGTTGCTTTAGCGCCCACATAGCGGTGCTTTTGTTCTGCTGTATCGCCAAATACTAAAGTATCTTCGCCTTGATCTTGACCTAACTTATGGTAATACACTTTATGTTGATCAGTTTTTGCAGAAAGCTCACTGCCCTCTGGCTTATCGTAGCTTGAATAGTAAAAACCGTCATTTGCTAGCCAGCTAACGCCACTAAATTTAACATCAACTAGTGCTTGTTCTACCTGCTCTTTGGTTTCGGTGTCTATAACAATGATTTTACGCCAATCACTACCACCTTCTGAAATTTGGTACGCTAACAATGAACCATCTTCTGAAAATGATAAACCCGACATTGAAGTGGTGCCATCTTCACTAAAAGTATTAGGATCTAAGAACACTTCAGCTTCACCGCCGTCTTTGCTGCGGTATAAAACGTACTGGTTTTGCAGGCCATTATTTTTATAAAAATAAGTGTAATCACCTTCAGTAAACGGGGCGCTGATTTTTTCGTAGTTCATGAGTTTTTCAAGGCGCTGTTTGAGTGTGTCTCTGTAAGGCACTTGCTCTAAATACGAAAAGGTAAGCTTGTTTTGAGTTTTAACCCATTGAGCCGTTTCATCACTCATATCATCTTCTAACCAGCGATACGGATCAGCCACGGTTTCACCAAAGTAAGTGTCAACCACAGTGCCTTTTTTAGTTTCAGGGTAATCTAGTGAGTTAACTGCTTTCATAGCTGTTTTTACTTCATTTTGAGTAGTGTTTTCTGCAGGTTGTGAACAACCCGCAAGTGCGATTACAACCGCACAGGTCAGTGTTTTTTTAAGCATTGCTTTACCATTATTTTTTTATAGTCAGCCTAAGTTATTAACTTTCTGTTTGTTTGTCTATCAACTTGCGGTAAACGTCATTTATCGCTGTTAACCTGCGCTAAATTGCGCTTAAATAAATGAATAACTTTTAAACACTAACAGGTTGAGTAATGACAGAAACTGAATCTTTTACCAGCTTTAAACGCTTTTACCCTTACTATCTAAAAGAGCATCGTAATAAAACTTGTCGCAGGCTGCATTTTATTGGCAGTAGTTTAGTGTTGCTTTTGACCGGCTATGCGCTTATTAGCTCACAATTTGCATTGTTATGGTTATTACCGGTGATTGGTTATGGCTTTGCATGGGTTGGGCATTTCTTTTTTGAAAAAAACCGCCCCGCCACATTTAAGCACCCGTTATACAGTTTATGGGGTGATTGGATCATGTTTAAAGATATACTGATTGGCAAAATTAAATGGTAAATGGCTACTTACGCTTCGGTATCACAAACACCTCATCTTACTCGCTGTAAATAAAATGTAGATTGAATGTAATTCAATTGACCTCGATTGTAGAAATGGTCTACCTTGACAACAGTAATTTCAATTAGTTCATTAATTTAAAAAGATTAAATTGAAACCACCTGTAGAGCATCGAATGAGGGAAATTAGTTATGCAACTTACACCGCTATTTACAGCAAAAAAAACCATCACTTTAAGTATCGCCGCTGCACTTGTTGGCTCATGGACGGTTAATGCCGCTGAGCAAGAGACTCAGGCGCAAGAAAACATTGAACAAATTAGTGTTATTGGCTCTCGCCGACTAGGCCGCACAGTTGAAGATAGCCCAGTGCCTATTGATATTATCAGTAATGATGCCTTAAAAAGTTCAGGGCAAACAGAAACCAATGCATTATTAAGTACGTTATTACCAAGTTTTAATTTCCCCCAACCATCAATTACCGATGGCAGCGACCACGTACGCCCAGCTCAACTGCGTGGCTTAGCCCCTGATCACACCTTGGTACTCGTAAATGGTAAACGTCGCCACAGTAACGCGCTACTAAATTTAAACGGCTCAACGGGTCGTGGCTCGTCATCAGTTGATTTAAACGCTATTCCTGCAAACGCGATTGAACGCATTGAAGTATTACGCGACGGCGCCGCAGCTCAATATGGCTCAGACGCTATTGCCGGGGTGATTAATATCGTCCTTAAAAGCAATAGCAGTGGCGGTAGTTTGGGTGCCGTATATGGTGCAAATATTACCGATATGGACGGTGTAGCGCAGTTACAATCGGTCTCTGAGGACGCAAATGGTGACTTAGCTTTTACTGAGGGCAGCGACCGCTCGCTTACCGACGGCCAAACCTTAACTCTGCAAGGTAATATGGGGTTTGAATTAGGCGATAACGGCTTTTTGAGTATTTCTAGTGAATATCGCGATCGCAGCTCAACCAACCGCTCTGATTACGACCAACGCGAAAATTACGCTCGTTTACCTGATGGCTCTCTCGACCCACGCGAATTCACATGGGATCGTTACAACCATAACTTTGGTAACGGCACTGTTGAAGACTTTGCGCTGTTTTACAATGCCGGTTATCAGTTAACTAACGATGCCGAGCTATACTCGTTTGGCTCTTACAGCAAGCGTGAAGGCGAAGGCGGTGGTTTTTATCGTCGCGCACAAGACAGCCGTAACGTAACAGATATTTATCCTGATGGCTTTTTACCGGTGATCACCTCAGATATTGACGATTTTTCGTTAGCATTAGGCGTAAAAGGTTTTGCTAATGAATGGAATTACGACGCTTCTGCTGTATACGGCCAAGATGCCTTTAACTTTGGTGTTATTGATAGCTTAAACACCTCATATGGGCCTAGCAGTCAAACCAGTTTTGATGCCGGTACACTTACCTACGATCAGCTTACTATTAACCTTGATTTTAGCCGCGAGATTGATGCAGACTTTTTAGCTAGCGGAATTAACGTCGCAGTGGGTGCTGAGTATCGTCGTGAAGGCTACGAAATTCAGGCAGGCGAAGAAGCCTCATACGCACAAGGCACTTTTGGCCCTGGTGGCGCAGTAACCGACCCAGTTAATGGCCCATTTGGCTCTGCAGGTTCGCAAGTATTCCCGGGGTTCACACCTGAGTCTGCGGGTGATAACAGCCGCCATAATGTTAGCCTTTACGTTGATTTAGAAGCCTTTATTACAGATAACTGGAATGTTGCCGTCGCAGCGCGTTACGAAGACTACTCTGACTTTGGTGATACGCTTAATGGTAAAATTGCTACCCGTTATACGCTAACAGAAGATTTAGCATTACGCGGCTCTGTATCAACCGGCTTTAGAGCGCCCTCGTTACAACAGCAATATTTTACTTCAGTGGCGACCGTGTTTGTTGATGGTATTCCAACTCAAACAGGCACGTTTGCCCCAAGCAGTGATGTAGCCGTTGCATTGGGATCACCGGGCTTAGATGCAGAAGAAGCCACCAACTACGGGGTAGGTTTTACCTGGTCAACCGACTTTAATTTCAGCTTATCTGTGGATTATTACCAAATATTAATTGATGAACGTATTGTGTTATCAAATAACCTATCAGGCGCAGGCGTTGCAAGCTTACTTGAGGGCACCGGCGCTAACCAAGGTCGATTTTTCTTAAACGCGATTGATAGCAAAACCCGTGGCGTTGACGTCGTCGCTTCTTATAATTTAATCACCGACAACTACGGTGATGTAGCTTTTAACTTAGGTTACAACTACGGTAAAAACCAAGTCACCGATATTATTGACCCACCAGCACAATTACAAAATGTTGGGGTTGAGCAAGATAATTTGTTCTCGGGTAACGAGCTACGTCGTTTTGAAGTGAGCACGCCGCGCAATAAATACAACCTTAGCGCAACATGGACACTTAACGAATGGCGCACCACACTTCGCAGCACTCGCTACGGTGAAACACAAGACCCATCTGAAAACCCAGAGCGTAACGAAGTGTTAGAACCTAAATGGATCACCGATTTAGATGTTGCCTATGCACTTAATAATAACCTTACTCTGAGCTTAGGCGTTAATAATGTGTTTGATGTATACCCAGATCCAACTCGTGAGCTGGTGAGCGATGTAACCACTTTCTCTCGCTTGTTCTCGTACTCGGGCTTTTCACCATTTGGTTTTAATGGCCGTTATGTATACGGCAAAATTGAAATGAAATTTTAAGCTGTAACTTAAACCAAAAAGCCACACTAAATAGTGTGGCTTTTTTTATAGATTAGAACCCGATTAGATTTTAGTTAACCAACCGTGTTTATCTTCGCTTTTGCCCCATTGAATATCGTTCAATGCTTGACGTAAGCGTGCCGTTGTTGGCCCTGGTTCACCATTACCTACTTTGTATTCTTTATCGTTATGGATAAACGTACCTACTGGAGTCAATACTGCCGCAGTGCCTGAAAGTGCTGCCTCAGTGCCTGGTTTTGCTGCACGCTCTAAAAGCTCAGTGACAGTAAAGTTGCGCTCGCTAACCGTCATACCTAAATCTTTAGCTATGGTTAAAATGCTATTACGAGTTACACCGTGTAAAAATGTGCTGTCGAGTGCTTTAGTAATTATTTCGTTGCCATCAATTAAAATAAAGTTTGCGGCACCGGTTTCTTGCACATCGCCGCCTGGGCAAAATAAAATTTGGTCGGCTTTATATTTAGTGCGTGCTGCTGAAATTGGGCCAAGTGCGCTGGCATAGTTACCACCGCTTTTGATCATACCCATGTGCGGTGCACAGCGCATACCATCTTCTTCAAGTAAAACACGTAACGCAGTTGCGCCACCTGAAAAATAATCACCCACTGGCGATAATAACGTGTAAAGCAACGAACTCATTGACGGTGCCGCCGCTTTACCAATGGCAGCTTCTGTACCAATGTGGGTTGGGCGAATATACATAGAACCAGGAGGAAGCGGCGTTTCATCGGCGTATTCACGAACAATATCGATGATCATTGTTTTTAGCATCTCGCCATCAACAGCAGGTAAACTCAACAATTCAGAACTTTGCTGCATGCGCGCAATATTAGCGTCCATTCTAAAAATATTAACCGAGCCATCTTCGTGACGAAAGGCTTTTAACCCTTCAAAACATGTACTTGAATAATGAAGAACGTGCGCACCTGCATGCAACTCAAGCTTATCGCAAGGAACAATTGAGCTTTCGCCCCACTGATTGTCAGAAAACTTAGCTTGAATCATCTGCGGCATAAACACAGTACCAAATGCTGCCATTTTTATTCTCTCTTGTGTGGTC
The DNA here is from genome assembly GCF_048401065.1 of Pseudoalteromonas sp. US3C1004. Lineage (GTDB taxonomy): Bacteria > Pseudomonadota > Gammaproteobacteria > Enterobacterales > Alteromonadaceae > Pseudoalteromonas > Pseudoalteromonas undina. The sequence continues at coordinate 1,725,153 of NZ_CP183073.1, forward strand.
TATTTTTCTCCATTGTATGACAACCAGCTACTATTTAACCATAGCAAAACGAGCTGTTTTTAAATTAATTAGAAGAATTTTTTGCATGTACTGATGATTATTTAATCAATAAAGCACTTGCCAACCTTTTAATGCAATAATCAGCTAACATTTTATAGTTAGCTGATTAATTAATGCGTACATTATGATGGCGGCTATTTTATTAGCCTCTATTTAAAAGAATAACGCAATATACGCTTTAATACTGAGGTGTATTGGTGAAAAAATCCGCCAGTATTATAAGCAATGCCCTGCTTTTGTAATGCGGCTTGCACTTTAGGCGCAATTTCTTGATAACGGGACGATGGCATATCAGGAAATAAATGATGCTCTATTTGAAAGCTTAAATGCCCAGTTAAAATATGAAACCAACGTGCCCCTTTAATGTTTGACGACCCCAGCGCTTGGCGATAATACCACTGCCCTTGGCTTTCGTTTTTGCAGTCTTGCTCATAAAAGGTATGGGTTTGCTCGGTAAAATGGCCACAAAAAATAATGGTTGAGGTCCATAGGTTACGAATTAAGTTTGCCAAAAAATTACCGCTTAATACCCACAAAAATAATGGCCCCGCCAAAACTGGAAATAACACATAGTCTTTAATTAGTTGGCGCGCCCCTTTACTAAAAAAGCGCTTTTTTAAGGTGCTATGCGCCACAGCACCTTCACGGTTTGGTTTCTTTTTACCTATAAAGACTCGCTCGCCTGCGAGCTCATGATACGACACGCCCCACTGAAACAGCACGCTAAGATTTAAATAAGTAATAAACTGCCATGTATTTTTTAGTCGCCATTTAAAATCATTGCTCAATCTTAATAAGCCATAACCAAAGTCACGATCTTTTCCGATAATGTTAGTGTAAGTATGGTGTTCAAAGTTATGAACGCGGTTCCAGCTTTGGCCGTCGCAGGCTATATCCCACTCGTAAGTTTTAGAGTTAAGCTGTTTGTCGTTCATCCAATCGTATTGACCATGCATTACATTGTGGCCAATTTCCATGTTGTCGAGAATTTTAGCCAAACCAAGTAATAAAACACCCGCTACCCACAATAATGGCTGTACAAAACCAAGCATCAATAAAATCCGTCCGCCTATTTCGCAAAACCGCTGCTTACGCACAATAGAACGAATATAGTTTGCATCCTTTTGCCCAACTGTAGCTAATGTCGACATTTTAATTTCATCTAAATCATCGGCTAACTGTTGATAATTTATAGTTATCATAGCTGTAACTCCAAATCGCTAACGGCTTGACTCACACACAGTTGAATTAACTGCTCGCCAGTATCTGATAATTGATTAGTTTTTAAATTACGCACCACTCCCGACTTTTTAATGCACTGGCATTGATGGCAAATACCAATGCCGCAACCACGCTGCACAGGGAGTTTTTTTGCTTCAAACTGGTTTAATAGCACCTCATTACTAGTCACTACATGCGTGTCTTTATTTATTATTACTGAAAAATGATTGTCGTCAGTCAATTTAGGCATGGATAGAGCAAACGATTCTTGGTAATAGGTTAAATTAAGTAGACGAGTAAAATCTGCAACTTCTTGCATAAAGCCAGCAGGACCACAGCAATATATATCAGGATTATCGTCCGTATTTATATGAGTAGTTAAATATGGGCTTCGATCCCGTGTAAGCAGTACGTAAGAAAAATGATTATATTGCTGTGTCAGCATTTTTAACTCATTAGTGCATTGATGCTCACCTGCTTTAGCAAAGTAAATTAATTTTATCTGATGCTCAGTATTACCTAGCTGCTGATCAAGCATAGCAAGCATAGGCGTAATTCCCGAACCACCAGCAATAAACGTGCTGGGTTTGTGCCAGCTTTTAAATACAAAGTCGCCACTTGGTGGAGAAATATTACACCATGGCTGCACCGCTAATGCATTTTGCAATTGGCTTGTAAAATGACCTTGCTGATCTGTTTTTACTAATAAACGAAGTAAACCTGTCGCCTTATATTGTGCGGGGCTGCATGCCAAAGTAAACACTCGAGTAAGCAAACGTCCATTAGCTTCCACCGTTAAGCTAATGTGTTGACCAGCAATATGTATAGGCCACTTTTTACTTGGTTTAAGTGAAATACTTAAAAATCGCCCGCTTAGCGCTTGGACATCAACAACCTTGGCTCGAAAAAGGTCAGCGCGCCACGCAGGTTTAAACTTTTGCATTATTGGCTCAATATAAGCTGCAAAGCTTTGATGGTGTAAAAACCATTTTGAAAATTGGTCTAATACCGGAGTTAACATGGTTATAAATTCTCTATTTAAATCGACTACCCATTAGTTTCTGCTGGGTTTTATATTTGAGCATACACGTGTAAGCCCAAACTTCAGCGCACAAGTGTACGCTCGAATTTTTAAATTTCAACCCCATTAGAGTAATTATTCAATTTTTCTAGAGCGGTATTTAAAGGTTAACAACGCTTAAGTACCCAATGGAGAACGATTAAATTGCGTGCACTTGTACTTATCCCAAATACTTAACACCATGATAAATAGCGTGCTAAGGTAGTTAAAATTTAGTTAATTTTGGAAGCCATTATGAACAAAGTAACAACGCGTAAAAAATTTTCTACACTTGCCAAAATCAGTTGTGCATTTGCACTTTCGGGGCTCACCAGCCTCAGTACTTATGCAGTTGATTTTAAAGAATTGGATAAATTAGCGCTTAATGTAAAATCGGTAACTGTTGCCCAAGGAATTTCAATTCCGTGGGCTATTGAGGCTCTGCCAAACGGTGACTTATTAATAACCGAGCGCAGCGGTATCCTTTATTTACTTCGCAATAACTCCACCAGCTTAACTAAAATCACTGGGCTACCAAAAATAGATGCCAACGGCCAAGGCGGGCTTCTTGATTTAGAGCTACACCCTGATTTTGCTAATAATCAATGGCTATATATTACTTATTCAAGCAGTGAAGGCGATGGCGCAGGTAGTAACACCGCACTTATGCGTGCAAAGCTAAGTAACGATCACAGCCAACTACTTGAGTCACAACAATTATACAAAGGTGAGCATAACTCTAAAAAAGGTCAGCATTACGGCAGCCGTATTGTGTTTGATAACCAAAACTATGTGTATTTTTCGATTGGCGACCGCGGCTCCCGAGATATTAATCCACAAGATTTAGGCCGTGATGGCGGTAAAATTTATCGTTTACACGACGATGGTAAAATTCCATCCGACAACCCCTTCGTAAACCAAAAAGGTGCAAAACCAGCGGTTTGGTCTTATGGGCATCGTAACCCACAAGGTATGTGGTTCGATGGTGACAATAGTGTATTTTGGGCACACGAACACGGCCCCCGTGGTGGCGATGAGCTTAATATGATTAAACCTAAAACTAACTACGGCTGGCCCGTGGTGAGTTACGGTATTAACTACAGCGGCACCTCGTTTACCGATTTAACAGAAAAACCGGGCATGCAAGCGCCCATATTACAGTGGACACCGTCTATCGCTCCTTCAGACATGTTGCTAGTAAAAGGTGATAAATACCCTGAACTTAAAGGTAAATTTTTACTCGCTTCAATGAAATACGCCTTTGTTAGCGTATTAGAAATAGCAGATGGCAAGGTCGTTAAACAAAGTAAATTACTTGAAGGTATTGGCCGTATTCGCAGCCTAGCCCAAGGTGATGATGGTACTATTTACCTTGGATTAGATGGCCAGGGCATTGTGCGACTAGATCCTAAGTAGTCATTTAATACATCTAATTACAGTAACAGCAAACTTTTTGCAGCTTAACTGCGTACTGTTACTGTAATTAGCTAATAAAGAACGAGGGTGTTGATGTTTTCATTTTTAAAGCCAGATCCAATCAAAAAATTGCGTAAAGAGTACGATGCAAAATTAGAGCAAGGCATGCAAGCACAAAGAAAAGGCGATATTAAAAGCTATGCGATGTTAACTGACGAGGCTGAAAAAATCTGGAATGAAATAGAAGCACTCGAAGCCAAAAAGGCCAAGTAAACATATATCCTACCAATTCAAACCAATCCCGCGTTAAAAACGCGGGGTTTTAATACTTACAAACATCTTTTTTAAATTCACTTAAGCCCAACCAGATAATTCCCTAGCTTAACCTCCATCGTAACTAGCTTTTAATTGAGCACAGCTGATTATACTCATAGCATTATTGCCTTCTCTTACTTATGCTCATAACCCACCTAAAACCTCGCATAAACAATTATTTACATTAACGTTAATTAGTGGAATTATTAATCTAGTCCAAAAGAGTTGATGCATTGTTTGAAGTAGCAGAATCTTAAAGGGCTGATGATTTTGTGAGTGCGAGGAAAGCATTTTTAGTAAAGTGTGTAATTAAGCCATAAAGCATCAAAAATTTACTGGAAAAAATGCAATATAATGAAAAAATTATAATTAAATCAAGGAATACAGATGTACACAGGTAGTTGTTTATGCGGCTCAATCAACTTTTCAATTAATGGTAAAGTTACTGATATTATTCATTGTCATTGTTCGCTTTGTCGTAAGGCCAGTGGCAGTGCTTTTGCTACTAATGGATTTATTAATGCCAGCGATCTGACATTAACTGACTACAACGGCACACTTACTTTTTACCAAAGTAGTGAAGGTAAACGTAAGTACTTTTGTAAAACCTGCGGCGCTCCAATTTATAGTGCTAACGCTCAATCTCCTCAAAGATATCGCCTTCGATTAGGCGCGTTGACCTGCGATATAACAGAGCGACCAATATCGCATAATTTCATCACCTCAAAAGCTAATTGGGAAGACTTAGATGCTCAGCTTCCTCGTTATGAGGGACATGAGCCAGGACGAGAGTAAATCCATATAAATTTATCTATTTTTTGAAGTGGGAGTTTGAATGAAACTGAATCAAGTAACTTTGCCAGTCAAAGATATGAATGAAGCGGTGAGTTTTTATCGCACACTTGGCTTTACCCAAATTGTTGATACACCTCATTATGCACGTTTTAGTTGCCCTGAAGGTGACTCTACATTTTCATTGTCTTTAGAGAGTAAATTTTTTGAAAATCATTCTGTAATTTATTTTGAGAACGATGACCTCGAACAATTGTGCCAACAGTTGAGTAAAAAGGGGATCGTATTCGAACAGCAACCCACAGAGCAAAGGTATCTATGGAAGGAAGCGGTTTTAAAAGACCCTTCAGGAAATAAAATTAAACTCTATAAAGCTGGAGAAAATCGATTAAACCCACCTTGGAAGGTACAAAAACAGCCATAAAGCTAAGCACGAACCAGCATTGCGCTAAGCAGCTAAATGCTGGCGTTTAAGTACTGTACTTAGTTATTTATATTCCATTTTAGCGGTTAAGCGATTAAATAACCCTGGGAAAAACCGTTTTATAAACGGTGCCCAACCACTTAACCCTTGGCCTATTACAACTTCGTCTTTTTTATTGTAGATTGCAGTGAGCATTTTTGATGCGGCTACATTTACGTTCATACCATTTTCTATTGAAGGCTCAGGTTTGTTTTGCGCCTCCCCTTGCTCGTTTAATGAGTTATGGGCAATCGCCGTTTTAATTGAGCCAGGGCAAATAGTTAAGCAATGTATGTTGTGCTCTGCCACTTCGGCGCGTAAGCAATCCATAAAGCCTACCACAGCGTATTTACTGCCTGAGTATCCGGTTCTAAACTTTGAGCCTACTTTGCCTGCCACGCTACTAATAGCCACTACTGAACCGCTTTTACGTGCCACCATTGAAGGTAGTACCGCTTTAGTGAGTGCAATTAAGCCAAAGTAATTTACTTCCATAAGTTGCCGGTACACTTTAAAGTCGTTTTCTAAAAATAAACTACGCTGCGATACGCCACCGTTATTAATTAAAATATCAATGGGGCCTAAGCTATCTATTTTCTCCGATACATCCTGCAGTACCATTTCGGGCTTTGATAAATCAAGCGGGATAACACGGTGCCCCTCGCCTTTTAACTCGTCTTTTACTTGGTTGAGTTTATCGATATTTCGCGCTGATAAAATAACCTTTGCACCTTGCTCTGCAAATTGTTTTGCAAGTTCTTCACCAATACCTGATGATGCGCCGGTGATCCACACTGTTTTATTATTATAATCCATGGTTTACCTTATATTCTTTGACTGGTTATGCTTTAGTTGGACCCGCTATTTCATTCACTTGCTGTTCTAAGTTTTTGTAAAAGCCCATTAAAAATAGTAGCTCAACAGTGACATACAAAGGGCCAATAATTAAGCCTACTAAATCATCAACAAAAGCGGGCTTTTTACCTTCAAAATAATGACCAATAAACTGTAATATCCAGCCAAACACGAACACCCCAACTCCAATTACCAACCAAGGTATTAATGCCATTGCGGCAATTGGCTGGGCAGCTACCAGTAATAAAGTGAAAATAATTCCCATGATTAAACCAAGCGAAAAGCTCAACATAAAATAGTAAACCACAGAGGCTAATACAAAAATTTGCGCGCCATCAATGCTAAAATTAGCAATAGGAATTTCAATTCGGGCGAGTAAGCATAAAGCGGCAAACACAATGAGTGGAATACCAAAAAAATGGGTTAATACATTTCGTTTAGAGCGATGGTACAAACCATACTGGCCGAGCTGTTGTTCAAGGGTTTTCATGACGGCGTTCCTATTGTTATTTTTATAAGCAAAGTTCACCTTATAAAAAATGACACATAATAACAACTGATAACGATAGTTAATCTCTAAAAATGGTGAGCAGCACCTTATGCGTTATAGCTATAAATTAGGTAAGGTCATCGTTAATAATTAACATGATCAGCACCAGGAGGTTTACATGCTTTTAAAAACACTCGCCGTTGGCCTATTACTCGCTTTAGCTGAGATAATTAATGGCAATATTAGAGTAAGGATTTTACATCGATTTTACGCTCTAAAACGCGCTAAAACACTCAGCTTACTTTTGGGCACTGCGATTATTTATGCCATTACTTGGCTGACCTTGCCATGGGTTAACCCTATTTCGTACTTAGATTGTTTAAATGTGGGTTTTGTTTGGCTAACAATAATGCTTAGTTTAGATATTATTGTGGGCAGATATTTATTTAAGTATAAGTGGCACAAAATACTTGATGATTTTAACCTTTTTAGAGGTAACTTACTGAGTGTGGGCATGCTATTGCTTTTTATAAGCCCCTGCTTGGTTTTTTGGTTACAGATGTAACTTAAAAAATAAATGAGAAGCGATAAAAGTTTTGATTTAATTTACTTCTCTAAAAGCGTAGCGTCTGTTTGCCCTCTTTGTGCGTTAATCACTTAAAACCTACTTAAAGACAGGAGTCAATAACCTTTCAACATACCGCTATCTAAGCTAATGCGGTTACTAGCTTGCCTTTTTCATGTGTTGGTTGCATTGCCATTCGCTCCGTGCCTTTTTCGAATTCTTGCTCTAACATTTTTTGTAATTCAGCAATCTGCTCTTTTATGGCATCTACATCAACCCCTTCCTCTCCTAGTTCTTCTGCCAAGGCTTCTATTGCTGCTTTTAACTCAGCTATAGTTTCTTTATCGACACCTAAACGTTGATAAATTAATGCCTCTTGGGCATTTTCTAAAAAGCTTTTGTCTTCTGGTTTAGCGATAAAATTAGGGGGTGCTTGGTTTTCAGCGGTACTTGTTGTTGCCGCAGCGGCAGATGTTGACAGAACGTCACTCGTTTTTGCCACTTTGTTAACGGGATTATTGTAACTACTATATTGATTTTTAAAGGTTATTGAAGTCATTGGCTCAAATCCATTTTTGCTTTAATCGTTATATTCTTTAACTGAAATAACTTAAGCAACTTTGATACCAGTTAATATTTGATTGTCTCTAAGGCTTATTTTTATTTCAAATTAAGCCCTCTTAACTCATTTCGCACCCACTTCTCATCTAAATACAGCTCTAAGTGTTGCTCAGCAAACTTTAAAAAGCTGCGTGCAGCGTGTGATATATGTCGGTCTGTACGCACCACAAAATACCAATGGCTAGCTAAAGTGGTGTCGGTAACATTAAGCACTTTAAAGCTATTATCACCTTTAGGCAGCACATGCTGAGAAAGCACCGCAATCCCCATACCTGAAGCTACCGCCACTCTAATGGCTTCATTACTGGCCATTTGCACACTGTCACTTAATACCAACCCTCTACTTTGCAGCTCGCTTTCAAATAACATCCGAGTGGCGGAGCCTGTTTCACGCAATAAAAAACGATACGGAACTAAATCAGCCAGTTTAAGTGCGGTTTTATCGGCTAATGGATGATTTAGTGGCACTATAAACACTAAAGGGTTATGTAGAAATCTAGCAGCCTGGGCATGCTCTAAAGATGGCGGGTGACTAAATACATAAATATCGTCTTCTCCGCGTTCAAAGCGTGCTAAAACGGCTGAACGATTACCTATTTCAAGTGGTAGCTCTACATGCAGATGTTCATTACTGTATGGGCCTAACAATTTAGGTAAAATATATTGGGCAGTATTAACCATAGCAATTTTACATCGTCCACGTTCACCTCCTTTTAGCTCCGCTAAGTAATCTTGGTAATCTTCAAAATGACCAAAAACCTGTTGGCAAGTCCTAAATAAGGCCATACCAGCTTCGGTTATTTGCAACTTTTGTTGCTGCATAATTATTAACGGTTCACCTACCGCTTCTTGTAAGCGTTTAATTTGTAAAGAAACCGTAGGCTGAGTCAAATGAAGTCCACGAGCGGTTTCGCTTATAGAGCCGGTTTTTACTACACTCATAAATACTTCAAGTAGTCGGAAGGAAAGTTGTCTTATATTCATACGCACCTCATAGGTTTTTATCTATAGGATGTTATCATTCATTTTATTATTTACTATATAAAGATTTGCCTATAATAGCGCCGCTTAACAAATCAAATTAGTAATAAAGAGGAGAACAGCGTGCCTGATATTGTAGTAATGTTTTTTATTTTAGGATTAGCAGCGGGTATCCTTCGCTCTGATTTAGCTATTCCCAAAGCGACGTATGACACTCTCAGCTTACTACTCATGCTTACCATAGGTCTAAAAGGTGGCATGGTGCTGCATGGCAATTTAAGTTGGCAATTACTCCCAGAAATGGCCTCGGTTATGTTACTTGGTGGGCTTATTCCACTCACTTTATACCCTATTTTAAAACACGTTGTTAAGCTAAGCGTAGCGAATAGCGCCAGCATTGCTGCCCACTATGGTTCGGTTAGTGCTGGTACATTTGCGGTAGCATTAGCGTATGCCGAATCGGCTAAATTAGAAGTGGGCGCAGAAGTTACCTTGTACCTAGTTATGCTTGAGTTACCAGCCATTATTGTAGGTTTACTGTTGTATCGTAAGCTCGACAAAGCACACAGCGAAAACACCAACTTATCGTTAAAAGCACTGTGGCACGAAACGCTTACCAATAAGAGTGTGATTTTGCTCGTTGGCGGTGTAATTATCGGTATGATGTATGGCACCCAACAGGGTAGCCAAGTTACGAGTTTACTTACCAGTAGCTTTAAAGTAGTGCTGGCGCTATTTTTACTCGAAATGGGCTTGGTTGCTGCACAAACGCTTCGCCCTTTTCCTTGGCAGCAATGGAAACTGGCTGCCTTCGCCATTATTACGCCGTTATTTTTAGGCACCATTGGCGTTATGGTTGGCACCTTGCTAAATTTAGAATTAGGTTCAGTGGTTATTCTGGGCAGCTTAGTGGCGAGTGCTTCTTACATTGCCGCACCTGCTGCTGTAAAAGCCGCTATTCCCAAAGCAGATATTGGCCTAGCCATGCTTAGCTCGTTAGGTGTCACCTTTCCATTTAATGTTATTGTTGGGATTGGTTTGTATCATCAACTTGCCGTTGTCATAAGTTGAATATAACGCACTAAAAAAGCCCAAAGTGGGCTTTTTTGGTTTTATAAGCAGTATTATTTTATTTAAAACAACGCTTAAAAATACAACAATTTTAAAACAATAAAGCTAACTTACTTCTACAAAAAAATAGCATGTAAGCGTTTAATTTACGTAAAAAAACATTTTGAATACTATTTTCATTTAGCAATTAAAAAACTCTTTACTTCGTTGTCAAATCAGCCTAAATTCGCCGCAAAATTAACCTCCTTAAGATAATTGCTTTATCAATCTCCCCTAAAAACAGCAATTATTTAACCTCTTTTTCGGAACAATCTAATGGTGGAACTTACCGCTGATAGTAAATCAAATAACCCGCTAGCGCCGGTTATTGGCTTATCGTTTTTTGCTATTGCATCAGGCTTTTTAATGAGCTTGATCCCGTTATCACTCAATGCTTTTAACATCAATATTGATTTAGCTCCATGGCTTGCCAGTGTCTTTTATTTAGGCTTATTGATTGGTGCTTTATGTATAGAGCGCGTAGTGGTAAAAATCGGTCATAGGTTGGCTTTCATCGGGTTTTTAGCTTTATTAATTATTAGTGTTATCACCCAGCTGATCAGCCCAACGGCCACTATGTGGTTAATAGCACGCTTTGTGGCTGGTATGGCAGTTGCTGGCGTATTTGTGGTGGTAGAGTCATGGTTATTAATGGCCAACACCGCAAAAGCGCGAGCTAAGCGCTTAGGGTTATATATGACCTCCTTATACGGTGGCAGCGCAGTAGGTCAACTTGCCATTAAACCATTAGGAACGACAGATGCTGTGCCTTATTTATTTGTTATTACTTTGTTAGCTGTTGCGATTTTAGCGCCGCTCTTAATTACCCGAGGACAACCTGATACGCAAAACTTACAAAAGCTACCATTTAAAGAACTAAAAACTCTCAGCCGCCCTGCTATTTTAGGCTGTTTAGTATCGGGGTTATTACTAGGCCCTATTTATGGATTATTACCGGTCTACATAGCCGCACAAACTGAACAAGCTCAATATACCGGCTTACTTATGGCGGTGATTATTTTAGGTGGCATGTTAGTTCAGCCTTTAGTGAGCTATTTATCAACCCGCATTATTAAAAGCTTATTAATGGCTATTTTTTGCTTTATTGGTACCGCCAGTGTGGTGGGTATTTTACATGCTAATAGCTTTGCGGCCCTAGTAAGTAGTTATTTTATATTAGGTGCATGCAGTTTTGCGCTTTACCCGATTGCCATTACTCTGGCGTGTGACTCATTGCCTATGGCAAAAATAGTCTCAGCTACCGAAATAATGCTATTAAGTTACAGTGTGGGCTCGGTTTTAGGGCCGCTAATGGCTACCTATTTTTCAGATAAAAGCCATGGTGTGCTTATTTACTTAGGTGGCTGCTTAATTACTACCTGTATTTACATGCTTATAAAAAGTATGAAAAAAATACCAACTGGTAACACCCCCGTCGCCGGCTAGCGAATGCTAAAAGCCGCTTAATGCTGGTTACGGTATTAAGCGGTTTACGCTTGAGTAACCTCTTTAGCAACCGCTTTATTTTTTAACTCAAATACTTCAATTTTATGCTCGTTTATAAGTTCATCAACAAAGCAGCTGCGGTTGTTATCATCAGCTATTATGTACACTTTATGTTTAGCGCGAGTGAGCGCTACATAAAATAAGCGACGCTCTTCACTGTGTGCGTAATTATCTTTTGCGGGTAATAACGCTTCTAAAATCTGAGGTGTTGGCTTAGTGCTTGGAAATCCAAACGCTCCACCATTCATTGCTAATATAATGACATAATCGGCTTCTTTGCCTTTTGAGCCATGAAACGTATCACACTCAAAATGCAATGCTGAAAACTCTTGCTGTAAAGCACTTATATCGGCCTGTGAAGGTAACTGAAATCGAAATCGTGCAAGTAAATATACCGTGGCAGACTTGCCAGAATGTCCCTTAATCCCCTTTAGTAAATGCTTAATTGCGCCATTGTTTAGCTCCGCTATTTTGCTGTTTATAGCTGAGCCACTATTTAGCGTTTTTAGCACGCTAACAGCGGGCTTACTCACCTTTGCAACTGAATGAATGTCTTTAGCTAACTGCGCTGGGTTTTTCATAATAAAGCCTGCGGCAACCTCGCCAATTTTATTATTAAAGCGAAAGGTCCTATCTAATAGAGTTTGTGTTGTAAAACCAAAATGTGCGGCAAACTCGGTAGTAAGTCGCATATCTGCACCACTAAAACGGTAAATAGCTTGCCAATCGTCTCCTACTGCAAACAGTGAACTATTAGATTTACTATCGCGCAGTGCTTTTACAAGTGTAGCTCGCAGCGGTGATATATCTTGAAATTCATCCACCATGATATAACGCCAAGGCGATGTAAACTTTTTAGTGTTTACATAATCGAGGGCTTTAATAATCATATCGTCGAAGTCTATTTCGCCCTGCGTGCGTAAATAATGGTTATAGTTGGCTAACAACGGCTTTAATAATTTCCAGGCTTGCTGTATCTGCTTTGAATCGCTCTCAAGTGTTATATTTGCGGTTTTATACACGCTGATTAATTGGCTAAATAAGGTAGCTAACTTGGTTAAATGACCGCCAGATTTTATCTCTTTTAAAAGCGCTATATGATTAGGCTTTGCAGGACTAAATTTAAACTCGCCTTTAACGTCATTAAGAGTGTTATTTATATAATTTACCAGTGCTCTAGCATATTGTGGTTTAGCATTGGCAAGCGATTCAAAACATCCTTCAACCCATTTTATTTTAGCTTTTTCGTTTTCAGCGAGTTTAGATATTTTAGGTGGCTTGCCCTCAACCTCGCTAATAATGGTTAAGCCGACGCTGTGAAATGTGGCCGCTTTAATGGACTCAGTGCCCAGCTTTTGTTTAATTCGTTCATCCATTTCGCAAGCGGCTTGCTTACCATAGGCGAGTAATAAAATATCGTTGTAATTAGCCTGCCCACTATTAACCAAATAGCCCGCTCTGGCCACCAACACACTGGTTTTTCCTGTACCAGCACCTGCTAGCACTAAATTATTATCGTCATCTATGATGCAAGCTCGGCGTTGTTGCTCAGTGAGTGGATTTGTTTCAACACAACTAAAAAAATCGTTATAGCGCTTTAATTGTGATTGAGTGTATTTATGTTGAAAAAAACGCGTGAGTGAATCGCTCCACTGGCTGTATTGCTCAAGCAATTTTATTTGTGTGCTGACTGTTGCTAAAACATCGCTACTTTTTATCCAAGGTAGCCAGCGTTTATATTGCTCATCTACTCGTTTTTTTATATCAGCCACATATGATTGGCGCAAAAACTGAGTGTGAGCAAATTGGTTTATTTCACTCAACACCTCATTAAGCACAGCAATATTGCTTTTAACCCATAACATATCAGTATGCGCTTTAAATGCCCTATTGCTGCCATATGCCCTCATCCAAATACGATACTGCTTAGAGTCGGTATTAAAGCGCAGTGTTTGCCCAAGCACACCATACTCATAGCGAATGGGCGACGTTAAATTACACCAACTCAATGTGGTTGTTTGTGTTTTATTGCTGAATACTAAACCTTGTGGGTTTATGTCGACAAAGCGATGCGGGGTAAAGATACGGCCAAATACACTAGCCTGAATAGAATTCATTAACAGCAGAATTCCTTTATAAAAATGAACCAATTAGCCATATTTTAAGGGAATATGCCTTGCAAGGATAATAAAACCAATAAAAATTAGCCGTAATGTTTACACGAATTTTATAGCGTATAAAAAACACCCAATTAATTTACCCACCTGCTTGGCATAAACACCACTATGTGACTAATATCTACTCTAGATACAGTAAGATAACAAGGATTGAAACATGCGAATAAATTCAATTAGAACCAAAGTCATTTTGCCAATTGCTTTTTTAGCATTGATCCTTGCAGGCTTGCTAGTTGCCATAGCTTCAATTACTTACATACAAGACAGCGCTATGAAAAGGCAAACCGAAACCTTTTTTGAAGCTGTTACTGTTATTCTCAATGCCGACAGAGACATATATCAAGCACGTATTGCACTTGAAAATTTACTCAGCGCCACTGGTGATAGTGAGAAGAATAAAGCAGAGTTTTTAGAAAACGCAGAGCAAGTAAAAGATCGCTTTAATAAATACTTAACCTATTTAAAAGATGAAGAGGCATTACTAGCAAAGCATGATTCATTTTCCAACTTTATGCCTTTGTATAATGAATGGGTAAATCATAGTAAAACGCTCATTGATACCAACCACTCACAAGGTAAAATGCAAAGTGATTTAAATAAATCTGAACCTGAATTTATAAAAATACGCGAAATGATGGATCAGGCAGGTGAAGAGCTTCGCGCTTATACTAATAAACAACAGCAAGATAAAGTGGGGGCTGAGCGTTTAGGGCGTTATGTAGAAGCCATTTCAGAGATACTAAATGCCGATAGAGATATATACCAAGCCCGGCTTGCAAAACAAAAAATAGTAAACCAACACGGTGATTTAGCACAAAATCAAAAAATATTTGAAGAAAACGCAGCCCAAGTTATTCGTCGTTTTCATAGTTACCGTAGTTATTTAATTGACGAGCCGCAGCTAACACAAAAATATGCCAACTTCGATCAGCTTTACCAGCAATGGTATGAGCAAAGCAAAGCCTTGATTTACTCAACTCCTGCAAAGCAAGTCGCTTTAATTGATAATAATTTAGCAAAAGCTGATAAAAGCTTTAACGAATTAAGAAATATACTTGATATTGCAGGAGAAGAAGCACGCACGCATGCCAGAGCTGTAAAACAAGACGTACAACAAAGCATTCAACTTTTTGAAAAAATTGTTTTTATTGTGATTATTATTGCCTTTATTGTCGCTTTAGGTGTGGGCTATTACATTCCGAAAAAGCTAACCGATAATATCAATAATATTACCCTTCGTATTAAAGAAATAGCCGCTGGCGATGGCGATTTAACCCAACGTATTAACACTACATCACACGACGAATTAGCTGATTTAAGCAATGAATTTGATAACTTCTTGAGCCATTTACAAACAATAATAAAAAATATTCAGCAGCAATCAAGCCAACTTGGTGCAGTAACGGGTGATTTAAATGATGTATCTGATACCGCGATGGAAGTAACCCAAAAACTTGCTAATGCCTCTGAGTCAATAGTCAGTGCGGGTCATGAAATGGACATGGCCAATCAACAAATGGCAGAGCTTGCAAAAAATACAGCGCAGGAAGCCGATATATCTAGCGAGCAGGTAAAGCAAGGTGTTCAAGCTATTGATGTGTCTAGCAAAGCGATTGAAGACTTAGCTAACGATATTAAGTCTGCATTAGCGAATTCGGTTGAACTAGAAAGTAGCTCTACCGATATAACCTCCGTTCTTGAAGTAATACGTAATATTGCAGAGCAAACAAACTTATTAGCTTTAAATGCAGCGATTGAAGCCGCTAGAGCCGGCGAGCAAGGCCGTGGATTTGCAGTGGTAGCTGATGAGGTAAGAACGCTTGCCACACGAACTCAACAAAGCACAGACGAAATTGATACCATGATCCAACGCTTAAATGACAATGTTAAAGCGTCGTCTGATTCAATCAAAAATAGCCAAACTAATGCCAATACCACCTTAACCAACTTTGACTCAGTAATTACCATTTTTAATAGCCTGACTCACGCATTTGAAAAAGTGCAGCAAATGTCGGCTGAAACCGCACAAGCTACACAAGAGCAGTCACATGTGGCTAACGAAATAAATCGAAATTTAGTATCATTAAAAGAGCAATCTGCACAAATGAAACAAATTTCATCGCAAACCACGCAACAATCTAAAAATGTATCGGCTTTATATAAGCAAATGAAATCGCAAGTAGAAAGCTTTAAAGTATGAGCGAGTAACAATTACAAAGTTAAGCGCACGTAAATTGCGCTTAAATTTTGCTATCGATAATAATCAATTCACACTCAGTGGTTGCCGTTAAAGTGATGGTTTTAGTCTGTGTAACTTCTGCGCCATCACCTTTATTCATGTTAACTGAGGCTGACTCATCGCTAATAATAAGCTCTCCTGCCGATGCCAGTACATAGGCTTGATGATCAATCGGCTGTTTTATTAATGTGCCTTTTGCCAGCTTACCACCATAAATACGCGCCTGCTGATTAATAAACAGTGCACTATCGGCATCTTTTGGATAACCTGAAACCAGTAAGCTAAGGCTGCTTGCAGCTTGCGTAGGAAACTTTTTACTTTCCCAACGCGGCTCAACATTGTGTTGATTACTCTGAATCCAAATTTGATAAAACGTTAGTGGTTCATCTGTTAGGTTATATTCTGAGTGGGTAATGCCGGTGCCTGCACTCATTACCTGCACCTCACCTTGCTCGGTGATCCCTTTGTTGCCCATACTATCTTGATGAGTAATGGCACCACTACGGATAAAACTAATAATTTCCATATTTCTATGTGGGTGCGCACCAAACCCCATACCTGGGGCTACCCAGTCATCATTAACTACACGCAAAGTGCCAAATCCCATACGAGCAGGATTATAATAATTCGCAAAACTAAAATGGTGCTTTGACTTAAGCCAACCATGATCAGCATTGCCTAAGCTATTTTTTGGGTAATGAGTAAGCATATTTTTTCCTATACGTTATCTCTACGTCATTTAGTATTGACGGTCTCGATCATGGGCAGCATCAAACGTGTGTTTAGCACCTAAAGGCACAATTTGCGTTGGGTTAATGGTTACGTGACTGACGTAGTAATGCACCTTTGTGTATTCTAAATCGACCGTTTCCTTTACCCCAGGTACTTGGTAAAGCTCATTAATGTAGTTACTAAGATGATGAAACTCACTTAACTTTTCTCGATTACACTTAAAGTGCCCGTGATACACAGCATCAAAGCGGATAAGTGTGGTAAATAATCGCCAATCGGCTTCAGTGAGTTTATCGCCCACTAAGTAACGCTGTTTTGCTAATCGAGTTTCTAACCAATCTAAGCTATCAAACAAGGCGGTGTAAGCTTCGTTGTAAGCTTCTTGAGTTGTAGCAAAACCGGCTTTATACACCCCATTGTTAATGGTGTTATAGACACGGTTATTCACCGTTTCTATTTCTTCACGTAGCGCATCTGGATAATAATCGTCGGTGTTACCAGTAAGCTCATTAAACGCACTATTAAACATGCGAATTATTTCTATTGATTCGTTGTTTACAATAGTCTGCGTTTTTTTATCCCATAAAATAGGCACGGTAACACGCCCTTCATAGCTAGGGTCGGCTTTTAAATACAATTGGTAAGCGTAATCTAAGTTATAAAGTGGATCGCCCTGCTCGCCAAATTCCCAGCCGTTTTCCATCATAGGTGCTTCAACAATACTCATAGAAATAATGTCTTCGAGCTGCTTTAATTTACGAAATATAATGGTGCGGTGCGCCCAAGGGCAAGCCAAGGATACATATAAATGATAGCGACCCGCTTCTGGTTTAAATTTACTGTTTTGCGCTGATGAAATCGTATCTCTAAAGCGGCTATCTTGGCGTACAAATTTACCGTCGCTTTTTTCAGTGTCATACCATTTATCGACCCATTCACCGTTAACAAGTAATCCCATGTCCGTCTCCTTAGTTTATAGAGTGTGCCAACCTTACGCAGGTTGGCAGCTTAAAGTTCAATCACTTATGTGACCAGCTTATTGATTTAATTTGTGATAAATTTTTCCATCAAGGGATAGCTTTCCAGCTCCTTGGATCAGTAAAGCTAGGGTAATGGCTAACAGCGATAACGCAAATTCATAACCGTTATTGCTCATAAATAAACCGTTATCTATGTGTGTGGTAAAAATAGCAACTACCATAGTGATAGCCAGTACAAAACTCGCAGGACGCACCAGCAAACCAACGATGAGTAGTAACCCACCAAAAAATTCAGCGCCACCGGCCATTAATGCCATTAAATAGCCCGGTGCTAAGCCAATCGACTCCATCCATTGCCCTGTGCCTTCCAAGCCATAGCCGCCAAACCACGCAAACAGTTTTTGTGCACCATGAGCACTAAACACTAATCCTGCAATAAGCCTTAATGGTAGTGTTGCAAAAGACTGTTCAGTTTTTGTGATGGCAGCTGTGATATTTTTAATCGTCATAGTTTTAACCTGTATTGTTCCAATTGAGTATGCAGCTATTGTATAAGTTGAATTAAAATTAAATAACTCCTATTATTTGCTCTATATGTTCAAATATTTTGAACAGTTAATATTGGGTATCATTATGAATACACCCCCTATAAGCATAGAAGCTTTACTGGTACTGGACGCCATTGAGCATCGTGGCAGTTACGCAGCCGCTGCAGAGCAACTTAATAAAGTACCCTCAGCCTTGTCGTATATTGTTAATAAACTTGAAGAGCAATTAAATGTAACCTTGTTTCAGCGCCAAGGTCGACGTGCCGTTTTAACCCCAGCAGGTAAACATTTACTGACCGAGGGGCGTAAAGTACTCAATGCTATAAATAATTTATCGGAGCAAACACAAACCATAGCTAATGGCTGGGAGCCACGGATACGTATTGCCTATGACTCTATTTTTGACATAAGTGACGTATTCAAAAATCTACAGCTATTTTTAAATGAGCATAAAAATATTGAGATAGACATTAAAGAGGAAGTACTTAATGGCACTTGGGAGGCTTTAATTGAGGATGACGTTGATTTAGTGATTGGCGCACCGGCCCCTGTACCTAATCAAAAGGGGATCAGAGCGGTAAAAATAGCTGATATTCAAAATGTTCTGGTGGTTCACCCTAGCCACCCGTTAGCGCTACTAAAAACCCCCACTGAGCCCAGCGAACTCGGTCAATACACCACGGTTATAGTGCATGACTCAGCAAAGCAAGGTATTCCGTGGTCAGCTAACTTAATCGAAGGTAATCAGCGTTTTTATGTAAGTTCTGTAAGCCAAAAAATAACCGCTATTTTATCCGCTATTGGTATTGGTTATTTACCTGTAAACCTTATTACTGAGCATATAAAAGCTAACAAACTGCATGTTGTGGAACTTACCGAGCCACGCCCAACTCAAGACTTATACCTTGCATGGAAAATAACTAACAAAGGTAAGGGGCTGAAACAGCTGACCCAAATTATTCTAAATAGTGTTTAAGCCTAATAAACGTAAAAAGCCCATGCTGAAACAGCATGGGCTTTTTGAAACTTTAATAAATATTACAGCGCGAGATCTTGCTTAGCGCGCGTTAAATTGTGCGACACTAACTCGTTACCTGACATTTGTTGTGCTTCGTAAAAGTCTGATAATGCAGCTGTTTCGTTTTTAGCCATTAAACGTCCTACACCACGGTTACTTAAAGCAAATGAAGTTAGCTCACGTACTTTAAAACGTGGGCCAGTGCTTTGTTGTAATAAAGTAATTGCTTTTGAGCAGATTTCTTCAGCTTGGCTATAATTTTTTGATTTTACATTTAATGCACAATCGTTAAATGCAACTTCGAATTCTTGAGGGGCTGTTTTAGCCTCTTCAATAACCATTAACTTGTAATCACTTTGATCAGCCATTACAGCAGCTGAGCAAGTTAATAAAGAGCCAAGAGCGATGGTTTTGATAAGTGAGCGTTTCATGATTAATTTCCTATTTGGTTAGTCGTGCTTGTTGCCGACAACTAAACTTTAGAGTGTTTACTTAATCTCGACAAACGATTAAAAACAAACCAATAAGTGAAAAAAACTAACCTATAGGTTTTAAGCTGCTAAAAAGCGATTAGCAGTTCAAAAAGTCAATCACCTCTTCTTGTAGATCAATATAATCGTCTTCTGACATATTTAATGTTGCTAAAACGTGTTTTTCTATATCATCCCAATCTTTAGTGGTGTCACCGCGTAAAACACAATTAACCAGATTCTCAGACATTTTTAAAACGCTGTAACACAATTGTTGGTTACTTCCAGTTATGTTACTTAGCATGCTCAAATCGTGATGACGTAAAATAAGCTGACAAATATCTACGGGTAAATGCCAGCTGGTCGCTAAGTAATAACCCACAGTGGCATGATTAGTTCCATATAAACGCTCTTCTATATCTATCAAGCTTTCTTTATGGGTATTATTTGAAGTATGCAAAGCACTCACGTAATTATCAAATTTGATTGCCATTGGCACAATGCCACAATCATGAAACAAACCAAGCGTATACAAGTACTCAACGGGGACATTATTTAGACGTTGTCCAATAATCATGTTTACATCAGCAATTTCTGAGGCGGTATCCCAAAAACGTTCAAGGCTAATACAGCACTCATTTTGGGCGAACATTTGCTTTAGCTTTAGGCTAGGAACTAAAGCTTCAATGCCATTCCAACCTAAAAACATAATGGCTTGTTTAATATTTGACACACTACGAACTAAGCCATAAGCGGGTGAATTAACTATCTTTAAAATAGCGGATGCAATAGCAACATCTTTAGCGATGATTTCTGCGGCGTCTGAAAGCGAGGGCTCTTGTGCAGATGCTAATAATTCAAGATCATTTAAGATTTGCGGTCTTGGTGGAATAATAAAGTTTTTATTTACATCTGATAATACCTGCTCATTAACTACAATCATCGATGTCTAGCCTCCAGCTAAGCTATATGGATTATTTATTTTATTCCATTTGAACTTTTATACTAGAAGTTGATTACTCAATATTCAATATTTTACCTATTTTTAAAATTAACTATTTGTGGCTTAAGCTTTTATTTTTCATTACTAATGCAACCTAAAAAAACGGCCAATAAAAAAGCCCTCAAATGGTTGGTTAGAGGGCTTAGGAACTAATTTGAACACTTAAAATGGCAGTTAGGCTATACCATGTATCTCTTTCCAATTACCTGGATGAACAACATAACCAAACAATGCATGTCCGCCATATACCAGCTCTGTTCCTTCTGGTATCCAGAGCATTTGCCCTGGCTTAACATGATGGGTTTCGCCATTTGCGGTTAACTCGAAGCAGCCTTCTATAACAAATACAACTTCATCATAAAGTACTGTCCATGCTACTTTTGCACCTTCCCATTTCGCAAAACCAACACCTATATTTGGTGATATTTCAGTGCTAAGTGCACGAGCCACGTAGGCCATCCCAGGCGTATCTCCACGTACATTAAAGTCGAGTAATTTACTGTCTACTAATTTAACCTGTTTCATATTTCACTCCTACTTTGCCATTTGGCAAGTTTAATTCGGCTTTTTACTCCTAAACCAAGCAATGGCTCTGGTGGATTTAAACTTGGCATACCCGTTACCTGCTGAATATCATCAAGCGACTGCGATGTTGCCCCCATAACATAATCAGCAAGCAAAGTACCCGACACAGTTCCCCAAGCAACCCCCACACCGTTATCACAGGCGCTGGCAAACACTCCATCATCGAGTTGGCCAAAAAAATTAGTGAAATTTCGCGAAATAGCATAGGTGCCTCCCCACGAATGTGTAAAAGGCACATCGACTAGTTGTGGATAGCGAGCTAAAAATACTTTGCGATGATCGTTTTGAATTTCCTGACGCAACTTATCACTAATGCTGTTGCCATATTTAGCTACATGTTGGTAGGTATTACGAATAATAATACGACGATCAGCGGTCATCCTAAGCGTTGTGCCAGCGTGATCAGCGGGTGTAAGTCCCCAATCAAGTAAACCTGTATACTGCTGCATTTCTTTATCGTTTAGCGGTCGGGTCCAACTAGCAAAAGTCATTACAGGAAGTAATCGATTTTTTAAAAAACCAAACTCACGAGTAAAAATACTTGTACCCAGTAATAACTGAGGTGTTTTAATGCTGCCGTGCTCTCCTTGCAACAGCCACCCTCCTTGCTCTTTCTCCAAGCGCACAATAGGCGAATGCTCAAATACCTCAATGTTTTTTGGTAAGTTAGCACCTAAACCACAGGCTAGTGCTGCGGGTTGAACCAAGTACCCCCCCGGGGTGTAAATAGCACGGCTGTAGTAATTAGTGCCTAATACTTTTGCCAAATCAGTGCCAGTAACATGCTCAAATGGTTCGCCTAAATCGGTCATAAGATGTTCGAAGTGATCAAGGTAAGCTTCACCCCTAGCGCCTACTGCACCTTGGTATTTACCCGCAGCCGACCACTGGCAATCAATGTTATATTTAGCGACTAAAGAAGCAAGCTGATCAATCGCAAAACGATTAAGTGACAATAATCTTTGCTTATGTGCAGGATCTGGGTGCTCAAGAGAGAATTTATGCGGTAAGTCAATCACAAACCCTGAATTACGCCCTGATGCACCTTGGCCTATTCGCTGTGCATCAATTAAGGCAATTCGTGCATTTGGCGCGTGCTCAGCTAAACGGCGTGCCATAGCTAAACCAGCAAAACCAGCGCCTAAAACCACGTAGTCAGCCTTTTGTGCCCCCGTTAAAAGCGCTTGTTTAGGCTGCTTTGGTAAAGCGTTATACCAGCCACAGGTATTATCATCATGCGGTAAATGAATCATATTTTACTCCGTTGCTGCTAGGTTATTTAAACTTATTTGCTCTAACCAATAACTGCGGTTAGCCTGTACTTGTTTACCTAACAGAGCAAAACCAAGTACTTGCTCATTAGCATCATTAAATACAGCCACTAACTCTTCACCTTGTTGTTTTATATGCCACTGACCTTGCGCCATAGGTGGTACAGGAAAAATAGTTAACGGCATTATAGGGGTTTTAACAATAACGGGACTCGGCAAAAATTTGGCGTTAGTTACATTGCCCAACAGGCTATTGACTAAAGCAGGTAGAATTTGATTTATGGGTGCAATATATGGCTGCCATCCTTGTGATGTTTGCGCACAGTCACCTAATGCAAATATAGCAGGGCGACTGGTTTGGCCATCGTCATTTACTTTAATACCACGCTCAACTTCTAATCCAGCTTGCTCAGCAAGCGTTACATTTGGCACTAATCCTACCGCAGATAGCACCACGTCAACTTCAATCACTTGACCACTATTTAAGTGTAATAATGAAACAGAGTCGTTGACTTCAATACGGTTGATACTATCTTCTAAATACCATGATACCCCCAAGTCTGCTAACTTTTGCTGTAAGGCTTCGCCGACTACTTGTGGGATCAGTCGATACATTGGCCACTGCCCTAAACCGATGACACTCACTTCATAGCCTTTGGCACTCAAGTCATTTGCAAATTCACAGCCAATTAACCCATCGCCTAAAATAGCAACTCGCTTTTTACTATCAAGTTTTGCTCTCAATTGTGCATAATCGTGCAAATCATTCACACTTAGTACTTCTGAGGCGTCTCCAGCAATTGGAATTTTAATTGCTGACGCACCTGTCGCTAGTACTAAACGCCCATACTTATAACGCCCTATGCTGGTGATGAGAGAGTGATTATCTGCATCTATTCGTTCAACACGTGTATGCGGATAAACACGAATATTAAGACGCTGCTCCCACTCAAGTGCGGCTTCGTTTTGTAAATCAGCTGCGCTTTTCCCCATTGCAAAAGCATTCGAAAGTGCAGGTTTGCTGTAAAGTGCGCCGTCATCAGCGGTGAATACGGTAATAGCTACGGTTGATGATTGTTTACGTAATGCAGCCGCTACTTGATAACCACTGTGGCCACTACCAATGATAACAATTGGGCCTTGCGGTTCATCAACAATGGTCTCAGAAACACGAGTGTGTTGAACAACAGCTGGTTCAGTTACTTCATCTTCAGTTACTTCATCTTCAGTTACTTCACGTTCACTTATTTCGATCATTTCAAAATCGGCTTTGCCCACTAAACAATCTGGACATACCCAATCCTGTGGTACATCCTCCCAAAGGGTACCTGGAGGAATACCATCAGCAGGCCAACCTTGGGCCTCATCGTAAATGAGGCCACAAATAATACAGAGCCATTTTTTCATTTCTCTATCCTAATAATTTGGATTTAACCCTGTGGGTTATCTACTGCAGAAAGTCACAAATAGATAAACCGTAAGTTTTATAAACTGAGTCGTTGCCACTCGTTATAAACGTATAGCAATATTGCGTGTTTGCATGTAGTTGTAGATGGCTTCTTGACCTTTTTCTCGACCAAAGCCAGACAATCCAACTCCGCCAAATGGCGTTTCTATGCCACCGGCAAACCATTCATTTATAAAAACTTGTCCACCACGAAGTTGCTGAGCCACTTGTAATGTTTGGTTAAGTGCTTCACCAAACACACCTGCTACTAAACCAAATTCAGTGCCATTAGCTATTTTTACAGCCTGTTGCTCATCTTCAAATGGCATAATAACCAATACAGGGCCAAATACTTCTTGTTGAGATATGGACATATCAGGGGTTGCTTCGATCACAGTTGGAGCAACATAGTAACCTGCCAAATCAGGAGCATAGCCACCACATAAAATAGTTGCCCCCTCTTTTTTAGCTTGTTCAATCATTGCCAATACACTGATTTGTTGAGCTTGAGAAACCACGGGCGTTAAATCGGCCTGCTCTTCACCTGAGCCGATTACTAAATTTTCAGCCATAGTAACCACTGCCGATTTAATCTCTTCGTAACGCGCTTTATCTACCAGTAAACGCGACATTGCAGAGCACACTTGTCCAGCATTAAAGAAAATACCTGTTTGCACACTGCTGATAACTTTCTCAGTAGCCGCATCTTTAAGAACAATAGCTGCAGATTTACCACCCAATTCCATTACAGAAGGTGTTGCACGCTCAGCTGCACCTTTTAGAATACGTTGCCCAGTGGGCACTGAACCGGTAAAAACAATTTGATTAACATCATTATGCTCAACTAGGTGGCTCCCCACTACTGAACCCTTACCACACAACAGGTTAATAGCGCCTCTTGGAAAGCCAACACTTTCGAGTGCTCTGACTAAATACACCATACCAACAGGCGAAATTTCGGGTGACTTAATGACTACTGCATTACCCGCCGCCAGCGCTGGAGCTAAAGAGCGAGCACAGATTGAAACTGGGAAATTCCAAGGTACAATTTGTACTGATACACCCATAGGGATATATTGCGTAAAATCAATATAGTTTTTACCTAAAGGAATCGACGTACCTTCGAGTTTGTCAGCCATGCCGCCATAGTATTCAAAATAACGAGCAGCCTCTAAGAATTCATCTTTTGCATCCGCTAAGGTTTTACCGTTTTCTCTGCACAGAGCTAAAGCACCTTCATCAGCTATCTCTTTGATAGCTTTTGCTGCATCAAGCATCCACGTTGTGCGCACAGCTGGGCGTACATCGCTCAATAGTCCACGGCTTATACATTGTCTGGCGGCTAGCATCGCATTGTTTGCATCATCAACACTGGCACTTGCAATCGTGCTATATTCCTGAGCTGTCGCAGGGTTTATTACCGAAATATGAGTGTGAGAATCACACCACTGGCCATTAATGAAGTTAAGATAATGAGTCATAATTAAGCCTCCGTCACAGATTTCACTTGTTTGGCAAGCCAAATTTGGAAGAAGTGTGTTGGTGTATCCATTTCAGGTGAAAAAGCCCCACCACCAAAACCAGGTGAGTACCGTCCTTGCTGCATTCCTTCAACTGCGCCAATATCTTCACCAAACACGACACGCCATGATTCAAGTGTTGCAGTACGACACGCCGCATACTCATCTTTAGTTGCCTCATCACTAATATAGAAAATACGTAAACGTTCGATAGTTTTATCTGTACTAATTGGGTCGATCATCATTGCAAAAGCGTGATCAGCTTGAATACCAATAAGTACATTTGGAAATAAAGCAACATATTCAGCATGGCGTAGCTTTTCCTCAGGCCAGCTTGGGAATTTTGGTAAGTGTGTACCAGCAGTATCAGAAAGGTTATATTTATAGCTACCTTGACCAGAAAAACGCTCATCGAACATGATATTGTAGTGATCTTCTAATTTAGAATAAGTATTTAACGCTGGATGTACCCAAGGTAAATGATAGGCTTCACAGAAGTTTTCTATGGTTAACTTCCAGTTACTTTTTACTTCAATTTCTAAGTGTCCGCCCATATTTGCACGACGTAATAAACTCAAACCATCGTCACCTAAAAACTCTTGCCAACGCTGTGTTAAAGGAGCTATATGTTCATCGAAAGAACTCGCCTCGCCAGATAGATTAATGAATACCATATCCATCCAAATAGCTGAGCGGATTGCTTTTAGCCCATGCTTTTCACATGCAAAACGTTCATCGTTATGCTTACCGATGCCACCTAAATGTGGAGTGCCTTTTAAGCTTCCATTTAAATCATAGGTCCATGAATGATAAGGGCAGCGGATCATGCCTTGCACTTCTCCTGCTTCATGTACTAACTTCATCCCTCGATGGCTACACACATTATGAAATACCTGCACTTCGCCTTGGCGACTCTTCATCATTAATAAAGGTAAGTCCATAAAATCAATTGGCATAACATAACCGTTTTTGATTAAATCTGATGCAAAACCAACGCACACCCATGTGTTACTAAAAACATGATCACGTTCAAAATTAAAGTACTCAGGATTGGTATATGCCTCGTTAGGCATACCTGTTGCTTCATGTATCGGGTTTAGTACACGATCAATTTGCTTAATAGGAATTATTGTTTGTTTTACAGTGCCCATGCTCATTCTCCGAACGGTGTGTGTTTTAAAAAAATTTAAAGAGCAAAGTTCAATAATTAAAACCCATAGTTTTAACATTAACCTCACGCCCCAAACCCGTAACAACATTCTGTTATCAGATGTGTTGATTTTGATTAACAACAAAGCACTAAACAAACGATAATTTAGCATCTCACTCATGAGTTTTTGTAATGGTTAAGAGTGCAATAATATAAATATTGCTTACTGGTTATAAATAAGCGGTAACATCGCATAAGCAAAGCTCATGGATTGATGAGGATTAATCATTTGTAAATTGCCGGTTAATTTTTTAGTTTCTTACCACTTATTTAACAACAACAAAAAAGACAACGGAGCACACACATGAAAAAATCCGTAATTTTGGCTAAGTCTGGTTTTTTAAAGGGATTAAATCCGACGGTGACAATCGCATCGAAGGTAATTCTAATCGCCTTTATTTTATTCATAGTCATACTTGCAAATAAAGCAGGGCAGTATTTTGAAAGCCTTTCGACTTTTTTACTCTACAATATGAAATGGTTTTCTATTGGCTTAGTAACTTTAGTCGTTGGTTTTTTACTTTATTTGATGGTAAGTCGATATGGCCATATTCGACTGAGCGAAAATGACGACGATCAGCCTGAATTTAGTTTTTGGGCATGGATAGCCATGTTATTTTCTGGGGGGATGGGTATTGGACTGGTTTTTTGGTCTGTAGCAGAACCCATGTGGCACTATGCTGCAAACCCATTCACCGAGGGATTAACCAATGAAGCAGCGTCAATGTCAATGCAGCTTACTTTTTACCATTGGGGACTCCATCCGTGGTCGCTTTTTGTAATAGTTGCCTTAGCCTTGTCTTATTTTTCTTACCGTAAAGGCCTTCCTTTTACCTTTCGCTCTATTTTACACCCACTGGTGGGCGATAGAATTTATGGCCCTATAGGACATGTTGCCGATATTATCACGGTAGCCGTTACAGCCTTCGGCATCGCGCAAACCCTGAGCCTTGGAGTTATTCAAATTAACTCTGGATTACAACAAACGTTTGGGATAGAGGTTAGCCTTGTTACTCAAACTGTGCTTATTATTGTGCTATGTACCATTGCTGTAGGCTCGGTTTTATCGGGCGTTGGTAGAGGAATACGGCTACTCTCACAATGGAATATGTTGCTGTCGTTACTATTAGTATTGATAGTACTTGCAGTGGGTCCGACCCGTTATATTTTAAATGTATTTATGGAAACATCAGGGAATTATGTACAAAATTTAATTTCGATGGGGCTGTGGACTGATTCGCAAAATGACTCAGGATGGCAAAGCTCTTGGACCGCTTTTTATTGGCCATGGTGGTTAACTTGGGCACCGTTTGTAGGTATGTTTATTGCGCGAATTTCAAAGGGACGTACCATTCGCGAACTTATTGGTGGTGCTTTGGTAGCCCCAACTGTTATTGCCTTTATTTGGCTTTCCGTATTTGGTGGTAGCGCCTTAAAAATGGAGCAAAACGAACGTATTGCTGCACAACAACAAACCGTTGTAACACAAAACCAAGTTACAGAAACAAACGCAGAACCCTTTAGTGGTGGTGTTGTATTACAAGCAACCAAAGCAGATAGTACACGTGCCCTCTTTACCTTATTTGATAATTTAGACAGTAACTTATTAGGTAAATTACTGAGTGTATTAGCCTGTATCTTACTTGCTACTTATTTTATAACCTCAGCCGACTCGGGCACCTTAATATTGTGTATTTTAGATGCTGCAGGTGATACTGAACCACCGACCTCTATACGTATTTTATGGGGTATAGTTATTGCACTTATTGCATGGGTACTTATTTATGCAGGAGGCCTGCAAGCAATAAAGTATGCGTCAATCATCATTGGCTTCCCTATTTCTATATTTATTTTAATGATGGGTGTTACCTTGTTTTATAGCATTCGCCGTGAACCAAAGCCATGGGCAATGTTGCCGCAACACGTACATCCGTGTAAAGAAAAACTGGATGGCCCTGTGGAGCACTAAATCAATATAATAAGACTAATAAACAAAAACCCTGCTATTTAGCAGGGTTTTTTTATTGCGATGTAATTTATACTAAACCGGTATCGCCTACTTCTTCAGGAAGTTGTGTTAATAACCATTCTCTAAAATACTTTACACTCGCAGGTATGCGGCCACCGTTATCTGGCTCTAGTAAAGAAAACTTAGATTCAGTGGCCAATACATGCTCGGTTGGACGCACTAATGCACCACTTTGTAAGTATTCATCAGCCAGAGACCCCCACGCTAATGCAATGCCTTGACCATTAATTGAGGCTTGCAACAACATGGGGTAATTATTTATGTTAATGCGGCTTTTAGGAGCTATCTGCTCAAGTCCTACTCCTGCAAACCACTCATCCCAATTAACCCATCCCATTTGTGTTTCATCTAAAAATAAAATTGTTTTATTAAAAATATCTTTCGGATCGTTCGGATTACCAATTTTTTCAAGATAGCCAGGACTACAAACTGGAAACACTTCTTCGCAAAACAAAGTGGTCACCTTCATATTAGCTGGAGGCGTGCGACAAAAAAACAATGCTAAATCGCATTCTAAACGGTTTAAATCAACTACATTATCAGACGCTAATATTCTCAAATCAATGTCATCATATTGATTTTGAAACTCAGCAACTTTTGGCAATAACCACAATGATGCCATTGCATTAGTTGTAGCTACGGTTACTTTTTTATCACCTTGCCATTTTTTTACCTCTCCTGTTATATCTGCAATATCTAATAAGGAGCGACTTATAGACTGATAATACTGCAGACCAGCTGAGGTTAAATGAATACTGCGGCTTGCACGAGTAAATAAGGCTTTACCTAAATACTCTTCTAACTGTCGTATTTGACGACTTATCGCACCTTGAGTAACGTTAAGCTCATTTGCTGCAAGAGTAAAACTTAGGTGGCGAGCAGATGCTTCAAATGCAACTAAACTGTTTAGCGGTGGTAATGGACTAATTTTCATATAATTTCCTACTGCGTTTCTATCAAAGAAACTAATAACCAATCCATTGAAGGTAAAAGTAAGTACTGAATATATTTTTAAACATTGAGTTAATCAATTACAAATTTGGTAAGGGTTTTAGTGTGGGTAATTAATTAGTTTGTGAAGACATATAAGCACACGCCCAATGTGTAGACGTGTGCTTTGAATATTGGTTTAGAAGTAATAGCCAATATTAATGTTAAAGCGACGCTCAGTTTCGCTGCTATCGCCCGCTAATGAACCACCAACAAATGGCATATTTTTACCATGAACTAAGTCAAAGTAAGTAAATAAACCACCAGCAGCTACCGAGAAACCGGTTACGTTCATCCACGTATCTCTGCTGTTGTCTGATTTGTCGTAAATAGCACTATAGTCGTTGTAAAACTGTAAGTTTGTTACCGCGCCCCATTGTACCGGTACGCTGTATGCTACGTTTGCACTCGACATTGTTGCCTCTGCCGCCATGCTGTCGTAAAACGAGTAAGCGCCCACAGCAATACGGTTTACGTTATCAATATCGTAGTTGTATTCACCGTGTTGAAGTTGTAAGTTCCAAGGGCCCATATTACTGTTTAAATGTAATGCCCACGCGTTGTAGTCACCTGCGCGGTCAACACCATCATGCAAGCCACCTGCGAGTGCCGACACACCTATTTCAGTTTTACCACCTTCATGTTCTAGATGGTAGCCGTAACGACCTGAGAACGTATTGTACTCGCCTATAGCATTAGTTGGCTCAGCATAAACACCATCTCCAGCTTCTCTAAAGCCAACAATGTCGTAAGAATAGCGATCGCTGCGGTTATCTACATAACCATCAACACCACCTAATTCATCATTTTTGAAAAAGCCCAAATCAAGCTGCCAGTTATCAGCAATCTTACGCTTAAATAACACCCCTAAATCGTGGTCGTCTTCAAGGCCAACATAATAGTTAGTGCTGAAAAAGTAGTTATGTGAATTGTATGGCCAGTTACCAAAAGGAACCTTGGTAATACCTGCTTGAACTTGCCAATCATCAGCAAAATCGTAAGCTGCATAAGCGTATTTAACAGCGGTCATATAATCAAAAAAGCGAATTTCAGCGTTTAATTTTACATCACCAACGTCGCCTGAGAAATTTAAGCGAAAAATATCAAAGTCAAAATCGCCGCCGCGATTTTTATTATCGTCATCATACGAAGTATGGCTGTAGTTGGTTCGAACAGCACCACCAACTTTAATTCCCTGAGGCTTGTGTTCATGTTTAGCTACTTTAACTTCAGCTGTATCTTCTTTCACTTCAATGGTGCGTTCGATTGATTTTTCACTTTTTTGCTCTGCTTTCGCAAGTTGCTTTTGCAGCATTTCCACTTGTTTTTGTAAGCTACTTAATTGCTGCTTTACTTTATCAAGATCTGTATCTGCATGTGCCTGATGTGAAAAAACAACCATAGCCACTGCTAGTGCTAAAGGTTTCATAGGTGTCATAATTTGTCCTTGCTTGCCTTGTTGATATTATTAACTCGAACTTGGTCAGCGTGAGCTAAGTACCTGCTTGATTTTACATGTTGTTTTACAATGATAACGTATTTTTACAACTCTTCAATTACACTTTATGATTTTGCGCAACACACCAGCAACACACAAACTACTTTTTAGCAGGGTAAGCATGACAATTAATCATCATTTTAATAAATAAAAGCAGTAGCTTGCAAAATTAAAGCTTAAAAAATAGCAGGATGATCATGTACCTATTTTTAATGTGTTATTATTTGAGAAATCATATTTAAAACAGCCAGTTTGCTGCTACATATATAAATTGAGGACGCTCAAAAAATGAAAAATAACGATACCTTTAACACGATTGCTACGTTAATTTTTAAACATCTTTATAATAACTTTCCAACTCCAAGTCAGTTAGATCCTGAACAATTAATTAGCGATGCCTCAGATCATCAAGGTGAGCAAATAAAAGGAACAATCGCCTTTCTTCTTCATGAAGAATATATATTTTCGACGCCAAGCGCCGCTTTTTTGCTAACCGAAAAAGGCTTTAGCCACGCTTTGTGCCCTAAATTTTAATCTCACCGTTTAAAAAGCGATACCACAAAAAAAGCCCTAGCAATTAAAGCTAGGGCTTTTTAATGATTTTTAACGTTTATTTTTTCTCTTTTTCTAAACGCTTTTTAAGACTCAAAGCCGCATCTGCAGCCAACAAACGCATAAATTCAGAGCCATTGTTTTGTTCGCCTTGACCCGCACCTATAACAATTTCAGGCACTAAGCGGCTGTTACCTAAGCTATTAAATAAAGCCGTTTGAATTTTAACTTCTGCTTTAAGTGTTTCATCAAACACATATTTAGGATCAAGTGCTGCTGACTTTGCTCGTAAACGTGCTTCAGCTAATACATCCATGCCTAAAGCTTCTAAGCGTTGCTGTTTTAAAATTTCTTCTTGCTCTTTTGCAAGCTCAGCCTTCACTGCGACACGCTGTTGTGCAGAAATAATCGCATTGGCTTTTATTCGCTCTGCATCAATTTGCTCTTTAATTTTTAGCTTTTCAGACTCAGCTCTTTGCTTTGCAATCGCTTGTTCGCCTAATGCAACTTCTGTACGTGCTTGTTGCTCTGCCTTTTTAAGGTTTTGTCTTGCAAGCGCTTCATCTGCTGCAGCTTGCTTTTGCGCCTCTAAGCGCGCATTTACCTTATTTTCGTAATCAATATCAATAATACTCGCATCAACCACCGTGATGCCGTAAGAGCCTAAAATAGGTGCATTACGCAGCGGCTTACCTTCAGCATCTTTCTTTATGTTAATGGTAACGCGTTGTTGCTTACTTAAATTGCTTAAATCGTCAGACTTGTCACGCTCGCCAGTACTAATAATTTGCTCAGTAACAAAAATGCCATTAGTCAGTTGATCAGAAAAATCTTGGCTTAATTGACCATTACCACCTGAATAATGTTGCTCAACCGACATCATACGTGCCGACGCTTTTACATTTTCTGTAGTGGCACGCATTAAAAGATTAGATATCAGGGTTTCTTGGGAGCCAAATTCTTCATGAATTTTTAATAATCCACGTAAAGCGCCCGACTCACTTGCCGGTACATTACCTGGTAATCTAAAACGTGATACTCCTCTGGCGCCACCTGTCGTGGTATCTAAGAATCGAATAGGAATGAGTGGTACAATGGCACTCGCTGTTGCACTGCTATCGCCGGTAAAGTTAATTGAAATAACTTTTTTATAGGCAGATGTGGTACCAAATGCTTTTAAGTAAGGGCCCGC
This sequence comes from Pseudoalteromonas sp. US3C1004, assembly GCF_048401065.1. Taxonomy (GTDB): domain Bacteria; phylum Pseudomonadota; class Gammaproteobacteria; order Enterobacterales; family Alteromonadaceae; genus Pseudoalteromonas; species Pseudoalteromonas undina. The sequence goes on from NZ_CP183073.1 coordinate 1,758,069, forward strand.
TTGATTTATTACCGTTAAATTACCAGTAAAAGCTGACTGATGAACTAACCGTTCATCGGCTTCATTCCATGAAATAACCTGCGAAGTTAATGTTGCAATAACTGCTAACACCACAACAACGGATGTTAGTAAAATCACATTACGACGACCAAAACGCGCCATAAATGAAGTGTTTTTTGCCTCAGCGACTGTTTGTTGCTCGCTATCCATTTTTAGTACTCTCCATGTTTAGTTTCTTTTTTACAAAATACGTAATTTCTTGTTCGCTTAAATGCGCACAAAAACTACCCGATCGATGCAAATCTATAAATGTTGCAAGGATCTCTTGTTTGCCTTTAATTGTTTTTTCCTGGTTTTCTTGGGTTTGGTTTTTCTCGCTAAGTTGAGCAATAAGATCATCAATGATGGTGTCTTTATCAAATAACACATTATATTCTTTTGACTTTCTTACTCGACTCTTACGTACATTGCTGTAAATCACATAAAGCGCCACACACAAAATAATAACAAGCGTACTTAACCCAATAATATAAAAAATCATAACGTCTGCTTATATTAATTGAATAATTAACCCTAACAACAAATGTAACGATTAAATCACAAATGTTAAGCCGATAATTTTACAGAATAACGACCCAAATAACAGAATTAATACTTGGCTCTTGTATATTTTTGTAAAAATTAAAATAGAAAAGTTTAATATCTGAAGTCTCAACATCAACAATGTTACTTTTAGTGAGTGTGGGTGACAGCCGCTTAGAGTCAACGGTAAACATCTTCTGTTCAAACTTTCATATTGAATATTAAGCCATTTATCCTTTTTAAAATAAGCTGATTTCAAAGTGAAAAATGCAATAGTTTCCGAGTAAAGTTAAAAATATTTAAATTTTTTCTGGCGAAGATCAAAATGCGGCCTACCCTTAGTATGTAAATTAGGTACTGATTATTTGCTCAAAATTAAATCATATGGGCATGCAGTTGATCATTTACGTTACATCAAACCACTTATTAGTGAAAAAGGATATAAAGATGAAAAAATGTAAATACGCAGCATTGCTCGCTACAGCTATCTATGCACAATACAGTTTTGCTGCAATCGATGAGCTCACTATTTTACAACACACTCAAGAAGCAAAAAAAACCACAATTGCCAAACACGCTAATACCCATGTAAATCTTTCTAGGCAATTTACAATCGAAACAACACAAGGTCCTGTAATTACTCAAACTGTATCGCACCCTAATGCTGATTACATAAAGCTACATTTTAGCCAAGTAGATCTAAATGGTGACGCAAAGTTAGTCGTTAGAAGCGAAGACAACTCAGAGCGTTATGAATATAGTAGTAATAATATGGACGCTGCAACAATCGATAGCTTAAACGGAGATGATGGTGTGCATTCATTTTCTTCTATGTCGGTTTCAAATGACAGCGTTATCATTGAATATTACCCTGATCCAAAAAACAGTAAGCAGCAACACCAGTTTGGTGTTATTGATAGCTATTATTACGGCACTGAAAGCGCCAATATAGATATCAACCAACAAAATAAACCTGCCCCTTTGTCTACCTGCGGTATTAATGAGCGCAAAGACGTGCAGTGTTGGGCTAATTCCAACCCAACAGAGTTTGACCGCAGCCGCCCGGTAGCACGCTTAGTAATTGGTGGACGCAGCTTATGTACCGGTTGGCGCGTTGGCAGCGATAATAAGTTATTTACCAATAACCACTGTATAGAGACTGCATCTGAGCTTGCCTCTACAGAAGTGTGGTTTAACTACCAAAATAAAAGTTGTAATGGGACAACCAGAGAAACTATTGTAAAAGTAACAGGTAAAGAGTTTTTTAAAACTGACTACACGTTAGATTACACCCTATTTAGTGTTAATGACTTTGCCAATATTGAACAGTTTGGCTACTTAGGGCTTGATGTGCGAAACGCACAGCAAAGTGAACGTATTTATATTCCGCAACATGGTTCAGGTAATCCTAAGGAGCTGTCGATAGAATCGGATCAAGACACCAATGGTTTGTGCCAAGTTAATGCCCCCTCAACGAATGGGCGTGGAAGTAATACTGATATTGGATACTATTGTGACACTATAGGCGGCTCTTCTGGTTCTCCTGTTGTTGCAGCATCAAGTAATCGTGTTATTGCACTTCATCATTTAGGCGGATGCTACAATAAAGGCGCCAAAATAAGTAAGATTTGGCCCCAAGTCGCAACTTACTTTAATAACACAGTGCCTGTTGGCGATAACGACGGTAATACACCACTGCCACCTACCGCACGTTTTGAATACAGCTGTGAGCAATTACAGTGTAATTTTGATGCAACAAGCTCCAGCTCAGCAGGTACTATCAATAGCTATAGTTGGAACTTTGGCGATAATCAAACCGATACAGGTGCAACTGTAGTGCATAATTTTGTATCTGAGGGTGATTACGACGTCTCTGTTACGGTGCAAGATAGTAACAGTAATACAAACACGCTAACCAAAACGATTAGTGTTTCAAATGGCTCACCAACAGAAGTTGAATTAACTAAAGGGCAAGCATTAACAGGCCAAAGTGCAGCATTAAATCAAGAGACTATTTACTATATTGATGTACCTGCAAATAGCACTAACATTTCAATCGACATAACGGGTGGTTCAGGTGATGCAGACCTCTATGTTAAAAAGAGTACAGTGCCAAGCACAAATAATTACGACTGCCGCCCATTTAGAAATGGTAACAATGAAAGCTGTAATATAAGTCAAGGAGAAGGTCGTTTTTACATTATGCTTAAAGCGTATAACAGCTATCAAAACGTAACTATCGTGGCTAATTATGAAAATAGCGCACCACCTACAGATAATGATACTCGCGTATTAACATCTCGTGCTTATGGATTTCCAGATTTTTGGCAGCGCTATAGTTATGTAGTACCTACAGGCGCAACCACTGTAAACATAAAAACATTGGGTGGCGAGGGAAATACTAACCTCTATGTTCGAGCGGATGCAGCGGTAACAAAAACACAATATGATTGCTTATCGAACAACAAAGACAACAATGAAAGTTGTATCTTAGAGGTGAGTTCAGGCCAGACATTACAAATCGGCTTGTTAGGTGTCACTAATTACGATTGGGTTAAGCTTGTTGCAACTGCAAAATAATTAATATCATTCCCCTAAACAAAGCACTGCAGTGAACCTGCAGTGCTTTTTATTTGGGTTTAATTTACTCTTTTAATGCAGGCGTAATAAACATCACAATAAATAAAGAATACCACCTATTACAAAAAGAACTCATAGTTAGTCGTTATTAAAAAACATAATCCGATCTCGCTATTGAGTGCGTGATAATAGCTTCAAAACTTGTTTAACTACCATTTCTGGCTCATCATTTTGTGGATAGTGGTAACTTTACGCGTTAGCTTTATCTCACCTTGAGGAAAAGCATTAGCCCAGTTTGAATGCAGTTCTCCCCACATTTCACGCCCTTTTTCAGTAAAAAATAACACCGATGGATTTTCATATTTTTTAACTGAGGCAATAACCGTCACGGGAATATCTGCTATTTGTGGATAATCGGGTAAAGGTCGCTTCGACCAAAAGTCTAAATACTGATTCGACATGCCGTTTTTCATATCATCACGTTTTATAGCGGCAATTTCTTTTTCAGCGCGCGGTAAATCAATCTTACGCATAATATCAACATCATGCTCTGAGGCGGGTTCAATTAACATTAACGCTTTAATGTTATCGGGGTAACTTGCTGCAAATACCCTTGCGATATAAGCACCATAAGAATGCGCCACATAAACTACTGGTTCATCAATTTTTAGCGCTTTGAGTAATAATAAAGCCTCAGTAGCATACTGCTCTGAGCTATAGTTTTTCTTTATTTGCGAAGAGCCGCCATTGCCAATTCGAGAATAGCGAATTACTTTTGCATACTTAGTAAGCGAGTTATAAATGGGATCCCAATCACTAAGCCCTGCAGAGCCACCCGCCTCGAGTAAAATAGTGTGTTTGCCACTACCCGCCATTTCATATTCAATATCAAAGCCATTTACTTTAACTTTAGCAAGCTCAGCAAACACAGCGGTTGAGGTGATTAATACCCAAAATAGAATCGTTTTTATTATTAGTTTCATATTGTTAAAAGAATATGGAGTGTTGGCTTAAGTTTATAACATTAAGCACTATGTTTATAAATAATTTCTCTATCACATACTCTTTAAAATAAATAATCACTTCAATCACTCTTAAATCGTGTTTTGACTAATAGATTTCCCTATTCAAACCTATAAACCTCTGTGACCCTATGCCATAATCTAAATAATTCATAAATTTAGTAACTTGGCGGTATATAAACCGTTTCAAGCTAACTTATAGGGTTTTTTAATGGCTTATCAAGAGCAAAATCAAGCAACAATCTATTGGCACGACTACGAGACCTGGGGGGCAAGCCCACAAAAAGATAAGCCGAGCCAATTTGCCGGTGTACGCACCGATCTTGATTTAAATATTATTGGCGAGCCGCTTATTGAGTACTGTAAACCACAGGCTGATTATTTACCCCATCCTGAAGCGTGTTTAATTACCGGTATTACCCCACAAGTGGCGATGCAAAAAGGCTTAGTTGAGGCTGAATTTATTGCTAAAATTCATGCAGAATTTAGCGTACCCAATACCTGTGTGGCTGGTTATAACAGTATTCGCTTTGATGATGAAGTAAGCCGATATAGCTTTTATCGTAACTTTTACGACCCGTACGAACGTGAATATAAAAACAATAACAGTCGTTGGGATATTATAGATTTAGTGCGTGCCTGCTATGCACTGCGCCCTGAGGGTATTGAATGGCCGTTAAAAGAAGATGGCAGCCCTAGCTTTAAGCTTGAGCATTTAACTGTTGCTAATGGTATTGAACATGCCGCTGCGCACGACGCATTAAGTGATGTAACGGCCACCATTGCCTTGGCAAAACTAATTAAAGAGAAGCAACCTAAACTGTATCAGTTCTTTTTTAGTCTTCGCGGTAAAAAAGCACTCGCTGAAATGGTTGATGTGTTTAATATGACCCCATTAGTGCACACTTCGTCTCGCATTCCAGCTACCCAAGGCTGTACTACTTGGGTTGCACCAATGAGTTTTCACCCGGTAAATAAAAACGCAGTTATTTGTTTTGATTTAACCCAAAACCCGCAGGTATTACTTGATTTAAATGTGGAAGAATTACGTAAACGCTTATACACCAAACGTATAGATTTAGCGGAAGGTGATTTACCCGTAGGTTTAAAATTAGTGCATTTAAATAAGTGCCCTATTTTAGCGCCAGCTAAAACGCTACTGCCTGAAAACGCTGCTCGCTTGGGTATTGACCGTGAACAATGCTTGGCTAATTTAGCCATTTTAAAAGCCAATACTGAGCTTCGCGATAAAGTCACTGAGGTATTTAATGAGCAAGGCGATTACAGCGCGACCACGAACGTAGATTACTTATTATATGATGGCTTTACTAGCCATGCTGATAAAGCTAAATTTGCGATTATTCGTGATGCAAAGCCTGAAGACTTAGCAAGTTTAAAGCTTGAATTTGAAGATCCTAAATTTAATACTTTGCTGTTTAGATACCGCGCCCGTAACTGGCCACAAACACTAAACCAGCAAGAGCTTGATCAATGGCGTCAATATTGCCAAAGCAAGTTAATGCATGGCGAAGATCAGCCATCAATCAGCGCACAAGATTTTATGATCACCCTTGAAAACTTAGCGCATGAACATGATGACAGCGAAAAAAATCTTACAATTTTAAAAGCCTTATATAACTACGCGCAAAGCATGTAATTTACTGTAGTTTATATAATGCATAAAAACGCGACCCTTTAGCAAAAAAGTGTCGCGTTTTTTGTTACTAGGTAAAAAACCAAAAAACTATCTCAACAAGAGAGGTAAATGAGAAAACATAAAACCAACATTCATTTTTTATGTTTATCACTTCCTCTAAAAGCGCTGCGTCTCTTATCCTCTTTGTGGATAATTTACTTTTACCAATTACATTACTTTTTATGCATTGCTTCGATACGTGCTAATAAGCTTGAAGTATCGTATCGTCCGCCACCGAGAGCCTGTACATCAGCGTAATATTGATCAACCGTGGCGGTCATTGGCAGTGTTGCACCGTTATTTTTAGCTTCATCTAGTGCAATGCCTAAATCTTTGCGCATCCAATCTACAGCAAAACCAAATTCGTACTCACCTGCCCACATTGTTTTGTAGCGGTTTTCCATTTGCCACGAACCAGCAGCGCCTTTAGAAATGGTTTCTATTACTTTTTCGCCATCAAGCCCCGCTTGTTTGGCAAAATGTAAGCCCTCAGCTAACCCTTGCACTACACCTGCAATACAAATTTGGTTAACCATTTTACATAATTGCCCTGAGCCCGCTTCGCCTAAAAGCTGACTAAAACGGCTAAATGCCGCCATGATAGGTTGTGCTTTAGCAAATACCGCTTCGTTACCACCCGCCATTATGGTTAACACCCCATTTTCAGCGCCAGCTTGACCGCCCGATACCGGCGCATCAATAAAGTCGATATGCTGTAAAGCCGCTTTTGCCGCAACTTCACGTGCCACTTCTGCTGAGGTAGTTGTGTGGTCGATTAAAATTGTGTTTTCGTGCATGCCTGCTAGCACACCGTCATTACCGTATACTACTGAACGTAAATCGTCGTCATTACCTACACACATAAACACCATATCGGCACCGCTTGCTGCCTCACGCGGAGTAGGTGCAAAGCTGCCGTTAAAATCTTCGACCCATTTTTGTGCTTTAGCTGCTGTGCGGTTATAAACACATACGCTGTACCCTGCTTTTGCTAAATGCCCCGCCATTGGGTAACCCATTACGCCTAAACCTATAAATGCAATTTTAACTGACATAAAAATGACCTATTTAACTGATAACTTAGAAACATAAGCTCGATTATGTCAATCGGCCGCTAAAAAAGCGAATGAAAGTCTTTTAAAATTTCCCGCATAAGGAAATTAGGTAGGTAATCTATGGATAGCATTTATCAATTTAACGCACTACTTTGTAATAACAGTGATTTTCCTTTGAGCCAGTTAAAAGGAAAAACGGTTCTTATTGTAAATACAGCAAGCAAATGTCATTTTTCGGCGCAATTATGTGCGCTTGAAAAGCTATACCAACAATACAAAAGCGATGGGTTTACTATTCTGGCCTTTCCATGTAATCAGTTTGATAAAAACGAACCATTAGAGGGTATGGCAATTAAAGACTACTATCAAAAACACTTTGCGATTAATTTTGAAGTATTTGATAAAGTCATGGTGAACGGCCCCGATACTCACCCCTTGTTTAGTTATTTAAAATCACATACGCGTGGAATTGCACAAAACCGTGCAATAAAGTGGAACTTTACTAAGTTTTTAGTTAATGCCCAAGGACAACTAATTGCACGTTATGCGCCGCGCACTAAACCGGAGTCACTTCATAGTGTAATTAGAAGTAGTTTAGAGGCAACACCGATTATAAAAACAGCAAATAGTCGCTTTAATACCACAGCAATATTAAAGTGATAAGGCATGTATAATAAAAATGGTTTATGGTTGATGTAACTAGATTAGTTGGATTGTAATAAATGAAGATTGCTTTTTTTAGTGCTCAAAAATACGAGCGCCCTTTTTTCGAACAAAGCTTAACTGGCTTTTCTAACATCGCTATTACCTATTTTGAGCAAAGTTTATCGATGCACACTGCGGTTTTAGCTAAAGAATTTGATGCGGTATGCGTATTTGTAAACGATTCGGTAGATAAAGCGGTTATTGAGCAACTGGCTATATTTGGGGTTAACACCATTTTACTGCGCTGTGCGGGTTTTAATAATGTAGATTTAGCCGCTGCTAAACAGCATGGCATGCGTGTTCTGCGCGTTCCGGCTTACAGCCCTGAGGCAGTCGCAGAGCATTGTATTGCACTTATGCTTACGCTTAGCCGTAAAACCCATAAAGCTTATAACCGCGTACGTGAAGACAATTTTGACTTGAACGGCTTACTTGGCTTTAACTTGCATAATAAAACAGTGGGTATTATTGGCTGCGGTAAAATTGGCCAAGCATTGTGTAATATATTAACCGGTTTTGGCGCTCACATTTTAGTATGCGATCCTAATGCACAAGCAGGTAATTACACAATTACTGATTTAAACACCCTGCTTACACAAAGCGATATAATTTCTTTGCATTGCCCGTTAAACGAGCACACCCATCATTTAATTGACGATGACGCATTTGCAGCAATGAAAACAGGGGTTATGCTAATAAACACCTCGCGCGGTGCATTGGTTAATAGTAAAGCTTGTATTAAGGCACTTAAATCACAAAAACTAGGTTATTTAGGGCTTGATGTGTACGAGCAAGAATCAGAGCTGTTTTTTAAAAACCACAGTGACGATATAAACCAAGACGATATTTTCTCTCGCTTAGTGAGCTTTAAAAATGTATTGATCACCGGCCATCAAGGCTTTTTTACTCAAGAAGCACTTACAGAAATTGCCAATATCACCTTACAAAATGCATTTGAGGTTACTCAAGGAAATAGCTTTACAAACGAAGTGCTATAGCGCGGCTAAACAAAAAGCAAAAAAGCGAACAAAATATAGTGTTCGCTTTTTTTGTTATCAATAACACATGAGTTGTTGTTGTATTCTAGCCAAACGCAACGTTTGCAAATACTAAGGTCATTAGCACTGGGCAGACAAAACGAATGTACTGAGCAAACCAATAATGTGCACCAGAACTTGCTTGATGAAGCTTATTACCACGCTGCCATAACCAGCCCACTGTAATAAAATAAAACAGTCCCATCAACGGGAGTTGGTATTGGGTAAATACCATAATAACCAAACCAAATAGCCAATCAAAATTAACAATAATAGTACTGGCACAAACAAATACAATGGCGCTAACGGCCCATGTAGCTTTGGTTCTATCAACACTGTGGTTTTCTACTAAAAAAGCCACAGGAATTTCAGTCGATGAAATGGTTGATGTAACTGAAGCAATCGACATCAATACAAAAAATAGTAAGCCAACCAATAAACCAATTTCACCCATGGTGCCAAATAACTCAGGTAATATGGCAAAAATAAGCTGCCCTTCACCAATTAGCTTGCCGTTGCTAAATACTTCAACGCCATTGAACTGCGCCACATATATAGCCGGTATAATTAATAGTCCAGCTAAAAATGCCACGCTGGTGTCGAGTAACGCAACACTTGCAGTCAATTTTGGTAAGTTAGCACCGGGCTTTAAATAAGAGCCATAAATCATCATACAGCCCACACCCAGTGATAATGAGAAAAACGCTTGCCCCATTGCGGCAATAATTAAATCGGGGTCGAGTATTTTACTAAAGTCAGGCACTAAATAGGCCGCAAACCCTTCGCTGGCACCCTCTAAGGTAGCAATGTAAGCAATTAGGCCAACGAGTAAAACAAGTAATAATGGCATTAAACGGCGCGACCAGGTTTCAATTCCTGATTTAACACCTTTTAAAATAATGCTGGCGGTTAAAATAAGCATCAGCGGCGTAAATATAAAATTACGTAGCATAGAGTCGCTATGTAAAAACTCACTCAAGCTCTGCATACCTAAAAAGGTGGTTATAGGCTCTATGGCGTAAGAAAGCATCCAACCTGCCACTATTGAATAAAAGCTTAACATGACAATTGCGCCAGCTAAGCCTATATAACCTGCAGCAGCGCCTACTTTAGGCGCATGGTCTTGCCATGCTTGGCCTAAGGCTTTAACCGGATTAGCTTGGGCTTTGTAGCCTAAATACAGCTCGGTGTATAACGCGGGAAGCGCTAGCAAAAAAATAACAATAAAGTACACCAATAAAAATGCGCCGCCACCATGGTTAGCAGCCTGTGTAGGAAAACCCCATATATTGCCTAAACCTACCGCAGCACCGGCTGCTGCCAATACAAAACCAAGTCGACTTTGAAAACCATCACGCACTTGTGTCATACACCTACAAATCTGTTATTATTTTATCGAATGTGAATTAAACCATATTTAAGGGCGACTGAGTAATAAAAATGTACTTAGCGCGCATAACAGCAAACAACCGCTCACAAACTATCCAGCTTATAACGATAACTATGTAATCGGTATTCACTTTTAACGAGCAATAATGAGTTCAGCTTACTTCGACAATCAGTTATTACACACCCCGCTTGCTGAGAATAATAACCACACCATTTTATTATTTGATGCCAGCCAATTGCAGGTTGATGAGCTAACACTTACACAGTTTTTAAGCCCGTTTGAATTAAGTGTCATCGCGCGTCGTAAAACGCCTCAAGCAAAACAAGAATATGTAGCAACGCGGCTGTTACTAAAATATTTAGTCAAAAGTGTATTACCTAGCAGCAGTGATATAACGCTTGATAAAATCAGCTCTGAATTTAATCAACAAACCAGTAAGCTTGAGCTAAATATAAATAACAACCAGGTTTATAGTTGCTGTGTGTCACACTCTCATGGTTTGGTAGGCGTGGCCCTAAATATTAATAATTCGCTATTTGGTTTTGATATTGAAAAAATCAGTTTAAAACGACCATTTGAAAAACTCGCAAAGCACTTTTATGATGCTGCAGAAGTGGCACTTATAACTAAGCAACCGTGCACAGCTGCTAAAGCGGCGACATTTTTCAGACTTTGGACATTAAAAGAGGCATTAGCAAAAGCAACCAGCCGCCCTATTGCCCAGCTATTAAGCCCTAATGTATTTTGTGAGCTTGGCAACAGGCAACTAAGTGCAACCAGCACCACATTAACAAATGATGTAAACGAGCAGTTTGATATAAGCGTTGTGGCAAAAAAAAGCACCGACTGGCGGTGCTCATTTATCTCATTGAAAGCGTTAAGCAGCAAGCTCGCCTTCAAGTAGTCGGCTATGAATAGCTTGAACCACAGCATCAGACTCACTTTGCTCAACTAAAAAGCACAGGTTGTGTTTACTCGCACCATGGCAAATAAGACGAATGTTAAATTCGCTCAACACCTGCATTAAATTCATTTCGTGCTGACGCAATACAATTTCAGACCCAATAAGTGCTACTAGGGTTAAATTGTTCTCAACCGATACATGGCAAAACTCAGCGAGTTTATCTAAGCACTCTTGATCTAGCTCTGGGCGTGATGCATTAGGCGCATTATCAAGGGTAATTGCTACACTAATTTCAGAGGTAGTAACCAAGTCTACCGAAATATTACATTCACTTAAAATAGTAAAAATACGCGCTAAAAAACCACTCGCTAATAGCATTTCTGGGCTTTTAAGGGTTAATAATATTTGGTTTTTACGTTGCGTGACCGCACGAATACCTGGTAGCTGCGATTTTTCACGTTCAATCCAAGTACCACCACGCTCTGGCTCTGTGCTTGAGCCAACAAACACATTTATATGGCTGCGACTGGCTGGCAAAATTGTAGCTGGATGCAACACTTTAGCGCCAAAAGTGGCCATTTCTGCCGCTTCATCAAAGCTTAAACGCGCAATAGGTGTGGCTTTTACACACAAACGCGGATCGGTGCTAAAAATACCCACTACGTCGGTCCAAATATGCACACTCTTAGCGTTAATTGCTTCAGCTAACAAGGCGGCACTGTAATCAGAGCCACCGCGACCCAGTGTGGTGGTTACATTGTTTTCATCGCTGCCAATAAAGCCCTGAGTAACAATAACCGTGCTCTCTAATAAAGGAATTAAATGCTCTTTAGCTGCAAGCGCTGTGGCGGCTACATTAGGCGTAGCTTTACCAAATTGGCTATCGGTTTTAAGCACCTGGCGAACATCAAAACGCTGCGAGTTTAAGCCCTTTAAGCGCAATACTTGAGTAAATAAATACGACGATAAACGCTCGCCAAAGCTAAGTAGCTCATCGTGTTGTTGCTTTGTTGTCAGTATTTGATGTGCTAGTGTTTGAAATTCATCGATGGTGTTATTAAAACCAAGCGCTAAATCATTATCTAGGTTCAGATCAGTTAAAATTGCCTGCTGAATAGCAAGTACACCGTCAACATGCTGCTGACGTTCAGCGGCATCAATATCGGCTTTACAAAGTGCCACCAAGTGATTAGTTACACCGGCGCTGGCGCTCACTGCAACAATTCGAACGCTGTTATCGTTTACAATGATTTCGCTACAACGGCTCATCGCCTCAAAGTTAGCAACGCTGGTGCCACCAAATTTGGCAACAATGTAATCTGATTTTGTGCACTGTGAACTTTGTGGCACTGATTGGGTAGTCATTTCGTCTCCTTTCGCGGCATCCAAACCGCAATAAAACAAGAAGAACTTGGCAGGAAATAAAGATAAGAAAAATCTACTGCCAGAAGCTCTCCACCTAAATTGGTGACAGTTTTGAGGATTCAGCCCCATAAACCGAAAAACAATGGTAACGACCCATTATTTTCCTCGGCGAGTACTTCCCTCCTTAATGGTCGCAGGCTGTCGTTGCCTCACATTAAGTACCTAAGTATCGCACCTCTTCTGAATGTATTATTAACCTGTGGCTAATAAAACAAAACCGCACTAAGAGTGCGGCTTTGAAAGTTATCGTTTAGACGTCTAGCTGTCAAGTCGTTTTATTATAAAATCAAATAAAACTACCCATAAAGTAAGAGCCAGCATAACCAAAGGTGTAACACACTAACAAATACAACGACAAACGAAGGTAACTTGCAAAAGTAAGTTCTTTAACCTTACTCATAGCAATAATACCAGCCGCCGAACCAATGATCAGCATTGAACCACCCACACCGGTTGCATACGTAAACGACAACCAATGCTGTTGACTCATTACAATGTCGGCTTTTAGTAACGCAGCCGTTAGTGGCACGTTATCAACACCGGCCGATAAAATACCCATTAAGTAGTTAGCGTACTCTGGCGCCATCACTGTATACAGGTTTGTAAATTGGCTTAGCACGCCCACTTCTTTTAATGCGCCAACAAGTAATAACACACCTACGAAAAACAGTAAGGTGTCGTACTCTATGTCACGTATAAAGTCGATCATATCTTTATTGATATCTTTTTTGCGCATTAAAAATTGTGCGACTAAAAACATAATAGACAGGCCGAGTAAAAAGGTAAGTAACGGCGGCACACTATATAAAACACTTAAAGTAAGGGTAGAAATAACCGTAGTGAAGAAAATAACAGCGATAGTAATGTCGGTTTTTTCAATGCGTTTAAATTTAGTCTTTTTAAACTCTAACTGCTTGTTCATACCAATTGATAATAAAGTAGCCAGTAATAATACGCTTAATAATGCAGGCACAATTAACAGTAATAAATTGCTAATTGTTACTTTACCATCAAGGAAAATCATAAGTGTGGTTACATCACCTGTGATAAGTGATACACCCCCTGAGTTCACTGCAAATACAATTAAGGTGGCGTACTTAACTAGTTTTTTGGCTTCAAGCTTTAATGACATTATAACAGCCAAGGAGATCAGTGTAGCTGTTACGTTGTCGGAGATAGATGAAAATACAAATGCAAAACACCCTACCAAAAACATTAGCTTTCGTTCACTAATACTGGTTGGCATTATCCGGTTCACAACATTTTCTATAAGTCCCTTGGAGTTTAAATAGGCAACAAAGGTCATTGCGGCCATTAAAAACAGCCATAAGGAAGCAATTTCTAAAATATTGTGGTCAAGGAGGGTTTGAATCGTTTCAGGGCTTTGCCCATTAAGAGGAAAAATAAAGGAGATAATCCAACAAAGTGTACCAAAAAATAATGTCGTTTTGGCTTTGTTTACGTGAATCACATCCTCAATAACGATAAGCAAGAATGCAATCGCTATCAGCGTCAGGATAATCGAGGAAACCATGATATTAAACAACCTTCGGGTTTAAGTAAAAATTGAAACCATGTAAAAAATAGAGGTACACACTCTATGTGCCTATATTCGGCGCGGATACTATCACTAAGCGAGTGTAAAAACTATTATTAAATCGTCGCAAAAACGAATACCATATAAGTTCAAGAAATATAAAATAACGAATACTAGGATGTTGTAACGCCTTATGATCCCAGCTAAAAAGCTACTTAATACCCTCACTGAGCATTGGGGTGTATTAGAGCTATTATTTAAACGCTTTAAAATGGCCGACTTTAGTATTAAAGATTTACAAAATGCCATAAAACAAAAGCAACCGACGTGGAATAATGAGCGTATTTATAAAGAAACCAATCGGTTATTAAATCAAGAAATCATTATTCCCTTGGCTAAATCGTCACAACTAGAAATTAACCGTGCCATTGCGGACTTTGCTACCTTTTTACTTCAAGAAGAACATTTAGGCTTAGCACAAGAAATTAGTGTATTGGTTGATGATTTAGCTCGCTTAGGTAACCGGCTATCTAATGCCGGTGAAATGGAAGATTTTGATGATTTACGTCGCTTTAGCCGCATTATGGATGATCGGGTTCGTAAAATAATTAAGCTGTTTTTACATAACGAAAACGCCATTTTAAATATTGTTGAGCAAGCCAAATCAAATAACGCGGTGCAATCGCTGCAAAAGCGCTATAAAGCCGTGATAGAAGCATTTGATGAATATATAGAACCCATGCTAGAAATGGTCGATATTAGAGGCGACTTTCATGCCTGTTTTACTCTAATTGAGCAACAAATTAGTACCCAAATAGAACATATTGAGCGCTCAGGCAAAGCGTACAGTGATAAACGTATGCTTGAGCAATTACGTACCCGTATTCTCGAAATGCACCTAGTTGGTCGGACAAGCTTACGTAAAAGTGCCGATATGCTAATGCCACTGCGTGAAGAGTTGCGCCGTAATAACCTTATTACCCGCCAAGCGGCAAAAGTATTAGGGCTAATTCGTAAAAACGGGGTGGATAATATGCTCAGCGCCGTGCAACCCCATTTTGTAAGCGATGCGCAAAAGTATTCATTGGGTCAACAGCGTCATATTGTTGCCTATATGGCAAGCTTAGCTGAGTTTGAACACCACGAATATCAGCTACCAGAACAAAATGATGTGCCCGCGTTTGTCACGCCAAACATTCCTGACTATCACGATGTAAAAGCGCAATTTACCAAACGCTTTAAAAAGCAGCGTAAAAAACCACAGCCTTTGCTGCAATTTTTAGATGAAAGCTATCCTGAGCTTGAAGCCGATGAAATGCTGTTTTTGTATCAAAAGTTGGTAAGCGATAGCACCCTAGAAATTAGCCAAAGCGATAAGAAAGCCCGCGTTAACATTGCAGGCCAGCACTTTAATTTATATCCCTTTAATTCAGAGCCTCAGGCTGATAAAGCCGAGCACGAGTAATCACCATGACCCATATAAACTTAGATGAGCTTTCTCACTTACAAGCCATTAATAAAAAATTAGTCGCCGGTTACCACATTTGCGAACAAGACACCGTAATGTGGCAAGAGCTTGACCAACAAATAGACGCTTATACTGCCTTATTTACAGCACTAGGCCACGAGTTAAAACACGATAGCCGTGGTTTTTATTATTTTGCCAGTGATGAAAGCACTCCAAACATGGGTAAGATTTCACGCGCTGTAGCGCTCACTATTTACATTTTAATAGAACATTTTGCCAATACAGGTAAAGACCCAATGCGTGCATTATTTGACGAGCCAAACGATTTAGAGCTAATGCAAACCTTGGTACAGCTTAATAAACATTTGTTCGATCAGCTTGAGATATTCTCGGGTTCTGACTTACGCAAAGATGTGTATTTACGCATGGTACGTTTAGGCCTTGCCCGCGAGGTAGAAGGTGGCTTTATGTTGCAAGCCCCTATTCACCGCTATATTGATGCCTTAATGGAAGTAAACGAAGAGACCTTTATTAGTGAGGACGAGCAATGAAAAATTTATACGGACTGAGTAAACTCGCCCTACTAAATACCGCAGGCTATGCAAAATGTGTGATCCCACTGGATAAAAGTAGCTCGATTTGTGCGCCTAACAACACAGGTAAAAGCTCAGTAATTAATGCACTGCAATTTCCGCTAATTAACGATTTACGCCTAACCGAGTGGGATGGCCACGATTTAGATGAAACCCGTAAGTTTTATTTTTCATCAGATCAATCGTACATTTTATTGCAAGCCGATTTGCCCCATGGCTCAGTCGTCATTGGCGTAGCCGGCTTAGGTAAAATTGCCGGTTATGCACACCAATACTTTTGCTATCAAGGTAAGCTTGATTTAGCCCAGTACACCCAAGGCAATACCATTATTAAGTTTACCAAGCTGTTTAATCACTTAAAGCAGCAAGGTTTCAACCCAATAGAGCTTAAGGCACAAGAATTAAACGCCCTACTGACTGGCGGAGCAACGCAATTTGACGGTGAGATCAATTTAAAAATGATCCCCCTCAACAACGTTCAAGACTCTGCAATATACAAAGAAATATTTCGTCGTATTCTTAATTTACATAAATTAGGCGCAAACGACGTTAAGCGCTTTATGCTCCGTGTGTTTGAACGCCACATGTCAAATTCTAAGGTCGACTTTTACGAGGTTTGGCGCCGTTCGTTTGATAAAGTAAACCGCGCAAAGCGTGAATTAAAAGCGCTAGAATCAATGCAAGAGCCCATAGCCGCTCTTGAATCTATGCTTGAAAACCAAACCGTGCTTAAAGGTAAACTGGCCGCTTATGCGCCAAAAATTGACCAAGCACTGATTGATTTTGATACGTACCAGGAAGAGCAACTAAGCGAGCTCAACATCGCCCTTGAAGACATTGAGCACGAAAAGCACGAGTTTGAACAAAAGCAAGGGCTATACGTACAACAATCGCGCGATATAGAGCGCAAGCAAACTCAAATTGAACAATGGTTTTTAGATTTCAACGCCCTTAAAAGTGAATTTGAGCTGGTTAATAAAGCCACTCTCAAAACCAACCTAACGCAGTTAAAAAGTGACTACGAGTCGTTGTCACATTCTATTACGAGTGCTCAAGGGCAAAGCCTGCACACCCTTGATTACCGTATTGGTGAAACACAAAAACAAATTAAAAGCTTAAAGTTACAACTTAAAAACTTAGAATTTAATTTATTCACCCGTATGCGTGAAGACTTATCACTGAAAGAAGTAGAAGAAATATCGCGGCTATTAAACCCCGATCTTCTCTCCTTTGCCACCACCAGCAATGGCGATATAACCATTGATGACGAAGATGCCTTTGGTGAATTTTTATCACAGCTGAGCGAAAATGTTAAAGGCGGTATACTCACCCTACCTGGTGCCAGTATTAAACTTAAAAAGCTCTCACCAGTACAAATGCAAAGCGGCGAAAATAAAGAGCAACTGAGCGCTCAGTTAACCGCGCTTGAGCAATCATTAAAAGAGTTTAAACAACAGCGCGAAGTGGCCGCCAATGTTGCAGATAAGCAAAAAGAAAAAGACACGCTATACGATGAGCTTATGAGTGCAGAAAATGCACTTAAACGCTTAGAGCAATTTGAAGTGATGCAACAGTCGGTTGACGCCCAAGCAATGCTAAAAGAGCAGCTTTTAGCCGAGCGCGAACAAGTTGACGATTACCTACAAGATATTCAAAAAAACAGTGGCTCAATTGCTGATAGACGCTCACTAATTAAATCTAAGCAGGCACAAATTAATCGTCAAACAGAGCGCTTACGCCAAGTTAAAACCGAGCGTATTGACCACACATTAGATTTATACAGTGGTAAAGTAACGCCTTATATGATTGATATAAAAATCGATTTTGATAATTTAAGCGACTTAATTCACCACTTTAATAAGGACTGCCAAGAGCTACGGAACTTCGATATAAATGTACGTAATACCTATATGCATATTTATAATGCCGGTATCACTAAGTTTGATAACGAAAACGATGAGTTTAGTAAATATCAAAAGCTTATTAGCGCGTTTCATAACATTGATAACGAGCGCGATGCAGTTGAGCGACAAGGTCGCGTTGCCCTCACCGAAGTAGCCGCTACTATTAAAGGACTGCGCGAAGATTTAGACCGCTTACGCCGTGAAATGAATAGCTTTAATAAAGGCATTAGCCAGCACCGCATTTCAAACCTGCAAGCGTTTAAAATTAATATTATCCCGCGCAAAATGTTGGTAGATAGTATTGATACTATTATCAGTACCTCTAACCAATTTGAACAAGGCGATACCCTAGATTTACTCAGCCAAGAACCTTACAGCGAGAGCGCGGTAAACGAGGCAAAAGATCATTTAATTAAACTCGCCTCAGACAAAGCAGGTCTGACCCTCACCGATTTGTTTGATATTCGTTTTGAAGTGGTTAACCGTGCAGGTGAAACCGAGCACTTTGAAAAGATAGACTCGGCTGGCTCAAATGGTACGCGTATCACCATTAAGCTATTATGTGGCATGTTGTTTATTCGTTATTTATTAAGCGATCAGGAACAAAACTTATACCGTATACCTATTTATATAGATGAAGCGGCTGATATCGACCCGCAAAACCAAAAAGCAATTATAGAAACCGCCTTGAGCTTTGGCTTTGTGCCAATATTTGCCTCGGTTAAACCACAAATAAGTTGTGATTATATTGTGCCAATTCGTTCAGTAAAAGACGGTGCACAAAACTGGGTAGATGAAAAAGATTGGATTGAGGTTGAACATAAAGCTCCTCAGCTAGACTAAGAATTAATTGGCTATTCATCTTAGCCAGTTACACTTATTTTATAGATTTTAAATTACCCTCGCCCATGGTAGTTTAAACAAACGCACTTTATTGGAGCAAACGGAATGAAACACATATTTATTGTCGCAGCACTGGCATTACTAACCGCCTGTACACAAACGCCCGACTGGGATTACGATAAATCAGCAAACTTTAGTAACTACAAAACGTTTGCTTGGGTAGAAAACGCGAGTCTAACCAAAGACACGAATAACTACCAAATCAGTGGGCTGATGGAAAAACGCGTTCGCAATGCGGTAAACAACCAACTAAGCCAACAATTAGGTATGCAATTGGTTGACGTAGCGCAAGCTGATGTACTTGTTAACTACCATGCAAGTGTAGATAAAGAGCTTGAAGTTGATAGCTTTAACGTTGGCTACGGTGCACGTTGGGGTTACTGGGGCACTGGCTTTAACCACGATATAAGCGCACGCGAATATGAAGTAGGCACATTAGTTATCGATATTATTGACCGTGAGTCAAACCAATTAATTTGGCGTGGTGCTAAAGATGGTCGTTTAAAGAAAAAACAAACCCCATCACAACGTGAAGCCGCTATTAAGGAAACGGTTGCCAATATTTTAAGTAACTTTCCGCCTAAAGCGCAGCAATAAACTTTAATTAATATTTAAAAGCCCGCATGTTTGCGGGCTTTTTTATGGCTTAAAAACTGTTTACCTATAAAGTAATAAGTTACACATTAACAAGGTGATAGCTCAATGCTATAGTTATCATGTTACAAGGATAAAGCTTTATCAATAAGACGTTTAGTAAATCTAGTGTTTAAAGTTGTGAGATAAATTAAAAGATTAAAATGAAAGAAACGTGCCCAAATTGTAAAAGTAATTTTGCAGCTAAAGATATAAAAATATTAACAAAAATAGTATTTTTATTGAAAAACAATGCCCTTCTTGCCAAACATGGTTTTGTTTGAATAAAACACTCACGATTATAAAAATTATTGGTATTTTTTTATTGTTAATAACCAGCCTATTAAATATCTTCAATATTAAAAACCAATACAGTCTAATGTTTTCAAGCATTGGCTTGGTAGGAATACTGGTAGCGATCATTATTACTTTTTTTGGCCAAAATGAAGCAATCAAAAAATAAGAAACCAAAAGTAAAATATGTAGATATAAGTAATACGAGAATGCTATTGAATCGAATCGCATTCTCTTTAGTCTTTTGGGCTTTAGGCCTCTTATCTATTCTATTTACGATAAAATTTATACATGATGGCTATATTCTGACCCCAACAGATTACCAGGTCGAATCTGACGTTTATTTCTTTTCAGCGTCGCCGTTTACTTATCTTTTTTACCTTTTTCTTTATTTAGGAACTGGGATCTACTTTTTAGCTGTGCCCTATCTTTTTAGAGATATGTTCCCGCGAAAGAAGAAAAAGCCTGATAAAAATAAAAAAAAGCACAAATGAGGTAAAAATTAGTTTCATTAGTTACCAGCACTTTTTATTTAAATACGTCCCAATGAAGTTGTTATTTATACTTGTGCAATAAATCAACTGGGATATGGCAATAATCATCTGGGTGATTGGTTAAACGGTCTTGATGCTCGGGATCGCTAGGGACATAATTAGTCAATGGCGCTACTTGTACCGCTATTTTTTCAGCATCATCACGCTGGCTAATATAGTCTCTGGCGATGTTTAAATGATCACTTTCTTGGCTAAAAATGGCGGTACGGTATTTTTCGCCTACATCGTTACCTTGTTTATTGATACTGTATGGGTCAATAATCTCAAAAAAATAGCCGATTAATTCATTTAAGGTCACTTCTTGAATATCAAAGGTTACTTTCACGCATTCGGCATAGCCATCGTATTCACCTTGTGTTGTGTTACTAGTGCCATTGGCACGCCCCGCCTCAGTAGTCACTACTCCAGGTAAATACTTCATAAATTCTTGCACGCCCCATAAGCAACCACCAGCAAAATAAAGTGTGTGCTGATTAAATGAATGACTCGATTGTTGTGTTTGCATAATAAAGTGACCAATGTAAATAATTTATAGGATGCAGAGTTACTATTTTGTAACGCTAGGTTTGATTATCAAATGCAGTTTTTTATCATTAATGTACAATAGCGCCCAAAATCACCCTAGCTTAGTGAGCTTACCTTATCATGTGATAAAAAGTGATAGGTATTTAATTGTTAGCGCCATTGCATAAAATGAGAATAATGATATGAATCGTGCCCCGCACCTTATTATACCGGCTGTACTAGCCAGTATTTCGACTGTTGCTTATGCAGAACAGAGTAAAGAAACAGCAACCATAGAACAAATAACAATTGAAGCGTCACCCACTGCCAATACCTTACCCGTTGGTACATTTGATTCGCCTATTTCAAATTTAGAGTACGACCCGCGTGTTGACTTGCAATCACGCAATATGGCTGAAGCACAAGCTGATGTAACGATACGCGGGGGGATTTTTGAAAATACCGGCTTTAGAGCCGGCAGTGCAACTCTACTCGACCCGCAATCTGGTCACTATTTTGCAGAAATTCCTATTGCACCACAAATGCTAACAGGTGCTAGTGTATTAACAGGAGCCGATAACGCACTTTATGGCATGAATAGCTCTGTGGGTACTGTGTCGTTTGCTTGGAAACCAATAACAACCGGTGGCAGTGTCTCTTTGGGCGCAGGCTCAAATGACTTTAACTTACAAACAATTCATGCAGGTGTGAGTACTCCACTTGAAGCAAACGCTAATTGGCGCATTGGTTTTGAAGGTGAACATTCGCACTCACAAAGTGATGGTTCAATTGATTTTGGCGATCATGACTTTACCCGTACTTCTGGCAGAGTGCAGTTAACTGGGAGCGATTCACAAACTGATTTATTTTACGGCTTACAAGAAAAGTTTTTTGGTTGGCCAAACCTTTATACCCCATTTGGTGTAAATGAAACCGAAGACTTAGAAACTCAATTATGGATGCTCAACCATAAACAAGCCTATGCTACCAACAGTGAATTTGAAGTATCGGCTTATTACCGCAAGCATAACGACCATTATGTCTATTCAAGAGAAAACCCAAGCGCGTTCCAAGCATTTCATGAAACACAAGTAAAATCATTGGCTATTTCAGGTCGTCATGCGCAAACAAAGTCAGTTGCGGTTAATTACTCGGCGCAATATATAGAAGACAGTATTGACTCCACTACCCTTGAAAATAATTTCACTTCACGTAACTACTTTAAGCTTAGTGTATTACCAGAGTACACAGCATCACTTGCAAGTGATCAGCAACTAAGGTTGCGTTTAGGGGCTGCATTTGATAACACCAGTCGTGATGATTCTGAGCTATCACTGATTGGTGATGTTAGTTTCAATACCCAAAATAACGATGGCACTGAGCGTACATTGTATTTATCGTATGCCGAGGCAAGCCAAGTAGCAGGCTACACCGCCATTGGTGGCAGTGAGTCTGGTGGTTTGTTTAGAAGTAACGCTAACCTTGAACGTGAAACCACCAAAAGCTTAGAGCTGGGCTTATTGCTTGAGCAACAAAGCTGGCAACTTAATTCAGCGCTTTTTTATCGTAAAGATAACAACCTAACCGATTGGACATTTAACTTTGATTCAAGCTCTGCACGATTTGCACAGCCTGTTGATATTGATACCACAGGCCTTGAGTTTTTAGCCACAAAGCAATTTGATAACGCAGAAATTATTGCCAGCTATGCGTACTTACATAAAACAGAAACCTACGGCGCTGAAAATATTGATGCTAGCTTTTATGCCTTAAACTTTCCTGATCATCGTGTAACACTCGGTGCGATTTGGAATCCGACGGATATATTAGAATTTCGAGTAGATAATGAATGGCGTAAACAGCATAAAAATGCGCTGCGCCGTTCAGGTGACGAAGCGCTATTTACTCAGCTGACGTTAAAAATAACTCCACCAGCTGTGCCTAACTTCTTTATTAGTCTTGCGGCTGATAACTTATGGGATGAGTCGTTTGAAGAAATTCCAGGTACACCTGGTCGCGGCGAGCAATATACGCTAAGTGCCACGTATAGCTGGTAACTTTATCGCTCAGCGAGGGCTTACTCCACGCTGAGCTTGTTTTTTAATTAAAATAAGAAACAGAACAGTAGAAAGCTGAATTAGAAACTTCATTTCGCAGCCCTCCCTAAGTATTCTAAAAGCGCAGAATCCCCTCCTCTGTGTACATGCATAATTGAAATAGTATGAGCAAAGAGAAGTGAATGAGGTAACACTAGCGACAATGCTTAGTGGATACTTAATTGCACTCTCTCAGTACTACTTTTAGAAACACAAAGTAAGTATCTAACCTGAACTCTGGTTAAGAGATTTACTAACATATTGAATCAAAATGATATTTATGTTTATTTTCTCAAGCTAGAGATTTTTAGTGAAAACAAGGCGAAATTACGCGTCAATAGCTAGCCTATTGCAAGTAAATTCAACGCAGTTAGCGCTGAAAATAGCTGCTTGAGATGGATTTATTATCCGGAGTTCAGGTTATCAACACTTTTCAAACGTATTAATTGTAAATATATGTGTATTTAATACAATAAATTAGGTTAATTGCTCTAATTCGGTAATTAACGTTAATGCTTGTTCATTGGTTGTCCCGCATACATCTAACGTGGCACTAAAGTCACTGCACACTTTTGGGCGCGACTCATCACCAAATAGCTTGCATAAATTTCGTTCATCCAGCTGAATACAACGTTCTCCGGCCTTTTTACCGTTTGGCATACCTGGAATTGGCGAGCTAATACTCGGCGCAATACAACATGCTCCACAGCCTAAACGGCACGCCATTGATTGTGTTTTCATTCTAACCTCAGTAATAAATTTCAATTGTTTTGTTGCTGCTTTGTACATAAATAGCGTGTTTCGTTCTATTTGTAACCGCCTTGTGCAATGACTTGTTACATCTTCAAATACACTGTAAACACTTTATTGCGTATCATTAGTCCATCAGCACAATTTATGAAGGAATGCCCTGTGGCGACTAAAAAACAAATAATACTTCCGATCGCGGTCCTTGTTGGTGGCATTGGCCTCGCAGCAGGCTTTTCTGCAATGAAAAAGCCACCTGAAGAAAAGCCCCCCCAAGACATGCGTCCTTTGGTTGCAGCACAACCAGTTCACCTTGATGCAATTACCCTCGATGTAAAGTCGTACGGTATTGTACAACCAAAAGACCGCACTGAATTGATTGCTCAGGTGAGTGGCCAAGTTATTTCAGTTGCAGGACAATTTGTTGAAGGTGCCTTTGTAAAGCAAGGCGACATTTTAGCACGAATTGATCCAAATGATTACGAAGCTGATTTAATTGAAGCAGAAGCTGGCCTTGCCCAAGCAAGTTCAGCGCTTGAGATTGAACGTGCTCAAGCACATGTAGCTAAAGCCGAATGGGAACGCATAAAAGCAGACTCAAGCGATGTTACCGCATCAGCACTGTATTTACGTAAACCGCAATTAGCTGAAAAAATGGCCCGATATCGCTCAGCACAAGCAAGTGTAAAACGTGCTAAACGTAATTTAGAACGCACATATATTAAAGCCCCCTACGATGCGATTATAAACGAGCGCAGCATTAGTTTAGGCTCGGTAGTTAATCCTGGTAATAGCTTTGGTTCACTTAGTTCAACTGAAGTCGCTGAGGTGCGTTTACCTGTTGCCGATAAAGAGCTGCAATACCTCAATAATGGTGGTATAGGTGCAACAGTTGAATTTAATGCGCAATATGCAGGTAAAGAAACCACATGGCAGGCTAAAGTGGTACGTAGCGAAGGTGTGATTGATCAAAAAAGCCGAATGAGCTATTTGGTTGCCCAACTTCAAACCCCATATGAAGGGGTTCAGCCACTTCGTTTTGGCTCATACATTAACGCTACAATTGAAGGCCGCGCCGTTAATGGCGCTATTGTCGTCCCTCATCATCTGGTTAAAAATAATAAAATTGCAGTATTAAACGATGATTTAACTCTATCATTTAAAACACTCAATATTATTCGCGAACAAGATGGCATGGTCATCGCTAATCAGGGCTTAGCAGAGGGAGAGCAACTGATCACTTCTGCTCTAGAATACCCTAGTGAAGGAATGGCAGTAAAAATTGAAGACACTGTGACCAAACCAGACGTTACTCAACTTGCATTAAAGGGAGAGTAAGCAATGACCACAACTGATGAAAAAGGGTTAATTGCGTGGTTTGCGCGTAACCCCGTTGCTGCTAACCTAATCATGATTTTTGTCTTGATTGGCGGGTTGTTAACCGCGCTGACAATTCGTAAACAAGCCTTTCCTCAATTTGAAAGTAACTGGGTAAGTATACAAGCTATTTACCCTGGTGCTGCTCCACAAGAGGTGGAAGAAGGCATTACTATAAAAATTGAAGAAAACCTTGAAGGTACCGAAGGTATTAAACGTCTAATCACTTACTCTAATCGAGGCTATGCACAAGCCTGGGTTGAGATTGAAGAAAAATATGACGCCAAAGAAGCGCTAGATGAAATAAAAGCGCAAGTAGATTCAATTAATACGTTTCCTGCGGGTATGGAACGCCCTGTTGTTCAGCGTGAAAAATTTCAACAAGAAGTAATGATACTCGCGCTTTATGGTGATATGAGTTATTACCAGTTAAAAGAACTTGGTAATGATATTAAAGATGAATTACAAAACCTTCCTCATGTAAACCTAGTTGATTTTTACAGTGGCTTAGACTACGAAATTGGTATTGAAATTAGCCCTGATAAACTTCGCGAATACGGACTCACGTTTAGAGATGTTTCTAATGCGGTGCAAAGCTTTTCTACTAATATGTCGGCTGGTCAAATTCGCTCTGATACTGGCTACATTTCGATGCGTGTCGAAAAGCAAGCCTATCGTGGCGGTGAATTTGAAAAGTTACCGCTAATTACATTACCAGACGGTGCTCAAATTAAATTAGGCGATGTAGCCACCATTAATGATGGCTTTGAAGAAGGCTTACTTTATTCTAAATACAATGGCAAAAATTCACTGTCGTTTGAAATTGATGCCTCAAAAGATCAAGACATTACCGTTGTTGCTAAAGTCCTTAAAAAATACCTAGCTGACAAAGCCGATCAACTTCCTGCAGGCGTTAAGTTATCACCCATCGTTGATTTAACCTACTACCTTGAAGGTCGCCTCGACATGATGGTCGATAACATGGTGTGGGGCGGTATTTTAGTTATGCTGGTATTAGCGCTGTTTTTACCACTTAGATTAGCGTTTTGGGTAATGATGGGCCTACCAGTGTCTTTCTTAGGGGCATTCTTATTTATGCCTATCGGCTTTTTAGACATTACTATTAATATGGTGTCTTTGTTTGCCTTTATTATTGTTTTGGGGATTGTGGTTGATGATGCCATTGTTGTAGGTGAGTCGGCCAGTGCTGAAATTGAAAAACATGGGCACTCACTTAACAACGTTATTCGTGGTGTAAAACGTGTAGCCATGCCAGCAACCTTTGGTGTACTAACCACTATTGCTGCATTTTTACCTCAAGCAATGGCTTCAGGCCCAAGCGCTGCGTTTTCGAAAGCAATTGGTGTAGTAATTATTTTATGCTTAATTTTTTCACTGATTGAATCAAAACTAATTTTACCTGCACACATCGCAGCAATGAACCCGCGTAAGCCTAATCCTAAAAACCCATTACATAAATTACGTAATGCTGTTGATAGTGGCTTAAAGCATTTTGTTGAACATTATTACACTCCATTTATCGGTCGTTGTATCCATTATCGCTATACCGTGATTATTGGCTTTTTATGTATTTTAATCGTCAGTGCAGGACTCTTTGCCGGTGGTATGGTTAAATTTGTACCAAACCCTAAAATTCCGCATGATTTTCCGCGTATATCGCTAGAAATGAACCTTGCCTCTTCTGAGCAAGCAACCCTTGAAACAGCGCGTAAAATAGAAAATGTCTTACTGAGCGTCGACAAAGAACTAGAGCAGCAGTATGGCCAATCTATGATCCGTGATTTGTCTGTTAGTCTGCGTGGTCGAACTAATGCGAGTATTATGGCCATTTTAGTAGAGCCTCATTTGCGCCCTATTGATACGTTTGAGCTAAGCACTATGTGGCGTGAAAAAATGCCGCCGCTACCGGGGCTTAAAACACTCACTATTCAAGATAGTATTTTTGGTGGTGGTCGTGATGATGGCGACGTTAGCTTTAGACTCGAAGGAAAAAATGCCGACGAGCTAAAAGAAGTATCTAGCAAACTAAAAGCTAAGTTACAAAGTATGGAAGGCGTGGGTGATGTAAATGACTCACTGCAAAGTGCCACCGACGAAGTACAACTTGATTTAAAACCACTTGCTTACAGTATGGGCTTAACCCTAGCTGATGTGGCCTCTCAAGTTAGTTTTAGTTATTACGGCCTTGAAGCACAGCGTATTTTACGTGAAGGTGAAGAAATCAAAGTAATGATTCGCTACCCGCAAAGCGAGCGCAACTCTATTAGCAACATTCAAGATACGCGTATTATCACTCCTGCGGGCGCTGAAGTTTCTTTGAGTGAAATAGCTATAGTCAAGCTAGTTGACGGCGTAAGCAGTATCAGACGTGAAAACTCAAATCGTACTGTTAATGTATGGGCTGCGGTCAATAGCGACGAAGTAGAGCCATTTGCTATTGCACAAGAAATTCGTGATGTTTACTTACCTGCACTTCTTAAAAACTACCCTGGTGTAAAAAGTAATGTGGCTGGGCGTATTCAAGAAGAGATGGAAAGTGCGAATGAACAACTACGTGATTTTGCAATCTCATTAATGATTATTTTTGCGCTACTGGCCATCCCGCTTCGCTCATATTCTCAGCCACTGATTATTATGTCGGTGATCCCATTTGGTGTTGTGGGTGCTATGTTCGGTCATATGGCTTTAGGTATGACCATGAGCGGGCTATCAATGTTCGGCATTATCGCTGTAGCCGGTATAGTGGTTAATGATTCACTTGTTATGGTGGATTTTGTAAACAAAGCCCGTGCAGAAGGTGTGGCAATAAAAGAAGCGGTAATGCAAGCCGGAGCGCGTCGCTTTAGAGCGATATTACTAACCTCTGTTACTACTTTTATTGGCGTAATGCCCATTATTATGGAAACCAGTTTACAAGCAAAAATTGTAATACCTATGGCCGTATCACTCGCCTTTGGTGTCCTGTTTGCCACAGTAATTACGCTTATTCTTATACCGTGTCAGTATGTTGCGCTTGAGGATACAAAACGCATAATTCGAAAGTGGCGCGGTAAAGACCCTATCGTCGATGGCCAACCAGCAACGACCAATAGTTAATTAAGTAAAATCCCAACCAAAAAAGCTCGGCATTATTATGCCGAGCTTTTTATTTATAGTTAAAAAATAGCATTCAACTATTTGCCATATTGACTACTTTGGGTTACAAAAAGAACAACCGCAATTTAATGCTATTAGGTGCAATAACTATTTCTTTTGCATTTGTAGGGTTAGATTTTTTACTCGGATTTGATGAAGGATTATCAGGGACTGACTATGAATAAAAGAGTAATACATTGGCCAAGTATGTTACTTTATTTGATCGCTTTATTTACGTTTACTGGTGGCATTATTAACTCCACCTATTCGAGCTTTCTCATTGGTTTTGGCTTTTGTTTTATGGGCTTTGCAAGCATTCGCTTAATCCCTGCAAACTTTCTTACTCGTAAACTAACTAGCCCTATAGCACAAACCCTTGTTCGCAAAAGAGATATAGCTACACAAATTATCGGATTTTTATTACTCATTACTGGGTTAGCTTTATCTATGTTACTCAACATATAACTGTGTAATTAAAAATATCCTATGATGAATACAATAAATTACTCGTTTTTATGCCTTTTACGTGATGATATTTAATAATCATATTTAGGAAAGGTACAGCTAAGTGCCTCCCTCAGCCTAAACATATTCCTCATAAAGGGTTTAATTGGCGTTTTTTAAAAACTATTTAAGTTAACGTTACTAAACGTGTATTTGTTACTCGTTAATTAATATACGTTTATCAACAATCCCCTGCTTTACTAGCTGATTCAATATGTGAGCGGTTTTTTCTCTGCACACATCACGCAATAGTCGTACAGCCGGAGTAATCGATTGCCTGCTTGGGCAAATGAGCCACAGCTCACCACAGGTATGCTGGTAATTATTCATCACAGTAACAACCCGTTTGTTTAATAAGTCATCGGCAATATCTAACGCTGATTTAACTGCTAAACCTTTACCTGCAACACACCAACGCCTGACTAAATCGCCATCGTTTGAAGCTCGTCTGCCCTGCATTTTAACTTTGTATTTTTTTTGCCCGTCGGTAAATTCCCACACATTATTGATAATATCTTGCAGCTGGTAAAATAATCCGTGATGCTGCGCTAAATCATCTGGGTGCTCTGGCTCACCATATTTAGCTAAATAGGTAGGTGTAGCACAGAGTAGTCGCGGTACGTTGCAAATTTTAAATCCATATACACTACTATCACTGGGTGAGCCATAACGTAGTGCTATATCAACCGAATCGCGATAAAAGTCGATATTACTGTCGCTAATGTGCGTACGCAAGCTCACGCTTGGGTACTTATCCATGACTTCATCAATCCAAGGGATCACTAAGTTGCGCCCTAAATCAGATGAGGTAGCTACCCGTAACTCCCCTTCAATGGCATCATGTTCTCCTTTAAGGTTTTGCCTTGCCGTTTCAAGCACGGCCAAAGCTTGTTCGCATTGGGGAATGTATCGCTCCCCTGCACTAGATAAACGCAAATGACGAGTGGTTCTAATAAATAATTCACAGCCAAGTGCCAACTCTACACGCTTAATAGCAGCACTGGCCGTTGCTGTGCGCATATCTAACTTGGCTGCTGCTAGCGTAATGCTTCGACACTCAGCTACTTTTAAAATCAGTTTTAAGTCATCAACCTGCATATTATCTATTTTTATTTGATAATGATTCAATAATTATGCTGTTTATTTTAAATAAAGCAAATTGTATTATGCTGCTCATACACTCAATGAACACTATTTATCAGCCCTTTTTTATTATGGAGAGACTATGACTCACCCTATTATTCGCGATCTTGAAAGCCGCCACACCGCTAAACGTTATGATTCTACAAAGCGTATTTCTCAAGACGATTTAGCGGTATTGTATAATGCTATGCGTCTTTCTCCTTCGTCAATTAATTCACAGCCTTGGAAATTTATTGTGATTGAATCTGATGCCGCAAAAGAGCGTATGCACAGTACCTTTGCTAATAAGTTTCAATTTAATCAGCCACACATTAAAGCGGCATCACACATTATTTTATTCGCTCATAATCCGCAATATACCCGTGAAAACTATGGCCAAGTAATTGATGCTGATATAAAAAATGGCCGAACTCAAACAGAAAACCGCGAGCAAGCTTTTGGCGCCTTTGCGTTTGTGGATTTAAATACCGATGAGCAGGGTAATAATGCCGCCTGGACTAAAGCACAAACCTACATTGCTTTAGGCAATACTATGCATGCAGCAGCACGCTTAGGGATTGATACCACACCGATGGAAGGCGTTGATGCACAACTGATTGGTGAGGAGTTCGCAAGCGAATTAGACGGCTACATCTGTGATGTCGCACTTGCGCTGGGCTACCATGACGCAGAAGAAGACTACAATGCTAAACTGCCAAAATCACGTTTAAGCAAAGAACAAATTATTCAGGTTTTATAAGTCATAACTGCTCACTTTAAATAGTAAGTGAGCAGTTTATTATTACTAGGCTAGTTTTGTGACCACAGATGCACTGAGCACTTTGCCTTGTTCAACATCTGCGGTAACAGTGCATAATGCACCATTAACTAAGTTTAAATTAGGAGGAATGTGGCCAATATCAGCATCAATGATCACCGGAAATAAACACCCACCAAAAGCGGCATTTAAGCCTTGGCGATAATCAAACCCTGGGTCTTGCCCTTGTAAGGTCACATGACGACCAATAATCACCCCATTTATATCATCAAACATGCCCGCTAATTTAAGTGACAATAAAAACCTTGCAACGGTCGCTGGCGTGAGCTCTGAGCTTTCTAAATAAAGTACAATACCTTGCGAGGCATTGTGCTTTTTAAACTCATGCAGAGCTAAAAAAGGCGAATCAAGTAACAGCCCAACCGTATCAAGACACCCACCAAACAACCGCCCTGACATTTCAATACTGCGCTTATCGGTGTAATTTAAACATTGCCATTGTGTGGGAACGCTGTGATCAAATAATGCATTCGGGTTTTGTGCGTAATCAGGCTTGCTATGTTGATGGTTAGTCGAGGGGGCTTGCTCAAACTCACTGCTAGCCTCATAGCTTAGGCTTTCAAAAATTTGTAAACAATACGGGTCTTTTTCATCAGGGTGTAATTGAATTAAATTAGCACTATGCAGTGTTGCCCAATTACATTTTGCTGTCAGTGCACAAGCAATCGTACTGACATCTGAATAGCCCACTAACCATTTAGGTTTAGCGTTTTTAATTGCGCTAAAATCAAGCAGAGGCAATATTTCCATTGCCAGCTCTCCGCCCATTGGCGGCATGATCGCATCTATTTCATCATCTAATAAAAAGTCCATTAATTGCTTGGCATGCTGCTTAGCTGTAAGTTGAGTTCGCGGCTCGTTTTGACGTAAAAACTCCCCCTCAACAATCTGATAACCTCGATGTTTTAAGCCATTAATGACAATATCTAACCGTGGATGGTATTTTGATTTGATCCCCGCTGATAAAGAACACACGGCGATTTTAGATCCCACTGTTAAAGGTGCCGGATACAGTATATTTGCCATATTATTTCCTTATTGAAGAATAGGTTACTACCATAACAACATAGCCTACATTTACAAACAATGAATAATATTCAACCGATTCTAAACCAAATATAAAAACCAAGCATAAAAAAACCAGTGCTTATTACTAAGCACTGGTTTTTATAAAACGTTAAAGTGAGTTAACTAATTAAATATACTCAACCTCAATGATTTCGTACTCTACATCACCTTTTGGCGTTTTGATAATCACAGCGTCATCCGCTTGTTTACCAATTAAGCCGCGAGCAATTGGTGAATTAACAGAAATTAAATTACTTTTAATATCTGCTTCATCATCGCCAACAATCTGATATTTAACTTCAGCGTCGGTTTCAACATTAACGATGGTTACTGTAGTCCCAAAAATCACTTTACCTGTATTAGGCATCTTTGTTACGTCAATCATCTGCATGTTTGAAAGTTTTGCTTCAATTTCTTGAATACGGCCTTCACAAAAACCCTGTTGCTCACGCGCAGCGTGATACTCAGCATTTTCTTTTAAGTCACCGTGTTCACGTGCATCAGCAATATCAGATACAATTTTTGGACGGGTAACAGTTTTTAATTCGTTAAGCTCATCGCGCAATAATTTTGCGCCACGAACTGTCATTGGAATTGATTGCATACTTTTCTCACTTAATCCCAAGGCCATGGTTATGGCCTTGGCACATTTCCTTAGTTCAATCGCAGGTGTAGTTCTTGAACAGACGTCACTTTACTGCGGTCATCTGCTTGGTTAGCAGTACAGTTAGCAAATGCCGCATTCAATGTCGTAGTATAATTGGTTTTGTGCTGCAATGCACCACGACGTAACACCTTCGAATCTTCAATCGCTTGGCGACCTTCGGTGGTATTAACGATATAGCTATACTCGCCATTTTTGATTCTATCAAGAATGTGCGGACGACCTTCGTATACTTTATTTACACGGCGAACCGTAATTCCAGCATCTTCAAGTGCAGCAGCTGTCCCACCTGTTGCGTCTAGCTCAAAACCAAGGTCTGTCATAGTTTTTGCTAGTTCTACAATACGTGGCTTATCGCTATTACGTACAGATAGTAACGCGCGACCACCACGTGGTAAAGTGTTGCTTGCACCTAATTGTGCTTTTGCAAACGCTTCGGCGAAAGTATCACCAACACCCATTACTTCACCCGTTGAGCGCATTTCAGGTCCACGGATAGGATCCACACCTTGGAACTTAGCAAATGGCAATACCACTTCTTTTACGCTGTAGTAAGGTGGAATCACTTCTTTAGTAATGCCTTGGCTTGCTAAAGATTGACCCGCCATACAACGCGCCGCTACTTTTGCAAGTGCTACACCCGTTGCTTTAGATACAAATGGAACTGTACGTGCTGCACGTGGGTTTACTTCGATAAGATACACTTTGCCATCTTTAACCGCAAACTGCGTATTCATCAAACCAACTACGCCAAGTTCAAGTGCCATATCAGTTACTTGCTTACGCATCACATCTTGCACTTCTTGCGTAAGCGAGTGAGCTGGTAATGAACATGCTGAGTCACCAGAGTGAACGCCTGCTTGTTCAATATGCTCCATGATGCCGCCAATAATCACTTGCTCGCCGTCGCAAATTGCGTCAACGTCAACTTCTATCGCGTTATCTAAGAAACGGTCTAGTAATACTGGCGCTTCATTTGATGCAGATACGGCTTCGGTCATGTAACGACGCAAGTCTTGCTCATCGTATACAATTTCCATCGCACGACCACCTAATACGTACGAAGGACGTACTACCAGTGGGAAACCAATTTCAACTGATTTAAGTAGTGCTTCTTCAGTAGAGGTAACCGTCGCATTTTCTGGTTGCAGTAAGTCTAAACGCTCAACAAGTTGTTGGAAACGCTCACGGTCTTCTGCACGGTCAATGGCATCAGGTGAAGTACCAATAACAGGCACGCCGTTAGCTTCAAGCTCACGCGCTAGTTTAAGTGGTGTTTGACCACCGTACTGCACGATAACGCCTTTTGGCTTTTCAACACGTACAATTTCTAGTACGTCTTCAAGCGTAATTGGCTCAAAGTATAAACGATCAGATGTGTCGTAATCGGTAGAAACCGTTTCAGGGTTACAGTTAACCATGATGGTTTCGTAGCCGTCTTCGCGAAGCGCAAGGGCTGCGTGTACACAACAGTAATCAAATTCAATACCTTGGCCGATACGGTTAGGACCGCCACCAATTACCATGATTTTATCACGGTCAGATGCATTAGCTTCACATTCTTCATCGTATGATGAGTACATGTAAGCAGTGTCTGAGCTAAATTCTGCGGCGCACGTATCAACGCGTTTGTATACAGGTACAATATTGAGTTGATGGCGCTTTTTACGAATTTCAGCTTCTGACACACCGGCAATTTCTGCAATACGCGGATCTGCAAAGCCTTTGCGTTTAAGTTTACGCAAGAAGTCCGCATTTAAGCCGGCCATACCGACTTCTGAAATTTTAGCTTCATCTTTTAGGATGTCTTCAATTTGTACTAAGTACCAAGGGTCAATCTTAGTTAATTCGAACACATCTTCAACACTCATACCATGGCGCATTGCATCGGCAATGTACCAAATACGCTCTGCACCTGGCTCACGTAATTCACGAATGATTTTTTCTTTTGCTTTCGGGTCGTCAAGCGCCACAATTGGGTTAAAGCCCGTTGCGCCTACTTCTAAACCACGTAATGCTTTTTGTAATGACTCTTGTTGGTTACGACCAATCGCCATTACTTCGCCTACTGATTTCATTTGCGTTGTTAAACGGTCGTTTGCACCGGCAAATTTTTCAAAGTTAAAGCGAGGAATTTTTGTTACCACGTAATCGATTGAAGGTTCAAACGATGCTGGTGTTTTACCGCCAGTAATATCGTTTTGAAGCTCATCAAGTGTGTAACCTACAGCCAATTTTGCTGCAATTTTAGCAATTGGGAAACCCGTTGCTTTAGACGCTAGGGCCGATGAACGTGATACACGTGGGTTCATTTCAATGATAACCATACGTCCATCAACTGGGTTTACACCAAATTGTACGTTTGAACCGCCGGTTTCAACACCAATTTCACGCAATACGGCCATAGAGGCATTACGCATGATTTGGTATTCTTTGTCTGTTAATGTTTGTGCTGGCGCAACAGTAATTGAGTCACCTGTGTGCACACCCATTGGGTCAAAGTTTTCAATAGAACAAACGATGATGCAGTTGTCTTTTTTGTCACGAACAACTTCCATTTCGTATTCTTTCCAACCAATTAACGATTCATCAATTAATAACTCGCTGGTTGGTGAAAGGTCTAAACCGCGCTCACAGATTTCTTCAAACTCTTCCATGTTGTAAGCCACACCGCCACCGGTGCCGCCCATTGTGAAAGAAGGACGAATAATACACGGTAAGCCGATACGGGTCATGGTATCGCGCGCTTCATCCATTGAATGGGCAATCTCAGCACGTGGACATTCAAGGCCGATGTTACGCATAGCAACATCAAAGCGTTCACGGTTTTCTGCTTTATCGATTGCATCAGCCGTTGCGCCAATAAGCTCAACGCCATGCTTAGCCAATACACCATGCTTGTCTAAATCAAGCGCACAGTTTAATGCTGTTTGGCCACCCATTGTAGGCAGGACAGCATCTGGCTTTTCTTTTTCAATGATTTTTTCTACCACTTCCCAGTGAATTGGTTCGATGTATGTTGCATCGGCCATTTCTGGGTCAGTCATGATAGTTGCAGGGTTTGAGTTAACTAATATAACTCTATAGCCTTCTTCTCTAAGTGCTTTACACGCTTGAGCACCAGAGTAGTCAAATTCACAAGCTTGACCAATTACAATTGGGCCTGCGCCTAAGATAAGAATGCTTTTTATGTCGGTACGTTTTGGCATTATTACTCCGGTTAAATTAGTGGTTACGCGCTTGCATCAAATCGATGAAGTGGTCAAATAATGGGGCTGCATCGTGCGGACCAGGACTCGCTTCAGGGTGACCTTGGAAGCTAAATGCTGGTTTATCTGTACGATGAATACCTTGCAATGTACCGTCAAATAACGATTTGTGCGTAGCACGTAAGTTATCTGGTAATGTGGCTTCATCTGCAGCAAAACCGTGGTTTTGTGCAGTGATCATTACAACATCGCGGTCAAGATCTTTAACTGGGTGGTTACCACCATGGTGGCCAAACTTCATTTTTACTGTTTTAGCACCTGAGGCAAGTGCTAGTAGTTGATGCCCTAAACAAATACCAAAAATTGGCGTGTCGGTTTCTAAAAAGGTTTTAATTGCATCAATGGCATAAGTACATGGCTCAGGATCGCCAGGGCCGTTTGATAAGAAAATACCATCTGGGTTTAAGGCTAGTACGTCAGCGGCAGAGGTTTGTGCTGGGACAACGGTCAGTTTACAACCACGATCAACAAGCATACGTAAAATGTTACGTTTAACACCGAAGTCGTAGGCAACAACATGAAACTTTTCATCATCAGCGTGTAAGGTTTTAAACCCCTCGCCTAATGTCCAGCTTGATTCGCGCCACTCAAAATTTTCCTTGGTTGAGACAACTTTTGCTAAATCCATACCTTTTAAGCCTGGGAAGGCTTGCGCGGCTTCGAGCGCTTTTTTCTCGTCTAGTTCGTCACCAGCAACAATACAGCCATTTTGTGCGCCTTTGTCACGCAAAATACGGGTTAGTTTTCTGGTGTCGATGTCCGCAATACCTAAAATATTACGTTCTTTTAAGTAATCATCTAACGATTGCTCGTTACGAAAATTACTTGCTAGCAGTGGCAAATCACGGATCACTAGGCCTTTAGCCCAAATGTGACTCGCTTCTTCGTCTTCGCTGTTGGTACCCGTATTACCGATATGTGGGTACGTCAAAGTTACGATTTGTTCCGCGTACGATGGATCAGTCAAAATTTCTTGATAACCAGTCATAGACGTATTGAATACTACTTCACCGACTGACATGCCGTCAGCGCCGATTGCAGTACCGCGAAACACTGTGCCGTCTTCTAGGACTAACAGAGCGGATTTAGTCAAGTTAAACCTCCTAACAGTAAAAAACGGGAGTAAACAAATTGCTTAACACCCCGCCAATACCCAAATAATTGGTCAAAACCTGATTTCTGTGAGCTTAAATTGTTTTACGCAGTCTTAAATGATGCCGATGTAAACCACTAAACCTTCATTCATTTTTCTTGCCTAAAACTCTTTTTATTCCCACACAAACCCCGGTTTTGCTAACCATATGAGTATAATTGGAAACACGCATTTAGTAATTTTTGGCAAATTGGCTGCATT
This sequence comes from Pseudoalteromonas sp. US3C1004, assembly GCF_048401065.1. Taxonomy (GTDB): domain Bacteria; phylum Pseudomonadota; class Gammaproteobacteria; order Enterobacterales; family Alteromonadaceae; genus Pseudoalteromonas; species Pseudoalteromonas undina. The sequence goes on from NZ_CP183073.1 coordinate 1,795,050, forward strand.
CTACATGAAGTTGGCTTTTAGGTCTAACGCTAATTAGTAAATTGCAATAAATAAGTGGTTATAACAAAAAACCACCTCAAAGCGTTAAAAAAGGAACTTAACTACTTTAAATCTAGCACATCTTGCATATCATAAAGTCCTGCTGGTTTATTTTTCAACCACTGCGCAGCTCTTATAGCACCTAGGGCGAAGGTCATTCGAGAACTTGCTTTATGGGTTAATTCAAGTCTTTCGCCCATTGTAGCGAAGTAGGCCGTGTGTTCACCTACTATATCGCCGCCTCTTAGCACCGAATAGCCAATTTCATTTTGTGATTTGGCCTGCTCTATGTTGTTACGATCATAAACAGCAACCTCATCATGATCCCACCCTTTAGCCTGTGCAATCGACTCGCCAATAGCTAATGCTGTACCCGATGGCGCATCGATTTTATGGCGATGATGCGCTTCAAAAATTTCAATATCTAAATCATCGCCTAATTTTGTCGCTGCTGTTTGCACTAAGTTAAGCAGTAAATTTACGCCCACGCTATAATTACGCGCAAATACGATCGGGATATGTTTAGCGGCATCTGTTAATAGAGCCATATCATCATGAGTTAAGCCAGTGGTGCCAATTACCATAGGTGTTTTTTTCTCAACAGCTGTTTTTAAGTGATTTCTCATGCCTTGTGGAAGGGTAAAGTCTATAAGCACATCTACATTTTCAACCTGCTGTTCACTGCTAAAGTGAATGTCTTTAGCCGCTGCACTATTAAGTTGATTAACCGATAGACCGACTAACTCAGACTCACTGCGTACATAGGCCGCCGCTAATTGTGAATTTTTATTGATTGTTGCTGCTTCTAAAAGTGCCAGGCCCATACGGCCATTCGCACCAAACACACCTACTCGATTCATCTTTTTACAACCTATGTATTTTTTAGTTAGCTAGATTTTATCTAAAACTCATGTAATAGTCAGGAAAGCTTATAAAAAAGCTTCGATTATTTTAGGGTCTGTTGACCTTTGCGGATTAAAATTTGTTTAAACTAGGAGCGGTTTAATCGTGGCGCGAGGTTTGTAACCTAGTGGGCTAAGTAAAAACCGAGCAACAAAGAGTAAATCGCTCCTAGGCAGCGCCTGTTTGGCATTGATGCTGCGTTATCGCCTATTTATGGGGAATACCACACCACATAGGCTCTGCCTTGCCTAAATACCAAACAGACTGCTGCAAATTTAACCTTGAAAGATCAACAGACCCTCATAATTATAACAGATAGCCTTTGCATTTAGCCATCTATACATTTAAACTTCTTTTTTGCGCCGATTTGGTCTTTGGCTTGCGGGCGCTGTTGAGTTACTTATCTGGTTAGATAGTAAAACAAACAACTAAATTCAGCTAAAAGAGGGATGCTTTGGCTGTTTAATATATCAATCGATTTCGATTGCTATGAATAATTAACGAGGATTATGATGCAGCCATCATTTGATAAAAATAAAGCAAGATTTTCTTTGCTCCCCCTACTCACCTTTGTTGCTATTTTTTTAGGCTCAGGCTTATATTTGCAATCTCAAGGGGTTGATTATGCATTTTATCAACTCCCAGCACCGGTCGCTATTTTACCTGCGATTGTTTTAGCCTTTATTTTAAATAAAGCCAGTATTAATCAAAGTGTAGAAACCTTTATTAAAGGCGTGGGTAATAACAATATTATTACCATGTGTCTTATCTATTTATTAGCAGGTGCTTTTTCTGCGGTTGCAGGGGCAACCGGTGGCGTTGACGCGGTTGTTAATGCTGGTCTCTCACTTATTCCCCCTTCATTACTTCTGCCTGGTTTGTTTTTAATTGCCGCGGTTATCTCTACTGCGATGGGCACATCAATGGGAACTATCGGTGCTATTGGCCCAATTGCTTATGCAGTATCAATGAAAACAGGGATTGATCCCGCATTAATGGCCGGTACCATTGTATCTGGCGCTATGTTTGGTGATAACCTATCAATAATTTCTGACACTACGATTGCAGCTACCCGCACGCAAGGCTGTGAAATGAAAGATAAGTTTAAAGAAAATCTTAAAATTGCGATTCCAGCCGCTATCCTTACTATTGCACTGTTGTTATTTTTAACGCCAGCTGCGCAAGTTGTTGAAACTAAAGACTACGATATTTTATTGGTGCTTCCTTATGCCTTTATTTTAGTACTGGCAGTAATGGGCTTTAATGTATTTGTAGTACTGTTAAGCGGTATTGTTTTCGCCGCATTGATGGGCTTTACCGGAAGCTATGAAGGCGCCAGCTTTGTAAAAGATATTTACCAAGGTTTTAGCGACATGCAGGAAATATTTTTACTGTCTATGTTTATTGGTGGCCTCTCTGAGTTTATTCGTATTAATGGCGGCCTCGACTACATCGCGCAAAAAATTCAAGCAATCACTAAGGTCATTGCAAAATGGCATCGCAAGGTAGCGGATCAGTTAGGGATAGCTGCATTAGTGCTAACCAGCAATATGTGTATTGCTAACAACACAGTGTCTATTATTGTGACTGGCCCTATTGCTAAAAAGCTAGCTGACGATGGCGAAATTAGTGGTAAACGTTCTGCCAGTTTATTAGATATTTTTGCCTGTGTTACCCAAGGGTCTTTACCTTACGGCGCACAAGCACTTCTGCTTGGTGCTACATTTAAAATTAGCCCGTGGGAAGTATCAACCTCATCTTACTACTGCTTTATTTTAGCTTTTACCGCTATTGCGGTTATTTGTTTACGTCGTAATAAAGCTTAAATCTTCTTTAAACAGTGTATTAGCCACATGCTAGTACACTGTTTATGACAATAAATAATTAACAAATTAACCGTCTTTGCTATAATGTGGTATTCAGCGTGTCACATAAAATATGGTTATGAAAATTAAAAACTTACTTCCTCTCGTTGCACTTAGTGCGTGTGCCTTAAGTTCAACAGCTACTGCTGCTAATTGGAGCAGTACTGCGCTTCATATTAACAACGGTAATCATAAAAACCCGTTCACTGAACAAAAATCAAGCACCACGGTTTATTCATTGCAACATGCTTCAGGCCATGACTATGGGGATAACTTTTTCTTTATTGATTACAGCACTGATGGCAATGACGATAACTACCAAGATCAAGACTTTTACTTTGAAGGTTATTCTACGCTTAGCTTATCGGCCGTTATGGACGAAAAAGTAGCGTCAGGTGCGCTCGTTGATGTTGGCCTAACCATGGGTATTAATGCCGCAGGCGATGCTAAAGTTGTTAAATACTTACCGGGTGTAAAATTAAGCTGGGATGTGCCTGGTTTTAATTTCTTATCAACCCTTGTGACTGCCTACATTGATGATAGTGAAGGTGTTGCTGAAGGCGGTGCGCCAATTGAAACCAACAGCTGGATGTTTGACGTTGCTTTTGAATATCCATTTATGATTGGCTCACAAAAATTTAGTGTTAAGGGTCATGCGGAATATATTGCTGAGCGTGAAGATGAGTTTGGTAATGACGTACGCGCTTGGTTTTTAGCTCAACCTATTATTGTATGGGATATGGGGCATGCGCTAGAGATGAAAGAAAACACATTACTGTTAGGTATGGAGTGGCAGTACTGGCATAACAAACTTGGTACAGATGTCAGCGAATCAGTACCGCAAGTTCATTTAGAGTGGACTTTTTAAATAACAAAGTAAATTAAAAAGTGCGAACCATTTCGCACTTTTTTAAGTTCAAAAATATATGTTTTATCTAATTGTTAACCTATCGGCAATTAACTGAGAAGTAGTCGTCCCCGCTCTTTACTTCTAACTCAGGAAAATGTGTTATCAGACGGTTATAGCCTTCTTTAGATCGGATTTTGAGAGCAAATGAAGCTCGAAGATGTTGCGATTCAATGTGAACTCCATTGCGAATAAAAAAGTCTATAAATGCTTTATTTTTTTTATTTTCATAGGTAATTGGATCACCGGAATGAATAGAGAGTTCCGAATAATTTTGGATAAAGAAATAAAGAGGATCCAATTCATTCTTATTATCAAAAGCAACGCCACCCAGCCTAGTGTTTAATATATCGAAGGGGTCAAAAACGCCTTCAGCTGCAAAACTATTCAATAAACTCTGCGCATCTTTTAACTGCTCGAAATTTAATGAATTAAGCCACAATGTTAATCCTTTTAATCCTGCCAACCCTCCTAATAATTCCGAATGACTACTTAACGGTTTTAAACCAACATTACTTAGTCTAGATATAATTTCTTGCTCATTTAAGCTAGTTGCTTGCAGGTAATCTCGAGCAAAAATAACTGCTAAAATAGATTTTGTTTCAGGTAACAAAACAGGTAAATCTAAGGTTTCTAAATCGAGTTCTTGTAATGAGGTGTTTTGATTACCAATTGCTTGATTAATTATCTTACTCACTGTAGTAATCTGACTATTTATTAACGGAGAGTTATGTAAAGCTTTTTTATTTTTACAGTGCTTAAATTCAGATGAAGATTTAATCTTTGCAATAAAAGGCTGATCTTTAAATGTTTCAATTTCATTGGGTGTTAATTCACGGCTTGCAAGCCAATCCGTCGTTGATTGACACTTTTTGAGGTCCAGTTGTTGTTCGTCAGTTAATACGGATTCTTTTATATTCAGTTGCAATATAGGGTTCGGTTTCTCTATATCATCGATTAAAACGATTTTAATAACGATCCCTTCGTTATTTAATTTCTCAACCCCCTTATTGACCTTTTCGTTACTAAACCAAGGGTGTGTGATTTTTTGATAAAAAACCTGCTTCTCTAATAACCCTAAAAGAGTTAAGAACAATTTATGCTCTGTTGGATTAGTAATTTCATAATCTTCACCACCTATAATAGTGAGAAAATTCAATGCTAATTTATTATCGAAGCTTACATCTGATAACTTTAAATCAGGGTAACGCTGCAAAAGCATAATAGCGGATTGTAGCTGCTGTTTAGTCAACAACAGATTTAAAATTGAATTTAAAGGAGAAAGTTGATTATTGTTAAGTACATCATATGGAATTTCTGAAAAAGTCCGTTCAATTTCGTTAAAAATTTCAACGGCAGAGGTATTTGTTGAGCTGACCTTTTTGTAAATCGTATCTGTGGGCAAGTTTTTCCAAAGTATATCCAAAAGGTCAGTGTAATCAACAACAGTTGTTATATTTAAGTCCGGTGCGTTAACGTAATCGTATTGAGCAATTAATCTTTCACTATTCGGTATTGATTGTAAAATCGGAAGCAACTTTTCAACTGACTTTGCTAATGCCGCTTTATCGTACCAAGTTTTAGCCACTGACCAGTAACTCGAAAACCATATTGCCTCGGCGACCTGCTTTGCTGTATACCCGTTTTTAAATGCTTGTGAAGCTTTTAGCTCAATATCACGTTCATTATTATCTCGTAACTGATACTGCTTATAATTTAGCTCTTTGCATTGCTCCTCATTCGGGATATCAGTAGGAAATGGCTGTTTAACATAAATATTTTTGGCGTTTGTGTTATTCCCGAAATTAACTTTTGGCTTTTTAATATCAACATTGGCTTCTGTTGGTGTAAGCAGGGTTGAATTATGACGCTTACTGGATAATATACTGAAAACTGTAACTAAGCTGATCAAAACAACGCTAATGATTACAACTATTTTTTTCATCCTTGAATTTTCCTATTTAGCCTATTACAAACTACATGTTCTCATTTTCAAGTTAGTTTGATTAAGCTCGCAAACTAATGTTAAACGAGCTTATAAGGTTTTGTTAAAACTTACACTGCGGATTTTTACCTTGTGCTTTAGCTGCTTTTTGCTCACTAAGCGCTTTATCCATTTGCGATTGTAAATTTGCAATACGGCTCGTTGGTGCTGGGTGAGTTGATAAAAACTCTGGCGTTGCCCCACTGCCCGCTTGACTCATATTTTGCCAAAGCGTAACAGACTCTTTAGGGTTGAAACCTGCTTGCGCCATTAAATCTAAACCAATAACGTCAGCTTCTGTCTCATGTGAACGACTAAACGGTAAAACCACACCATATTGAGCGCCAAGACCAAGTCCTTGCATAATTTCATTGCGGTATTGCACGTTGCCCATTTCAAGCGCCGCACTGCCCACTTTCATTCCAGTTTGTAAAATAGAGCTTTGTGAAACACGTTCATTTGAGTGCTCTGCAATCACATGACCGACTTCATGACCTAAAACAGTTGCAAGCTGATCTTGGTTTGTAGCAATTTTTAATAGTCCAGTGTGCACCCCAATATAACCACCTGGCAATGCAAAGGCGTTTGCAGATTCATCTTCAAATACCACCACTTCCCAGTTTTGAGATGCATAATCTGTTGGTAGAACGGCTACTACTTTATCAGCAATACAATTGACGTAACTGTTTACTTTTGGGTCTTTATTTACCGGCTGATTTTTTTTCATTTCTGCAAAACTGGCAGTGCCCATCTGACTCATTTGTTGGTCTGAGTAAAGCGCAATTTGCGTTCGTCCAGTTGGTGATGTTTTACAACCTACTAATACTGCACTAGCAAGTACTGCCAAAACCAATTTCTTCATTATGTTACCCTAGATCATTGTTTTATTAAGTATAGAATAGCAAACGCGGTGTTAGTTTAAAATCTTTGCTTTTTGCGATTAAACAATTAAGTTAGCAGGCAAACTAAGTTTATCCAACGCCATTGCCCTGCTATACTGCCCAACCTATATTCGTTGTTTTGAGTTTTTAAATGAGCGCTTCGGCTTCTTCTTTTAATACCCGTATTTTATTGCCTTTATTAGCCAGTATTGTGGCAATCACGCCTTTAGCCATCGATATGTACTTACCGGCGATGCTGGTAATTGCCAACGATCTCAATACTAGCATGCCAAATGTTCAAATCTCGTTGAGTATCTATTTAGCAGGTTATGCATTGGGCATGTTATTTTTTGGCCCTATAGCCGATCAAATTGGCAGGCGTAAACTAGCGCGAATAGGGCTCAGTTTATTTGGCTTAAGTTCACTCGCATTGGCATTTACTACTGAAGTGCATACTTTTTGGGTGTTAAGAGCGGTACAGGCATTTACTGGGGCAGCTGCCACGGTTGTCGTTCCTGGGATAATAAGGCACATATATCAAAAAAATACCGCTAAGGGTATGTCGTATGTGTCTATGATCATGATGATAGCGCCTTTACTTGCCCCCTCTATCGGCTCAGTTATTTTAGGCTTTTCGCTGTGGTCGACTATTTTTATTGTTTTAGCGGCTTATAGCTTTGTAATTTTACTTTTTGTACAGCGTTATTTAATCGATATCCCGATATTTAAAAATGATCGAAAAGGGTTATCGCTATTCTTTTCAAGTTACAAAATTGTATTAAGCAACCCGCACGCCCGCGCTGATATTTTAAGCTCGATGTTTGTGTCGTTTGGCTTTTTTTGCTTTTTAACCTCGGTTCCATATATTTACCTCGACTTATTTAAAGTATCGGAACAATTGTTTGGTCTGCTATTCGCTTTTAATGTAATGGCGTTGATGTTTGGTAACTTTTTAAATACTCGCGTAGTGCCACGTATTGGCTCACGAAAAATGCTTTATTACGGGCTAATGTGTGGTTTTATCTCTGGCACAGCATTACTCAGTTTTAGTGTATTGCATCTATCGCTTTACTTTATTGTTGCGGCTATTGCCCCGTTGATGATGAGCTTAGGCATAATAGCGAGTAATGCAGATTCATTAATTTTGATGAAGTTTGAACAAAATACCGGAACTGCCACGGCGGTTATCGGCACCTTGCGTTTTGGTAGTGGCGCATTAGTAGGCCCTATATTAGCGGTAATGCATGCACAAAGTGCGGTTCCATTTTCTAGTTTAATGTTTAGTGCGGTGGTACTGACAATACTGGTGCAGTTAATACATTATTTTAAAGACAAAAAAAATGCCTCATAATGAGGCATTTTTAAATTGTATACTTAATTAAGCGTCAGCGGCTTTAGATACCATAACCATTGCAGGGCGTAATAAACGGCCGTTTAATGTGTAACCTTTTTGCATTACTGCTAAAACAGTATTTGGGGTTACATCGTTGCTTGGTTGGATTGACATTGCTTGATGAAAGTCTGGGTTAAACTGCTCACCTTGAGGGTTTACAATTTCAACACCAAATTTAGCTACCGCGTCGTTAAAGCTTTTCACTGTCATATCAATGCCTTCAAGTAAAGGCTTAAGCGTTTCATTTTCTTTATCAGAAAACTCAATAGCACGCTCTAAGTTATCTATAACAGGGAGTAATTCATTAGCAAACTTTTCTAGTGCAAATTTGTGTGCTTTTTCTACATCTTGTGCAGCGCGACGACGCATATTGTCCACATCTGCAGCAGCGCGAACTACGCTATCTTTTTGATCTGCAATAGTTTGCTTTGCAGTTTCAAGCTCGGCATATAACATAGCAATTTCTGCTTCAGGGCTTTGCTCTTGCTCAGCATGTTGTTCTGCTGCTTCAACTGCCGCCTCAACGTCAGCTTCCATTTGCGTCACTTCTTCGTTCAGTTCTACTTCTTGCTCTGGGTTTTGTGTCTGCTCAGACATAAAATATACGCTCCAATTCTTTACAACTGCGGTAATTATGGGGATTGAATAAAAAGATTCAAGAGCTCAATGGCTCTAATAATTTAAATTCTTGGATTATTTTCTCTAATTGCGCTGATTTTGGACAAATAACACAAAAGCGACTCTGATATTCTTGATTTTGAAAATACGGCACACTAATCACAATGAGTTCATCGCAGCTACTGAACGGTAAGTTTTCAGTATTGAGAATAGAGACCCCATTTTTAAAAGCGAGTTTATCTTCAACAAAATTTAAAAATGATACACCAATATTAAGGCTTTGCTCACAATCTATTTTTTTATAAAGGTAGTTTTCGCCAACAACGATACTGTTATCTGAGCCTAATTTTTGGCTTAGCTCACGGGTCCATTGAGTTAAAGAGTCATGACAATTACGCGGAGCCGTATTGGCCATTGCCTGCATTCGGTAGAGGCCTTCAATTAAAGATTGTTGACTAAAAACCGTATTGAGCCAAGTAGCAAATTCATAGCGTTGGCTATCGCTAGGGTCATGAGGCTTATTAATACAAATATTGTGGCTCTGCCCTGCTCTATCTAAGAGTAAAATAAGCCAGTTGTTTGCATCAAAGTCGAGCACTTCTACCCTAAATACCTGCTGTGTTCTAACCTGCGGTAGCCCCACACAACAGCATACTTGGTAACGTTGACTCAAGCCATGCGCTAGCTCAACCAATTGTGCCTGCTCAGGTTGCCAATAATTAGCAATATCATTGAGCGTAAAAAACTCATCAAACCAATAGTCAAACCCATCATTGGTTGGCACTCGGCCAGCCGATGTATGTGGTGAATACAACAAGCCTATTTTTTCAAGGCGCGCCATCGCGTTACGCACAGTGGCAGAGCATACCGCCATACCTTTTTGCTTTGCAATTTTTGTTGACGGCACAGGTAAGCCATCGCCATTACAGTACATACTCATAACAGCGGCAAATATTTGCTGATCTCGTGGGTTTAGTTTCATGTTATCTACATCTTTATGCATAGCTGTTATATCGGGGCTAAGTATTATTATTTCAAGTATAAAAAATACAATAAATCTAAATTTTACAGTGAATTAATTAAATCCGCTGGTTATTACTAAGATCTGTGTTTTCAAACACTTCTGTTTTAGGTTACTCTACAAATATTAGAACTCTCAGTGTATTTATTATGGACTCTCCCTTTAACACTATCGGCTTGATTGGTAAGCCAAATCATCCTAATGCTGCCGCTACTTTACAACGATTACATACGTTTTTATTAGCTTTAGGCTTTGAGGTGATTGTTGAAAAACGTACAGGGAGTCAACTTAGTGATGTACCGAGCGACAAACTCGTAAAGCTCGTTGATTTAGGCGAGCGTGCCGACTTGGCGATTGTGGTTGGAGGCGATGGCAACATGCTGGGTGCTGCACGGGTGCTTGCTCGCTTTGATATAGCCGTAATTGGTGTAAATAGAGGTAATTTAGGCTTTTTAACTGATTTGAATCCAGAAGGGTTTGAGGGTAGCTTAGAACAGGTACTCAGCGGCGATTACATTGAAGAAAAACGTTTTTTATTAGAAGTTGAAGTGTATCGTCATAATGAACTTAAAAGCGCTAATTCTGCAGTAAACGAAGCAGTGCTTCATGCTGATAAAGTAGCACATATGATTGAGTTTGAAGCCTTTATAAACGATGACTTTGTATTTTCTCAACGCTCCGATGGTTTGATTGTGTCGACTCCAACAGGCTCAACGGCATACTCTTTATCAGGCGGTGGGCCTATTTTAACACCAGAGCTTAATGCAATGTCACTGGTTCCGATGTTTCCACATACTTTATCAAGTCGCCCTTTAGTGGTGGATGCTGATAATGAAGTGCGTTTAAAGCTTAGTTTAGAAAATACTGATAGCTTACAAGTAAGCTGTGACAGCCATGTTGTACTCGCCGTATTACCGGGTGATGAGGTAGTTATACGTAAAGCTGACAAAAAATTACGCTTAATCCACCCAAAAAATTATTCTTATTATAATGTGCTACGTAAAAAGCTAAATTGGGGTAGCCGGTTATACTAATTTTATTGCCAAACATGCAACTTTAGCGCAAAATATCGGGCTAGAATTTTTAAATATCATCAGGAAAAAGTAGTAATGACTTATGTAGTGTTTCTTGCTTTATTATTATTAATTACTTTACTTGGCAGTTACTTGCTAATTGAGAGTAATCGAAAAAAAACCATTGAAGCAAAGAAAAAACTGTTTAACGAGCGCGTAGCAAGTACTCAATCACGTTTAAAAATAAAACTAAACGAATTACTTGATGCAAATGTCATCAGTGCTAAGCACCTTCCTCGAATTCAAGCAGTTGTAAGTAACTTTTTCGTGGTACAGCCTCACACCGATGAAAATTTAGTTAAGTTGGAATCGTTATGTGACCAACTTATTAACATACTTAACGAAGAGCTTATAAAAACCTATAAAAGTAATAATAGCCAAGCATTTGCCGACAGCACTCAATATTTTATAGCAGAGTTGCCAGCTCAAGGTATTTTATACAATAAAAATTTTTACCAAGAAGTCCTTCCTACGTTAATCTTAAAGTTGAAAACTGAAGACAACATACAACCAGTTGATAATATTGATCTTAACGATGAAACCCTCCCTATTGATGAAGAAAAAAAAACACTAATTGAGTCCAGCCTTGCTTAAAATATAGAAATTTAATTTGCAATAAACCAAAACACTGTATAAATTAACAGTTAATTCACTGGATGGATGAACAGTATGTTAATTGGTTTAGAAATTAAAAATTTTGCAATTGTAAGTAATTTAAGCACTGAATGGCATTCGGGCATGACCGCTATTACCGGTGAAACGGGTGCGGGTAAATCAATCGCTATTGATGCGTTATCATTGTGCCTTGGAGAACGAGCAGAGGCTTCAGCTGTGCGCCCAGGCACTGATAAAGCCGAGGTAAGTGCGCAATTTGATTTAAGCAATTTGCCACACGCCCATGCATTTCTAGAAGAGAACATGCTTAATAATGACGATAACGAATGTCTACTTCGTAGAGTTGTTTGCAAGAATGGCCGCAGCAAAAGCTACATTAATGGTAGCCCTGTCACCGCTGCACAGCTAAAAGAGCTAGGCCAATATTTAATTTCTATACACGGTCAACATGCACACCAGCATCTATTAAAAGCAGAGCATCAATTACAGCTACTGGATGCTTACGCCGGGCACCAAAATCTAGTTAATGCTGTAAGCCAACGCTATAAACGTTATGCTGATTTACAAAAAGAATTTAAACAACTAGAACACCAACAACAACAACAAGCTGCGCAAAAACAATTATTAGAATATCAAGTGGCTGAGCTTGATGAATTTGCGTTGCAAGCTGGTGAGTTTGAACAAATAGAAGCAGAGCATTATAAGCTCAGTAACAGCCAAACTATTTTGCAATCTTGTCAGCGCGAGCTACAACATTTATACGAAAGTGATGAGCAAAATGCGTGCTCTCTTTTACAACACAGCGCACAACAATTTAATGAACTTGCACATTATGATGAAACCCTGGCCAATGTAGCAGCATTACTGACAGAAGCAGCGGTTCAAGTTGAAGAAGCAAGCAGAGAAATACGCAATTATACTGAACAAGCTGACTTAGATCCTACTCGCTTAACGGAAGTAGAAAACAGACTTGGTGGCGCTATGGATTTAGCAAGAAAACACCATATAAAGCCACAAGAGCTCGTTGAGTTTCATCAAAATGTAACACAAGAACTAGACTCTATAAGCAGTAATAGTTCGCGCCTCGAACAGCTTGAAGGTGAAATTTCAGCAGCTCTTGAAGATTATCAAACGGCTAGTGAGGAATTAAGTGCTAGCCGTCATCAATACGCTAATACACTTAATGGCTTGATCAGCGAAAGCATGGCTAATTTATCTATGGAAAATGGCGTTTTTGAAATAGCCCTTACAGCACATACCGATCGCTCTCCAAACAGCTTAGGTTTTGATAATGTATCGTTTTTAGTATCAACAAACCCAGGGCAACCATTACAACCTTTAGCAAAAGTAGCCTCTGGTGGTGAGTTATCACGCATTAGTTTGGCTATTCAAGTTATTATTGCCCAAAAAGTAACGACTCCAACACTTATATTTGATGAAGTAGATGTCGGTATTTCTGGCCCTACAGCTGCTGCAGTTGGTAAACTGCTGCGCCAATTAGGTAAATCGACACAAGTAATTTGTGTAACCCATTTACCGCAAGTGGCCAGTAGCGCTCATCAGCAATTTTTTGTTGCCAAAGAAATTGCAGACGGTGAAACGTTTACTCATATGCTGGCATTAAATAAAGATGGCAGGGTTAATGAAATTGCGCGTTTGCTGGGTGGTGATAACATTAGCAAAACAGCTAAAGCCAATGCGAAAGAGCTTATAAAAGCGCACGGATAAAATTATACATTTATAGTGCGTTATCTTGATACGGTGAGGATACCTTGATGCAAACAACGGTCATTTATTTTGGCTTAGCAATTAACTGGCTACTACTTATAGTTAGTGTACTTTTAGCCATGTTTAGCAAGTTTAAACACACACAATTTAAACAAGGATTATATCGTTTTTTAAATGTGGCATTAATTGTACATATTGTTATTGCTGTTATGTTAGTTTTTAGCAGCACAGCCATTAGTGGCTTAATAACACTTAGTTTGTTGGTTATTGGCCTACAGCTTGTTTGTAACGTTATCTGCTATAAAAGTGTGAAACGTCGACAAGCCAGAGTGAAACCGAGCCTTGATCACTTCTCGATGGATTAACTAACATAGCGTTTAAAAATGCCCGCAACCTGTGTATTGTGGGCATTTTTATTTGTAAAACTGAGGGAATAAAAAAGCAAACCCGAAGGTTTGCTTATGACTCCATTCTAACAAAAGAATTATTTACACTTTTAAATAATCCATAATGCCTTCTGCAGCATTACGCCCCTCAAATATAGCAGTAACCACTAAGTCTGAGCCACGAACAATATCACCACCAGCAAATATTTTAGGATTAGTGGTTTGATGTGTAAATTCACCTTGCTCAGGTGCATTAATACCGCCCCAGTGGTTAATTTCTACATCGTACTGTTCTAACCAGTCCATTTTATGTGGCTTAAAACCAAATGCCATAATCACTTGTGTGGCTTCAATAATGTGCTCTGATCCGGGGACTTCTTCAGCACGACGGCGGCCGTTTTCATCTGCCTCGCCAAGCTGAGTTTTTACCATTTTAACGCCGGCTACAGCACCTTTGTCATCAAGTACAATCCCTTTTGGCTGAACGTTATAAGTAAAAATTACGCCCTCTTCTTTTGCATTTTTTACTTCGCGTTTTGAACCAGGCATGTTCTCTTCATCACGACGATAAGCACACGTTACTTTTAACGCGTTATGACGAATGGAGGTACGCACACAGTCCATTGCTGTATCACCACCACCTAGTACCACTACTTTTTGGTTTGCCATATCAATGCAAGCTTGTTTAGACTCATCGTAACCCATAACACGATTAGTGTTACCAATTAAGAATGGCAGGGCATCATGCACCCCCGGTGCATCTTCGTTCTCAAGCCCTGCACGCATACTTTGATAAGTCCCCACTCCCAAAAATACAGCGTCATACTCATTAAGAATTTCATCCATGCTAATGTCTTTACCTACTTCGACATTAAGTTTAAATTCAACACCCATTTCGGTAAATATTTCGCGACGTTTTTGCATGACTTCTTTTTCTAATTTAAAAGAAGGAATACCAAAGGTTAACAGCCCACCAATTTCAGGGTGACGGTCAAATACCACAGGCTTTACGCCATTACGTACTAGAATATCAGCACAACCTAACCCTGCTGGCCCAGCACCAATAATAGCCACTTTTTTATCAGTCCATGTCACATAAGACATGTCTGGCTTCCAGCCCATTTTGAACGCGGTATCGGTGATATATTTTTCAATATTACCGATTGTTACCGCTCCAAACTCTTCATCTAACGTACATGAGCCTTCGCATAAGCGGTCTTGTGGGCATACTCTTCCACACACCTCTGGCAAACTGTTAGTACGGTGCGAAAGCTCAGCGGCCTCTAAAATGCGCCCTGTACGGATCAGTTTTAACCATTGTGGAATATAGTTATGTACTGGACATTTCCACTCACAATAAGGGTTACCGCAATCAAGGCAGCGATCTGCCTGTGAATTAACTTGGTTTTCTGAAAAGGGTTCATAAATTTCTACGAACGATTTTTTACGCGACGAGATTGGTTTCTTGCGTGGGTCTACACGCTGCACGTCTATAAATTGATATACATTTTCGCTCATACTGCCCCCTTATTGCGCTTGAACACGTAGTTCGGCGCTACTGCGAGCGCGATGCCCGAGTAAACTTTTTACGTCACTTGATTTAGGTTTTACTAATTTGAACATCGGTAAATAAAGTTCAAAGTTAGCTAAAATAGTTTCTGCTCTGCATGAGCCTGTTAGCTCTAAATGGTCAGCAATTAAGCCGCGTAAATGCTCTTGATGTGAACTCAAATCATCTAAAGTAACCACTTCAACCAACTCTGGGTTAATGCGTTTCTCAAAATCACCTCGTTCATCTAAAATATAAGCAAAACCACCGGTCATACCTGCACCAAAGTTAACTCCTACATTACCAAGTACACATACCACGCCACCGGTCATATATTCACAACCATTATCACCAACACCTTCAACAACAGCTTGCACACCCGAATTACGCACAGCAAAACGCTCACCAGCACATCCGGCTGCAAACAATTTACCGCCAGTGGCACCATATAAACAGGTATTACCTACGATGGTTGCTTTGTGACTTTCAAATGACGAACCCAGTGGTGGGCGAACGACTAGCTTACCGCCCGCCATCCCTTTACCAACGTAATCGTTAGCATCACCAACTAGAGTCATTTCAAGGCCGCCAGCATTCCATACCCCGAATGACTGGCCAGCTGTACCATGAAGTTCAATCACCACTGGATCTGCTGCCATACCTTGATTACCGTGCTTATCAGCAATATAACCAGAAAGCATTGCGCCAACCGATCTATCGGTATTACATATACGACTCACTAATGAAATGCCGCTTGAATTATCAATTGCCTCTTTTGCCTTGCCTAGCAAGCTCTCATTTAATTCACCTAAATAGTGCGAGCTATTTGGTGCACTGCAAAACAGTGTTTCACCCGTTGGGTTGTTCGGCTGAGCGATAACCGCTGATAAATCTATTTTTTGCTGTTTGGCTGTTTTGCCTTCAATGGTTTCGAGTAAATCTAAGCGACCAATCAAATCGGTTAGGTTTGCAACACCTAAACTTGCCATAATTTCACGCGCTTCTTGAGCTATAAACTTAAAGTAGTTCATCGCCATTTCTGGTAAGCCGTGATAATGCTTTTGGCGCAGTGTATCGTCTTGGGTTGCCACACCAGTAGCACAGTTATTTAAGTGACAAATTCGTAAGTATTTACAGCCTAACGCCACCATGGGTCCGGTACCAAAACCAAAACTTTCAGCGCCTAAAATGGCTGCTTTGATGATATCAAGCCCGGTTTTTAACCCCCCATCTGTTTGCAGGCGAATACGATGACGAAGGCCATTTTCAACAAGTGCTTGTTGCGTTTCGGCAAGGCCAAGCTCCCATGGGCTGCCAGCATATTTAACCGAGGTTAAGGGACTTGCACCTGTGCCACCATCGTACCCTGAGATAGTAATTAGATCGGCATACGCTTTTGCAACACCGGTTGCAATTGTTCCTACGCCCGGTTCAGACACCAGTTTTACCGAAATCAGTGCATTCGGGTTTACTTGCTTTAAATCAAAAATAAGCTGGGCTAAATCTTCAATAGAGTAAATATCATGATGCGGTGGCGGTGAAATTAGTGTCACACCCGGTACCGAGTAACGAAGCTTGGCAATATAGGGCGTTACTTTTTCACCTGGTAACTGCCCGCCTTCGCCCGGCTTAGCGCCTTGAGCCACTTTTATTTGAATGACATCCGCACTGCGTAAATAATGAGGTGTTACACCAAATCGACCAGAGGCCACTTGTTTAATCCGTGAATTTTTTTCTGTACCGTAACGAAGTTTATCTTCGCCACCTTCGCCAGAATTTGAGCAACCACCTAAACGGTTCATAGCAATGGCTAGTGCTTCATGCGCCTCTGGTGATAATGCACCAATACTCATCGCTGCAGAATCAAAACGTTTATAAAGCTCAGTGGCAGGCTCGACGGCATCAATGCTTATACCCTTTTCAGGTAGTTTTAAAGCCAACATATCGCGCAAAGTCGCGACTGGACGGTGATTAACTAGCTTTGCGTATTCGCTGTAATCACTATACTCGCCGCTACGTACTGCTTTTTGTAACGTTTGAATCACATCAGGGTTGTAAGCATGATACTCGCCGCCGTGAACGTATTTGAATAAACCGCCATGGCTTAATAATTTACGTTTACTAAGCGCCAGTTTATGCAAGCTTTGCTGATCGTCATCGAAGTCGCTAAAACACGCCCCTTTTATGCGACTTGCAACGCCCTTAAAACACATCTCAACAATCGCGTCCGATAAGCCAACCGCTTCAAACAACATCGAACAACGATATGAAGCCACGGTGCTAATACCCATTTTCGACATGATTTTGTACAAGCCTTTATTAATTGCTTGACGATAAGCCAGTGTCACTTCGCAGTATGACTTATTAATCACTTTAGTATCGCTCATGGCCACAAGTGACTCATACGCTAAATACGGGTAGATTGCGGTTGCACCGAAGCCAAGTAGAACAGCAAATTGATGCGCGTCACGAACGCTGCCGGTTTCAATAATTATGTTAGACTCACAGCGTAAGTTATTATCTACCAAGCGTTTTTGTACCGCACCCACCGCCATAGCTGCAGGAATAGGTAATTGATTGTCATCAAAGTTACGATCCGTTAATACCAGCATAATGCAGCCTGATGCTGCTTTTTCTTGTGCTTCATCACAAACACGCTTAACGGCGTTTTCAAGGCCTTCTTCTACGGTGTAAGTAATGTCAATCTTACAGTAACTGTAGTGTGCTTCATCGGCATTGAGTAGCTGCTGCATGTCAGCATACATTAAAATAGGTGTATCAAATTGCAGGCGTTTAGCATGCCCTGTCGTTTCATTAAATACGTTTTGTTCACTGCCAATACACGTTGCCAACGACATTACATGGTTTTCACGTAACGGATCAATTGGCGGATTAGTCACTTGGGCAAACTTCTGGCGGAAATAATCGTAAAGTGAACGATGCCCTTCGCTTAGGACGGCAAACGGCGTATCGTCACCCATTGAACCGGTAGCTTCTTGACCATTTTCACCCATAACACGAATAACACTGTCTAGCTCTTCATTAGTATAGCCAAACATCTTTTGATATTTGACTAGAGTTGCATCATCGAATGAGCGATTACCTGCATCTTGCTCAGTCAGTGCTTCAAAAGGTGTTAAGCGTTTAACGTTTTCTTCTAACCACGATTTATAAGGGTGGCGTGATTTTAAGTCTTGGTCAATTTCATCTGAATGCCAAATTTTTCCGAGTTTGGTATCAATAACCAGTAGCTCGCCTGGGCCAACACGTCCTTTTTCTACCACCTCGTCAGCGGTGTAATCCCAAATTCCCACCTCAGAAGCTAAAGTAATAAAACCATCTTGAGTAATAATATAACGCGCTGGACGCAAACCATTACGGTCTAGGTTACAGGCTGCAAAGCGCCCATCAGACATAACAATGCCTGCAGGGCCATCCCACGGTTCCATATGCATAGAGTTAAAATCATAGAACGCACGTAAGTCGTCATCCATAGCTCGATTTTTTTGCCATGCTGGCGGCACTAGCATGCGCATCGCACGGAATAAATCCATACCACCAGCTAAAAATAGCTCCAGCATATTATCGAGGCTAGATGAGTCAGACCCTGTCTCATTAACAAACGGCGCTGCGCTTTGTAAATCAGGAATAAGTGGCGAAGCAAATTTATAAGAACGGGCACGTGCCCATTGGCGATTACCTTCAATAGTATTAATTTCACCATTGTGCGCTAAATAACGAAATGGTTGCGCTAAAGGCCAGCGAGGCTGTGTGTTTGTAGAGAAGCGTTGATGAAAAACACAAATAGCACTGGTCATGCGAATATCCGCAAGATCAAGATAAAAATTAGGCAAGTCAGCAGGCATCATTAAGCCTTTATATATTGTGACTAGCCCAGATAAACTCGCAATATAAAATGATTCATCGTCCATTAGGCGCTTTTCTGCACGACGACGTGCAACATACAAGCGGCGTTCTAAATCTTTAGAACGCCAACCTTCTGGCGCACTAATAAAAATTTGTTCAAAACCTGGCAATTGTTTTAGAGCAATAGGTCCTAACATTGATGGATCAGTTGGAACCACACGCCAGCCCAAAATATTTAGCGTTTCTTTTTCTAGTTCTTCGCTTAAAACATCTTTGGCTGCTTGTGCTAGTACCGGATCAGCATTGAGGAAGATCATCCCAACGGCGTAATTTTTACCTAAATGCCAATTATTCTCGGCAGCAATAGCCCGAAAGAAGCTGTCTGGTTTTTGTAATAACAAGCCACAACCATCACCCGTTTTACCATCAGCAGAAATACCACCGCGGTGCTGCATGCGATCTAAACCGGTGATCGCCGTACGAATGAGTCGGTGACTCGCTTGGTTATTAACTTGGGCTATTAAGCCAAAGCCACAATTATCTTTTTCTAGTTTTGAGTCATATAACATGGACCCCTCCCCTTGCTGCGCTGTTAACGTGGATGAACGGCTCGACGATTTGCTAACAGACGAACAAAATTAGCGTTATTCCACCCTTGAGTCAATATCTTTATGAATACATATTCATTATATTGAATATATTTCAACTTAATTAAAAATCATAAAATAATGCCAACCATTAACATTTGCATAGATATCGAATCGAAAAATAGATTGACACCGGTGTTATTTTTAAAAACTTGTAAACAAAAAGCATGCGCGACTAGCAGTTTACGTAAACGTAAGGTGAGATAAAAATGAATAACTATTCATTAGAGGCTATTTCCTCTTTTGTGCTGTATTAGTAATTCATCTGAACACGACATTTAATTACAGCGGCTTCTATTAGCGCATAGTTTATTCAATAGATTTAAACGCTCCCCTCATGTTATGCATTAATTAACAACTTGCTTTGCTTTACGTTGAGGTAACCTCATCCCATAGACAAATCAAAAAAGTGCCCGCAGCGGACACTTTTTATGTCCGCGGACATGTAAAACAACAAGGGTAAAGTTAAAAATCAAATAAATTCAATAAGATAAAAAATGGCATGCTATTCGAATACAGCATAACTATATAAATTTTGAGGTTGTTCGAATGTTTACTATTGGCTTATTTTTAATTTCACCAATTATTCTGTTTATTGCCTCGCTAATGATTACTGTGTTTGAAAAACACTAAGAGAATGAATAATGATTAAAGACACTAGCGGGCAAGACACGCAAATCTCACGACCTATAAATTTTAAAAAATACATCAGGCTGTTTATATTTATTGTGGGCCTAGTTGCTCTATGTGTATATGCACTATTAAATGCTGATCAAGAAGGTACTATCTCGGTTGATAGAGTAAGCCTACAAATAGCCACGGTGGTGCGCCAATCGCTAATACGCGATGTTGCAGCCAGCGGTAAAATTGTGGCCGCCAGAGCACCAAAAGTTTACAGCCCTGAACGAGGCTTTGTTTCATTGAAGGTTAATGCTGGTGACTCAGTAAAACTGCATGATGTAATAGCCATGGTTGATAGTCCTGAGCTCACAAACGAATTAAAGCAGCAACAGTCTGTTTTAGCTCGTCTTGAGGGCGAGCTACAACGTAAACACCTTGAGGCACGCCGCCAATCATTAAGCTTAAATAAAGCACTTGATCTAGCACAAGTAGAGTTAAACGCTGCCGATAGAGAAAATCGCAGAGCGGCCTTATCAATGCAAAAAAATGTGATCAGTCAAATTGATCACGAAAAAGCCATTGATGAGCTTGCCCGTGCAAAACTCTCTTATAAACATGCAGAGCAAGAAGTTGAATTGTCCAAAGATACACTTGCTTTTGAACTACAGGCCGCTAAACGAGATGTCACTCGTCAACAACTGATTGTCGATGATCTACTTCGTAAAGTTAATAACTTAACAATTAAAGCCACTGTGTCAGGGATTGTAGGTAACTTACTAGTTCAACAAAGAGAAGCGGTAACACAAAGCCAACCATTAATGACTTTAGTTGATTTGAGTAATTTTGAAGCAGAGCTACAAGTCCCTGAAAGTTATGCAAATGAGCTTGGTTTAGGTATGGACGTAGAGATAACAATGGGCGCTAGCAAAGTGATGGGCGCCCTCTCTGCCATTTCACCAGAAGTAAATAATAGAGAAGTCACAACGCGTGTACGTTTTGACAAAGACATGACGGGTATCAGACAAAACCAACGATTAACAGCACGTATTTTATTAGAAAATCGTGACGATGTTTTACAAGTTAAGCGTGGGGCATTTTTACAACAAGGCGGTACACAGGTTTATAAAATTACCGGTGATACAGCTCAGCTCATTGATATTTCAATTGGTGCAACCAGCATTAATGCGGTTGAGTTAATCTCAGGGGTTCAAGCTGGCGATGAATTGATTATCTCAAGCTATAACAGTTTCAAACACACACACACATTATTACTTCGCTAACAATCGCGTAGAACCAAACAACAAAAGGAAAAAGCATGTTAAAGATGAATAATATAAGTAAAGTATATCAAACAGAAATGGTTCAAACCCATGCATTACGTGATTTTAATCTACACGTTGATGAAGGCGAATTTATTGCTGTTACAGGCCCTAGCGGATCAGGAAAAACGACCTTTTTAAATATAGCTGGAATGTTAGAACCCTTCTCTGCAGGTGAATATTTACTTGATGGAATTGATGTAGGTAAGTTAAACGATAACCAGCGCGCAGATTGTCGAAATCAAAAAATAGGCTTTATCTTCCAAGGGTTCAATTTAATACCTGACTTAAACTTATATGAAAATATTGAAGTACCGCTACGTTATAGAGGTATTAAAGCCGCAGAGCGTAAACGTCGCATTGAAAAATGTTTAGAACAAGTTGGTCTTGCCTCTCGGGCAAAACATTTGCCACAGCAACTCTCTGGCGGACAGCAACAACGAGTAGCCATAGCACGCGCGCTTGCTGGCGAGCCACGATTTTTACTTGCCGATGAACCAACCGGTAATCTCGACAGCCTTATGGCTCGTCAAGTAATGGAGCTGCTTGAACAAATCAATCGCGATGGCGCGACCATCATTATGGTGACCCATGATCCTGAGCTTGCTCGCAGAGCGCCAAGAAACATTCAGGTGGTCGATGGACAACTTGCCGACTTTACGCTGTATCAAGGCGCACAAAACCTTAAAAATGTTGCAGGAGCGTAAGCCATGCTATTACATTACCTCGATTTAAGTTGGCGTAGCTTTAAGCGCACTCCTCTGGTGAGTTTCTTAATGGTGCTGGCGATTGCCATTGGGATTGGTGTAACCATGACCAGTTTAAGCGTTTATCATATGATGTCAGCAGATCCGATCCCGCATAAAAGCAGTCAATTGTATAACGTACAATTACAAACCATGGATGAAGGTCACACGTGGTGGACGGGTGACGATATCCCCATGCAATTGACTTATCAAGATGCCGTAAATTTACATAATGCGCCTACTCCAGATAAAAAAGTGGCCATGATGCGCACTGGCTTCTCGGTGTATTTAGACTCAGATAAAGTTAAGCCGTTTACTGGTGAAGCACGCATGACCACACCCGATTTTTTTAGCATGTTTGATGTGCCATTTATTTATGGCGGTGTGTGGAGTGTACAACAAGAGCAATCTGCAGCCCCTGTTTTGGTGATTTCAAAAGAGCTGAACGATAAGTTGTTTGCGGGTAAGAACTCCATCGGCAAACTAGTCTATTTGGATGACGATAGCTACCAAATTGTCGGTGTTATTGATGACTGGCCCCTCAACCTTAAATATTACGATTTAAATAACGGCGCTTTTGATAAAATAGCAGACCTATTTTTACCCTTTAGTTTAATTAAAGCAAAAGAGCTCACCAGCTGGGGCAATAGCAATGGCTGGAAACATGAAAATATAAATACCTATGCCGATAGATTGCAATCGGAAATAGTGTGGATCCAATTTTGGGCTCAGCTTGATACACCAGAGCAAAAAACCGCTTACGGTGATTACCTCACCTCTTACATTGAAGAGCAAAAAAAACGTGGCCGCTTCACGCGAGAGAAACCTGAATATAGCCTACGTGATGTAAACCAATGGATGGAATACAACAATGTCGTTAGTGAAGATAACAAAATACTGGTTAGTTTAAGCTTTATGTTTTTAGCGGTGTGTTTAGCTAATATTTTAGGATTATTACTAGCAAAGTTTTTACGCCGTGCTCCAGAAGTCGGCGTGCGTCGAGCACTCGGGGCAAGTAAGCGACAAGTCTTTCTACAGCATTTAGTAGAAGTAGCCATGCTTGGTTTTATCGGCGGGTTGCTCGGTATTGTACTTGCACAAATTGGCCTTCTCGGGGTAAGGCAAAGTTACGAATATTACAAAAACATAGCCACGATGGATTTAGCCATGTTATTAAGTGCCCCAGTTATCGCAATAACTACTTGCATTATTGCTGGGCTTTACCCTGCTTGGCTAGTGTGTAAAACCAACCCTGCCATTTACCTTAAGAGCCAATGAGGAGCTAATCATGTTAGAAATAAAACCAATATTTCATTCCCTTTGCCGCTCAAAGGTAGGCGCAATATTACTTTTAATTCAAATTGCAATTACGACAGCCATTGTCAGCAATGCGGCGTTTATCATTCAAGATAGAATCGCTTTTTTAAACCAAGAAACCGGCTATCCAGAGCAAGACTTGTTTAAGTTCAATGTGATGACCTTTGGGAAAGACGTTGATGCTAGCCAGCAGTTTGAACTAGATGAAGCCATGTTAAGAGCCCTACCAGGGGTTGAGAGTGCAGCGCAAAGTAGCAGTATTCCGTTATCTGGTAGTGGCAGCGCTTCCGGCTTTAATTTAAAACCTGCACCACAAGAAAGCAAAAATGTGCGCACTGCTTACTTTTTTATTGATGAGCACGGCCTAGACACATATGGCGTAAAATTAATTGCTGGGCGTAATTTTACTGAGGCTGAAGTACTCATTACAAATTCACCGACAGATAGAACAACTAATGTCACTGTCGTTACTGAGGCGTTAGCCAATGAGCTTTTCCCTGAGGGCAATGGCCTTGGTAAGACCGTTTATTTTGGTGACTTACCCCTACAAATTATTGGGATCACAGCGCCAATGAAAGGCCCTTGGCTAAAAGATAGTCACCCCAATAATGTCGCGCTTATTCCGTATATTCAAGGCAAAACTTACGCACAATTTGCTGTAAGAACAAAGCCAGGACAACGCGCAGCTGTAATGAAACAAATCGAAAATGCGATGCTAAATAATTATAGCAAGCGGGTGATCAACAATATTAAAGGTCTTGATGAACTTAAAGATCAATATATGGCTGCAGATAAACTTATGATGCGTATGTTAATTGTGCTCATAACCATACTGGTATTGGTAACCGCACTGGGCATTTTTGGTTTGACGCTATTTAATATAAACAAACGTACCAAGCAAATTGGAACCCGTCGTGCTTTAGGCGCTCGTAAATCTGCAATTGTTAATTATTTTTTAGTTGAAAATGCGCTGATTTGCATTGCTGGCTTATTTTTAGGTGCTATTTCAGCACTTTTACTCGGTCAGTTATTAATGCAACATTTTTCAATAGCGGCATTACCATCAAGTTATATTGCTGTCACGGCAGTCATGGTGTTTACAATGAGTCTTTTGGCTGTATTTGGCCCAGCTAAACGCGCGGCAAATATTTCGCCGAGTATCGCAACCCGAACCATATAGCACAGCTCCCAACCTATGCTACACTGGCTAAACGCGGTGTAGCATTTTCAATATTTAAATAATAATAAACAGCGATTAAATTAACATGGAAAAAATACTTATCGTTGATGATAATCCTGCAATTTTAGATGCTTTGTCATTATTGCTAGAGATTCACGACTATAAAGTGGTTACTGCAAATAGCCCATTTGAAGCTATTCAAATTGTGCAATACCAGCGTATTGCACTTGTACTTCAAGATATGAACTTTAGTAACGACACAACTTCAGGAGAAGAGGGAAAGTTACTCTTTTATCAACTTAGAGAGCTAAATCCCCATCTGCCCATTATTCTGATCACTGCATGGACTGAGCTTGAAACAGCCGTTGAACTTGTCAAAGCCGGTGCGGCTGATTATTTACCAAAACCATGGGATGATGCCAAGCTTCTTACCTGTGTTAATAACCTAATTGAACTAGGAAAGACAAAAAAACAAAATCAAACCTTATTGCGCCACCAGCAAGAGCGTGAGGCATCTATAGAAAATGCTAATTTAGTAGGTTTAATTTATCGCAGTACGGCCATGGAGCAATTAGTTAAAATGGCATTACAAGTCGCCAAATCTGATGTCTCTGTATTAATAACAGGCCCAAATGGCAGTGGTAAAGAGCGCATAGCACAAATTATTCAAGCAAACTCACCTCGCCAAAATGCTGCGTTTATTACGGTCAATGCAGGTGCCCTTCCCCATCAACTAATAGAAGCAGAATTATTTGGTGCAGAAGCAGGTGCTTTTACAGGGATCACAAAACAAAGGATTGGTCGATTTGAAGCGGCTGATGGTGGCACATTATTTTTAGATGAAATAGGTAATCTCCCTTTATCAGGACAAATGAAGCTCCTACGGATTTTACAAACGGGAGAATTCGAGCGCTTAGGTTCAACCCAGACCCGAAAAGTTAATGTCCGTGTAATATCAGCGACCAATGAAAACCTAACAGATGCAATCAGCAAAGGGCTGTTTAGAGAAGACTTATACTACCGCTTAAATGTAATTGAACTTAACCTGCCAAGTCTTAATCAGCGACCGGATGACATACTTCCTCTTATTCGTCATTTTTTAGTAGAACGTGAGCTGGACTTACAATGCGAAAACCTACTTTTAGCCCATTCATGGCCCGGTAATGTTCGTGAACTTGAAAATGCATGTAAACGTGTCAGTGTGCTCAAACCCAGCGGTGAGATAAGCATCGACGACTTTGGTTTAACTCCTATTACGCCTCAAACACACACTCAAAAAGTAGAGCCTAACAAACAACAAATTGAGGATGCCATGCGTTTACATAAAGGGGTGATTGCCAAAGTAGCACGTGAGTTTGGACTCAGCCGACAAGCACTCTACCGTCGTCTTGATAAGTTTGAGATTGCCTACTGATGAAAAAATCAAGATACCGCTTCTCTTTAACTTCTAAAGTGATTTTAGTATGTGTATTTTCCTCTGTGATCCCTGTTTTTATCTGTTGTTGGCTGCTGGGTGTTGACGCTATAAAAACAACAGTAAGTGTTATTTTCACAGCCACTCTAAGTAGCTTATTGGCTCATCGACTCAGCGGTAAACTGGTCCAAGGTATTACTTCATTAGAAACTGGCTTATTAAATTTTAAAGATGGGGAACTATCGACTTTACTGGCCTATAACCATAATGATGAATTAGGTCATTTGTGTCAGCTTTACAATCAAACTGCAAAGCAATTAAGACAAGAAAAGCAATGGGTTTACCAACGAGAGTTGATGCTTGATAAAGTATTACAAAACGCCCCTCAAGCTGTATTATTGGTAAATGACAATGATTTTATTGTTTATAGTAACCATAGTGCGAGAGATTTTTTTAATGCAAGTACAGCCCTTGAAGGCGAGAAAATCTCACCATTATTGTCTAAAGCCCCACAGCAAATAATTAATGCCGTTAATAAAGGCGTAGATGGTTTATTTATTCTCGATAAAGCAGAACAAGAACCGCAAACATGGCACCTTTCAATGGGTCGCTTATTGCTTAACAACCAACACCACAGGTTGTTTGTATTTAAACAATTGACCCGCGAATTGAGCCGCCAAGAAGTTGAAGTTTGGAAAAAGGTTATTCGGATCATTAGCCATGAACTTAATAACTCACTAGGTCCTATGTCATCCATGTTACATAGTGCACAGCTGTTAACGCAGAAAGTGGATGAACCTCGTTTACAACGCGTTTTCACAACCATTGAAGAGCGAATAAAGCATTTAAACGAGTTCGTTCAAGGCTATGGAAAGTTTGCTAAACTACCACCACCTAAAATAACAACGGTTGATTGGCGTTCATTACTCGATCAATTACAAAGCCAATGGCAATTTAATTTCGACCTTCAAAAAGATATCATCACACGAGCCGATAAAACCCAAATAGAACAATTGCTCATTAACCTGTTGAAAAACGCACATGAATCAGAGTCGCTAGCAGAGCATATTAGTTTAAAAATAACACAAGATAGCCTCGGCACTCATATTAATGTGAGCGATCAAGGAAAAGGCATGAGTGAAACGGTTATGGCCAGTGCGCTTATCCCTTTTTATTCTACCAAGGTGGCAGGAAGTGGATTAGGGTTGGCACTGTGTCGAGAAATTGTTGAAGCCCATCATGGGCAAATTAGCCTGCATAATCGTGAAATCGGCGGGATCAGTGTTTTTGTAAGTTTACCCTGAGAACTGCTTATTTTAGAATGAAAACTTGCCCAATTTAGGGGCAATTCAATCGCGCTCTAAAGCATGTGACCTAGTCAGCTACGTAAAAACGAGTAAAGCTGCCTTCTCACTCCTTACTTTTAGCGTATAAGCAACAAGAGTAAATAATTTATAGACATAAAAAAAAGCTGCAAATTGCAGCTTTTTTTACCTAAACGCTTATTCAGCGTCTGCAGGTTTATGCTTTGCAGCTGTTTCTGCGATCAGTGGTTGTAATTCACCACGTTGAAACATTTCAATGATAATGTCACAGCCACCAATTAACTCACCTTCAACCCAAAGTTGTGGGAAGGTAGGCCAGTTAGCATACGCAGGAAGCTCTGCACGAATGTCTGGATTTAGTAAAATATCTACATAAGCAAACGGTTCACCACACGACATTAACGCTTGTGATGCTTGTGAAGAAAAACCACAATTAGGCAGTTTTGGTGATCCTTTCATGTATAAGATGATTGGGTTTTCAGCAATTTGCTGTTTAATTTTATCGATGGTTTCCATTTACAACCTCAAAATGACGATAGCGAACACATTAGGCCTTGAAAAAGTTTCACTGTGGCCTCAGATATATAGATTAAAATAGGCAATTAAAGCCTCAATCTTAATTAGCTTTAGCAAGAGCATTGCTGTTTGCTAAAACTTGAGTAAAATACTCAACAATTATAGTAACACTATATTCCTGTTTGGTATAGATAAGTGCCCTGTTTGCGCAGGCATTACGTATTACTAAATAGACTATCAACCAAAAGAAGATGGAGATAAAAAATGGCATTTGAACTACCGTCACTACCGTATGCAATTGATGCACTTGAGCCACATATTTCACAAGAAACGCTAGAGTTTCACCATGGTAAACACCACAACACTTATGTGACTAAACTTAACGGTTTAATCCCAGGCACTGAGTTTGAAGGTAAGTCACTTGAAGAAATCGTATGTTCTTCAGAAGGCGGTGTATTTAATAACGCTGCTCAAATCTGGAACCACACTTTCTACTGGAACAGCCTATCTCCAAATGGCGGTGGCGCTCCAACAGGTGCAATTGCTGATGCAATTAACGCGAAATGGGGCTCATTTGATGCATTTAAAGACGCGTTAAACGACAAAGCAGTAAATAACTTTGGTTCAAGCTGGACTTGGTTAGTTAAACTAGCTGATGGTTCACTAGACATCGTTAATACATCTAACGCTGCTACACCACTAACAGATGCAGGTGTTACTCCAATCCTAACTGTGGATTTATGGGAACACGCATACTACATTGATTACCGTAACGTGCGTCCAGATTACCTTAAAGGTTTCTGGTCACTAGTTAACTGGGAATTCGCGAACGCTAACTTCGCATAATTAGTTTAATACTAGTTTTAAAAAGACGCTTAGGCGTCT
The DNA here is from genome assembly GCF_048401065.1 of Pseudoalteromonas sp. US3C1004. GTDB lineage: Bacteria > Pseudomonadota > Gammaproteobacteria > Enterobacterales > Alteromonadaceae > Pseudoalteromonas > Pseudoalteromonas undina. The sequence continues at coordinate 1,823,849 of NZ_CP183073.1, forward strand.
TTTTTTATGCCCGCTACTTTATTTGATTATGGTTGTACGTAGGTTGTTTTATAAAAGCGCATCTTGATCATTTTTCATATAAATTTTTAATTTTATTGCACAAAAAATGAAATTCGTGACTAGACTTTAGATAGTGAATACATCTTCAAAGTAGGTTTCGGAGGTCATTATGACTATTTTTGATCACTACCAAGCACGTTATGAATCAACACAAGAAGAAGAGTACAGTGTTGCTGAATTCCTCGAAATTTGTAAAACCGATAAGTCTGCTTATGCCAGTGCACCTGAAAGGTTACTGATGGCCATTGGCGAGCCTAAAATGGTAGATACTGCTACCGATACTCGCCTAAGTCGCTTATTTTCAAATCGTGTTGTTGCACGTTACCCAGCATTTGCTGACTTTTATGGCATGGAAGACGCTATTGAACAAATTGTGTCTTATCTAAAACATGCAGCACAAGGCTTAGAGGAGTGTAAACAAGTACTTTATTTACTCGGCCCTGTGGGTGGTGGTAAGTCATCAATTGCCGAAAAATTAAAGTATTTAATGCAACAAGTACCTATCTACTCCATTAAAGGCTCACCAGTTAATGACCATCCGCTGGCATTATTTGACCCCATTGAAGATGCAAACCTGCTCGAAAAAGAATATGGAATTAAGTCACGCTACCTTAAAACAGTGATGTCGCCATGGGCCGCAAAACGCTTACAAGAATTTAATGGTGATATTAGCCAATTTAGAGTGGTTAAACGCTTCCCATCAATTTTAAATCAAGTAGCGATTGCTAAAACAGAGCCCGGCGATGAAAACAACCAAGATATTTCGGCTCTTGTAGGTAAAGTAGATATCCGCCAGCTTGAACACTTTGCGCAAAATGATCCTGATGCGTACGCTTATTCAGGCGCATTATGTTTAGCTAACCAAGGCTTAATGGAGTTTGTGGAAATGTTCAAAGCACCGATAAAAGTGCTACACCCGCTTTTAACAGCCACACAAGAAGGCAACTATAACGGCACAGAAGGCATAAGCGCCCTGCCATTTAATGGCATGATACTCGCCCACTCCAACGAGTCAGAATGGCAAACCTTTAAAAACAATAAAAACAACGAAGCTTTTTTAGACCGTGTTTATATTGTTAAAGTCCCGTATTGCTTAAGAGTGACCGAGGAGATTAAAATTTACGATAAGCTGATTGAACACAGTGAGCTTTATAATGCTCCATGTGCGCCAGGAACACTTAAAATTTTAGCTCAATTTACCACTCTCTCGCGCTTAAAAGAGCCAGAAAACTCTAGCATTTACTCAAAAATGCGGGTCTACGATGGTGAAACACTCAAAGATACCGATCCGAAAGCTAAGTCATACCAAGAATATCGTGATTACGCTGGTGTCGATGAGGGCATGAACGGTCTTTCAACTCGTTTTGCGTTTAAAATTTTATCTCGCGTATTCAACTTTGATACCACCGAAGTGGCCGCCAACCCAGTACATTTGTTTTATGTACTTGAGCAACAAATTGAACGAGAACAATTTAGTGCCGAGGTTGAAGAGCGTTATTTAAGCTTTTTAAAAGGCTATTTAATTCCACAATATGTTGAGTTTATAGGTAAAGAGCTGCAAACCGCCTATCTAGAATCGTACTCGGAATACGGACAAAATATTTTTGACCGCTACGTTATTTATGCTGATTTTTGGATTCAAGATCAAGAATATCGCGACCCTGATACAGGGCAATTGTTTGACCGTGATGCGCTTAATGCTGAGCTCGAAAAAATTGAGAAACCGGCAGGTATTTCAAATCCTAAAGATTTCAGAAATGAAATTGTTAACTTTGTACTACGTGCTCGCGCTCACAATAATGGTAAGAATCCGCTATGGACGAGTTATGAGAAACTACGCACTGTTATTGAGAAAAAAATGTTCTCAAACACCGAAGACTTACTCCCTGTCATTTCATTCAATGCTAAAACATCAGCTGAGGATCAGCAAAAGCATGAGGACTTTGTTAACCGTATGGTTGAAAAAGGCTACACGCAAAAACAAGTGCGCTTGCTATCTGAGTGGTATTTACGGGTTAGAAAATCGCAATAACCTTCATAATTGCAGTTTTTAGGAGGTCATTATGGCGCATTTTATCGACAGGCGTTTAAATGGCAAAAACAAAAGCACAGTTAACCGCCAGCGTTTTATTAGGCGTTATAAAAAGCAGATAAAAGAAGCGGTGTCTGATGCGATAAATAAACGCAGCGTCACCGACTCTAGCTCTGGGGAGAGTATATCTATTCCACAGCGTGATATTAGTGAACCTACTTTTCATCAAGGTAGAGGCGGTAATAGAGAGCAAATACATCCAGGGAACGATCAGTTCTCTACTGGTGATAAAATTGAGCGACCTAAAGGTGGACAAGGCGGTGGCGCGGGCGAAGGTGAAGCGAGTGATTCTGGCGAAGGCCAAGATGATTTTGTTTTCTCAATTTCTAAAGACGAATATCTTGATTTGTTATTTGAAGATTTAGAACTCCCTAATTTACAAGAAAATCAGCTCGATAAGCTCGTACAAATGAAAACCCACCGCGCTGGGTTTTGCAGCGACGGTATGCCCAGTAATATTGACGTAGTGCGTTCATTACAAGGCTCTTTAGCTCGTAGAATTGCAATGACCGCAGGAAAAAAGCGCCGCCTTAGTGAACTTGAGGGGCAATTAGCACTACTGCTTGAACAACCACACTGCGACAAAGCCGCTGTGACATTGTTGCAACAAGAAATCGACATTCTAAAGCAGCAAATTAAATCGGTACCCTTTATTGATAACTACGATTTGCGTTTTCGTAACTATAATAAACAACCACACCCAACCAGCAAAGCAGTAATGTTTTGTATTATGGATGTATCCGGTTCAATGGATCAAGCCACCAAAGACATGGCAAAACGCTTTTATATTTTGCTTTATCAGTTTTTAACTCGCAGCTATAAAGACATTGAGGTTGTGTATATTCGTCATCATACTCAAGCTAAAGAAGTTGATGAACAAGAGTTTTTTTACTCCCAAGAAACGGGCGGTACTATCGTTTCAAGTGCGCTTAAGCTGATGAATGAAATAATAGCAGAGCGCTATAATGCTGATGAATGGAATATATACGCAGCACAAGCCTCTGATGGTGATAACTGGGCAGATGATACCCCGCAATGTGGGCATATTTTACGTAACAAACTGTTAAGCGCAGTGCGATATTTTGCCTATATAGAAATTACTACCCGCGCCCACCAAAGTTTATGGCGCGAGTACCAAAGCATAAGCCAAACTCACAGTAATTTTGCCATCCAACATATTCAAGGTGTTGAAGACATTTACCCTATATTTAGGGAGCTATTTAAAAAAGGCCGTCAACAGCAAGGGGCTGCATAGCCAAAGCGAGGTAGCAATATGAATAACGAGCGAATCAGTGATGGGCCCGATTGGACCTTTGAGTTACTTCAGCAATATCAAGATGAAATTGCACGTGTTGCTGAGCATTATAAACTAGACACATACCCTAACCAAATTGAAGTGATCACTGCTGAGCAAATGATGGATGCTTACTCCAGTGTAGGCATGCCTATTGGCTATACTCACTGGTCTTACGGTAAAAAGTTTATCCAAACAGAACAAAATTATAAACGAGGTCAAATGGGCCTTGCATATGAAATTGTGATTAACTCCAATCCATGTATAGCTTATTTAATGGAAGAAAATACGCTGCCGATGCAGGCATTGGTTATGGCACATGCGTGTTACGGGCATAACTCTTTTTTTAAGGGGAATTATTTATTTAAAACATGGACTGATGCCGGTTCTATAATTGACTATTTATTGTTTGCTAAAAACTATATTAGCCGCTGTGAAGAGAAATACGGTATTTCTGAAGTAGAAAGCATACTCGACTCTTGCCATGCGTTAATGAGTTATGGTGTTGACAGGTATAAACGTCCGCAGCGTATTTCGTTATTTGAAGAACAAAAACGCCAGCAAGAACGGGCTGAGTACTTACAATCACAAGTTAATGAACTATGGCGTACCATTCCCTCTCAGCAGCAAGAATCAAAAAAAAGTGAGCGCCACTTTCCGCAAGAGCCACAGGAAAACATTCTGTATTTTATTGAAAAAAATGCTCCTTTACTTGAGCCATGGCAACGAGAAATCGTACGTATTGTGCGAAAAATATCGCAGTACTTTTATCCGCAAAAACAAACACAGGTTATGAATGAAGGTTGGGCCACTTTTTGGCACTACACTATTTTGAACCACTTATATGATGAGGGAAAACTAACCGACTCATTTATGTTAGAGTTTTTACAAAGCCATACAAATGTTGTGTATCAACCCCCTTATAATAGCGATTATTACTCAGGTATTAACCCCTATGCGCTGGGTTTTAATATGATGGTAGATATACGCCGAATTTGTGAAAACCCGACAGAAGAAGATAAACGCTGGTTTCCTGAACATGCTGGTAGTGACTGGCTTGAAACTCTTCACTTTGCAATGCAAAACTTTAAAGATGAAAGTTTTATTAGCCAATTTTTATCGCCAAAACTGATCAGAGACTTTAAATTGTTTACTATAGTAGACCATGCTAATAACCCACATTTACAAATAGGCGCTATTCATGACGATAATGGCTACAAAGCGGTTAGAGAGGCACTTTCTGCACAATATAACCTTAGTAATCATGAACCTAACATACAAGTTTACGATGTAGACTTGCGTGGAGATCGCTCATTAACACTGCGATATATCCCTCACAACGCCATTCCACTGGCCAACTCCCATGAGGAGGTATTAAAACACCTTTACAGACTATGGGGCTTTAAGGTAAAACTTGAACAGGAGTCAAATTCTGGTGATATTTCAACCATTGGTCAATGCCCAAGCGATGACTCACGCCATACAACAGAGTAAAAATATGCAGAGCGAACTGATTGTGAGTTTTATGCAGGTTATACTGTCTATATTTCTCCAATATTAAGAGATTTAGGCTTGGTTTTTTCTAAGGAACACGTTTGAGAAACGACCACAATCGCAGCAGGCCCTTATAACTGATAATAACTTGCGCGATAAGCTTCATATTAAAGCGGGATTACCCGAGCAGGTGATCTCAAGCTTAGCGGCTAAGCTTAATGCTGATTTAGTGATTATAGGCTCTGTAGGAAATGTAGGGATTAAAGCTAAGCTCATTGGTAATACTGCAGAAAAAATAATGCGTTTACTCAAAACTGAATTACTTATTTTACCTCCCAATTAAAAAATGATGCTTACGCATCATTTTTTATATCAGCATATACCGACACTTTATTTCGACCGGTTTCTTTTGAATGGTAAAGTGCTTTATCGGCAGCTTCAATCCAACGCTCATGATCTTTAAATTCGTTGTCAAAGCAGGCAATACCCACACTAATGGCCATATGCATAGTGTGCTCTTTGTATTTCGCTGGTGAGGTTTCGATTAATTGGCGTAAGCGCTCAGCAAATACGATAGCCCCTTGTTTATCGGTATCTAATAAAGTAACAACAAACTCTTCACCGCCGTATCGCCCAGCAATATCAGTTTCACGCAATGCAGTTTTAAGTAAACTCGCTATATGACGAAGTGCTTCATCTCCCGCACTATGACCAAAGTCATCGTTTACCTTTTTAAAGTGATCAATATCAAAAATTAATAACGAGCAGCAACCTTCACTGCGCTTAGTACGTAAAAATTCTTGATGTAACAAATGCTCCCAATGTCCTCGGTTTGCAAGCTGGGTAAGGCTGTCAGTTTGGCTTACTTGCTCTAATTTTTTGTTTAACTCTTCAAGCTCTTTTTTATTAACTGCAATATCCGTTACATCGTAGATAATAATACAAATATGCTCTACTTCCCCTCGTACATTCGTAAGTGGAATAAACGTGGCGTTTTGATACATATAATCCGCTTTACCTGTAATCGGTCGATAATTTTTAAAACGAAAAATATAAGGCTGCTGTTCCCAAATAGTAAATGAGCGATTTTTTAATACAAACACTGACTCTGCTTTACTTCTAAACCATTTTTCATCTATGGCTGGAAATAGATCAAACAAGTCTTTATCTTTTACTGCACTCGGTAACAGCCCAGAATGGTTTTCCATAAAGCCATTCCAAACGCACACCTTGTAGTCTCTATCAAGCACCACAAGGCCTACATCAACAGTATTAAACATGTCCATTAACCAATGGATTTCATTTAAATCTAAATCAGCTGGCATAAATATTTAATCTTCCAGTAGATAAGCAACTTTATATTTCAAAGTTTTAAGTGAATCTTCAGTAAAGAGCAACATTAAATCACAACTAATATCATGATTTTCAATACCGTAACTAATTTCTATGGCAAGTGTCCGTTGCCAACGCGACTTATTAGACTGAACAAGCTCAGAAACATCACGGTGCTGGCCCAATACAATGGGATGGCCTTGACTAAAGGTCATGTCGAGCTGCTTTGATAAGCCTGTTAATATAGCGCCAATTAAAATGTTACTTACATCCATTAGCAACTCTAACTCAACCCTGTCGTTTAATTCACCTTCGTAATTCATTAATGAGGCTATTTCTTTAAAACTAGAATCATTTAAAAGTAATAACGCCTCACCAGATACCCCGCCGCCAATAAAACCTTGGCAAATACCCGACGTAGTGTCATTGGTATCAACAGAGCTTAGCGCCATATTAAGCTCACTGACTTCTAAAACATTAACATTAGGAATGGGTAGCTTAACAAATACATTAAGCAGTCGTGCAAGTAGATCCCCTGCTTGGCCCATAGCAACATTAGTCAGCTCTTGGTATATATCACGAACATCAGGGTCAACTTGTTCACCTAAAGTGTGGGACAAACGTTCACGCAGTGCTCTATCTCTTATGCCATGGTGCTCTATAATGGCAGCGAGCTTTTCAGGGGAACATGGTTTTTGAATAAAGTCTATGGCGCCAAGTTCAAGTACACGTTGATGTGCGCTTGGTTGAATATCGCCCGATACCACCACAGTGAGCACGTCTAGTCCCTGATCTTTCATTGCTGCCAACACACCATAGCCGTCCATCTCTGGCATATTTAAATCAAGGAAAAGAATTTCAGGTTGGGCTTTGCTTATTTGTTTTATGCAGTCTACACCGTCACATGCAAATTCAATTTTAATATCCCAATCATCGGGTAAGGAACGAGCCAACTGGCGTCGTGCTAATTTTGAATCATCACATATTAAAACCGATGTTGACATACAATCTCACTATTTTAAAACTGGGTGTAATTTTAAGCGTGTAGAACAAGCCACGGATACATAAAAAATAATACCTATTTCTTATACATACATAGTAATCAATGTATTACTTATTTTCAATTTTAGGCAAAAATAAAGCTGTGGATTTTTCTGCTTGGTTACTTATCTACATTATAATACACTCACAACTATTGCGTTAATTTAAAAGGAAAAAACTCCATGCGTCGTACATTAGCTTTTGCATTAAGCCTATTTTGCTGTGCCAGTTTTGCCGCAGATTTACCCGAAAACACACTCGATGCAGGAAAAGTAACTGCACAAGGTAAGCCAGTTACCTTATTAGGGAAAGGCCTTAAAGTTGGTGAAGATGCCCCTAACTTTAAAGTAGTTAATGACAGTTTCACTGCTGTTACGTTAGAAGATTATAAAGGCCAAGCTGTATTAATTAGTGTTGTTCCGAGCTTAGATACCGGTATTTGTAGCTTACAAACTAAGCACTTTAATGAAAAAGTCGCCCAACAATTTCCAGGCGTGGCCATGCTCACTATTAGTGCCGATTTACCATTTGCGCAAAAGCGTTTTTGTAAGGCCGAAAATATCGATAAAGTAACGACGCTTTCTGATTCTGTATGGCGTGATTTTGGTCAACAGTATGGCTTAATCATTAAAGATATGGGATTACTTACCCGCTCTGTTTTTATTCTTGATAAGAGCCATAAGGTTATTTATAAGCAATTAGTTAGTAGTTTATCAACCGAGCCTGAATATGATAGCGTCATTGAAAAGCTTAAAATGCTTTAAAGGTCGAATTTCAGGAAATAAAAAACCGCTATAAAAGCGGTTTTTTTTATTCTGCTGTGTGGTTAAAAAATTAACCTAGTAGCTCAGCTAGTTGCTTGCTTACTGCTTCAACCGCTTGGGTACCATCTAATTTATGGTACTGAGTATTACCCGCTTTAGCTTCTGCTTGGTAGTAGTCAACCAATGGCATTGTTTGCTCATGGTAAATACCTAAGCGTTTACGAACTGTCTCTTCGGTATCATCTGCACGAATAATTAGTTCTTCACCTGTTTCGTTGTCTTTACCTTCCTCTTTTGGAGGATTGTAAACAACATGGTAAACACGGCCAGAGCCAGGATGAACACGACGTCCGCCCATACGCTCAACGATAACTTCATCAGCAACATCAAATTCAATAACGTGATCAACCACTACGCCATTTTCTTTCATTGCATCAGCTTGTGGAATTGTGCGTGGGAAACCATCTAGTAAGAAGCCTTTTTCACAATCTGGCTTGGCAATACGCTCTTTAACAAGGCCAATAATAATATCGTCAGAAATAAGCTGACCTGCGTCCATTACTTTTTTTGCTTCTAGGCCAAGTGGTGTGCCCTCTTTAATTGCAGCTCGTAGCATATCACCGGTAGAAATTTGTGGAATACCGTATCTATCCATTAAAAACTGAGCTTGAGTACCTTTACCTGCACCCGGCGCGCCCAAAAGAATAATGCGCATATCATTGTCCCCTAATATGAGAGTTTATTTTAAAGTCTGAATTCTTCCATAAGCGCTACAGATACTCAAGTAACTTATACTAATTGTCTAGGGTCTGTTGACCTTTGCGGATTAATATTTGTTCAAACTAGGGAGAATTTAATCGCGGCGCGGGGTTTGTCACCTGCTGGGCTAAGTAAAAACCGAGTAAAGCTTCCGCGTTCTGCTCACCCCCTGCCTACATCCATGTAAGCAACAAAGAGTAAATCGCCCTTAGGCAGAACCCTTCGAGCAGGGCATAAAAAAAGGGAACAGACGTTCCCTTTTTACTCAATCATTGATTTTTATACTTATTTGCTTAAATCAAGCATAAGTTTATTTAAGCGAGTTACAAATCCAGTTGGATCTTTAAGCGTACCGCGCTCTGCAAGCAAGGCTTGGTCTAGTAGTACATGTGACCACTGTGCAAACTTATCTTCGTCTTGTTCATCATTTAAATGCTTAACCAGTTGGTGCTCTGGGTTTAATTCAAACACAGGCTTAGCCTCTGGAACAGCTTGACCTACTGACTCCATTAGCTTTTGCATTTGCGAGCTCATGTCATTGTCATCACTCACTACACACGCTGGTGAGTCGGTTAAGCGGTGAGTAAAGCGTACATCTTTAACATCATCTCCTAATGCAGTTTTGATACGCTCAACCAAGCCTGCAACTTCTTTTTCAGACTCTTCTTGTGCTTTTTTAGTTTCTTCGTCATCTAGCTTACCTAAATCTAGATCACCGCGGGTAATTGACTGAAATTGCTTTTCGCCAAATTCCGTTAAATGGCTCATCATCCACTCATCTACACGATCGCTTAGCAATAATACTTCAATGCCTTTTTTACGGAAGATTTCTAAGTGTGGTGAATTTTTAGCAGCAATAAATGAGTCAGCAACCACATAGTAAATTTTATCTTGGCTATCTTTCATGCGCTCAATGTATTGCTCAAGTGAAACATCTTGAGTTTCTGAGTCGGTGTGCGTTGATGAAAAGCGTAATAATTTAGCAATGCTTTCTTTGTTGGCCGCATCTTCTGCAGGCCCTTCTTTCATTACCTGACCAAATTCATTCCAAAATGTTTGGTAATCATCGGCTTTGTTTTTAGCCATACGCTCAAGCATTTTAATAATACGCGACGTACACCCCTTGCGAATAGCTTGGGTAACTTTGTTGTCTTGTAAAATTTCACGCGATACGTTTAGTGGTAAATCGTTTGAGTCTAATAAGCCTTTAACAAAACGTAAGTAGCTTGGCATAAACTGTTCAGCGTCATCCATAATAAACACGCGTTGAACATAAAGTTTTAAACCACTTTGGCGCTCACGGTTCCATAAATCAAAAGGTGCTTTTTTTGGAATGTATAACAAACTGGTGTATTCAGTTTTACCTTCAACTTTATTATGTCCCCAGCTAAGCGGATCTTCCCAATCGTGGCTTACATGCTTATAAAACTCTTTGTATTCGTCCTCAGAGATTTCTGATTTGTCACGTGTCCATAATGCAGTTGCACGGTTAATGCTTTCCCACTCACCTGGAACAGCCGGAATTTTTTCACCATCTTCACCTTCAGACTCAGGTACTTCTGCCTTGTACATTTGTACTGGTGTAGAAATATGATCAGAGTATTTAGTAACGATACTGCGAAGACGCCATTCATCTGCATATTCATTTTCTTCTTCACGAAGATGTAAAATAATATCTGTACCACGGCCTTCTTTTTCGATTTCTTGTAGCGTGTACTCGCCTTCACCTTTTGACTGCCATTCAACCGCTGTAGTCTCTCCTGCTTTACGAGTACGAACAGTCACTTCATCAGCAACAATAAATGCTGAATAAAAACCAACACCAAATTGACCAATAAGCTGTGAATCTTTACTTTGATCGCCCGTTAAGTTTTTGAAAAATTCAGCCGTACCCGACTTAGCAATTGTGCCTAATGAGCTGATCACTTCATCACGCGTCATACCAATACCATTATCAGAAATGGTCACTGTGTTAGCGTCTTTATCGGCGCTTATACGTACGCGTAAATCTGCATCACCTTGATAAAGGTCACCGTTTGAAAGGGCTAAAAAGCGTAGTTTATCGGCTGCGTCAGATGCATTTGATACAAGCTCGCGTAAAAAGATTTCTTTATTTGAATAAAGCGAGTGAATCATTAAGTTTAATAGTTGTTTTACTTCTGTTTGAAAGCCTAATGTTTCTTTTTGTGCTGCAGTCATTTATGTATCTCCAATTTGCAAAGTGTCTGCGTTATGCACTTAATATGGGGTGAGCCGTGAGAAGTTCAAGTAAAAAAAATAAAAAACCCCATTCAAAGACACTTTAAAGGGCTTAATCAACTAAAAAGGCGTTGTGGCATGCCCGTGCATTGACTTATCAGTGCATGGATGAACAAAAAATAAATCGCTGGCATGCAATAATAATCGTTGAGCATCCAGCTCACTGCAATCATTTTTATATAAATCACATCCTAGTATAGGGTGGCCAAAAATTAAACTGTGAATTCTAAGTTGATGAGTGCGTCCAGTTATAGGAGTAAAATCGACCAAAGTTTTTTGCTCTTTGTTAAAGCGTTTAACCACTTTAAATTGAGTGCGCGAGGGTTTGCCGCTCTGGTGACAAATTTTCACTTTCGGAAATAACATTTTATCTTTTGCTATAGGCGCAGTAATTTCTCCCTGAGGCTCAGCAACCAATCCAAAGAGCATTGCGCGATATTGCTTTTTAACACTTCGGGATTGGAATTGCTGATTCAGTGCTTTAGCTGCTTGCTCGTTAAGTGCTACCACCATCACTCCGGAGGTACCTAAATCTAAACGGTGGGGTAATATCGCAGTAGGAAACGCTGCGGTAACGCCTTGTTGGCCATTAACAAGCCTATAGTGAACCGAATCCCAGTTAAGAGGGTTTTTACCCGACAAGCTCAACAAGCCGCTAGGTTTATTGATCAATAAAATATCATCATCTTGATAAATAATTTTTATGTGTTCATGGCAAACAGGTGCGATAAAGTCATCAACAATCACATTAGCACTTTGGGTTATTGCAGCCATACCATCCTTAAGTTTTTGTTTATATTGCAATTAAAGCCAACAAAAAAGCCTACAGCATGTATGTAGGCTTTTAAAGTAAGTTCAAATAGTTAAGCTTAAAATAAACTATTCATGGCTGACTAAGCGCCTGCCACTAAATGCATGCATTAAGGTTGTGCCATCGACTAAATCAAGCTCGCCACCCACAGGAATACCATGAGCTATTCGCGATGCACCCACTTTGTATTTATGACAAAGCTGGGCAATATAATGAGCCGTTGTTTCACCTTCAACCGTAGGGTTAGTGGCTAATATAACTTCATTAATACCGCCATGGGCAAGCTTTTGCTCAAGCACGTCTAGACCAATTTCTTTAGGCCCTATACCATCAATCGGTGACAAATGTCCCATTAATACAAAATAGAGTCCTTTGTATTGGCCTGTTTGTTCAATCGCTAACACATCTGTAGGCGACTCAACCACACATAAAATACCACTGTCTTGACGCTTAGTGCTTAAGCAAATATCACATTGCGCTTGCTCGGTAAACGTGCGGCACGACTGACAATGCCCTACAGCCGTCATCGCTTTTGTTAGCGCATTCCCAAGCTGAGTGCCACCTTTGCGGTCGCGCTCTAATAAATGAAATGCAATGCGCTGAGCAGATTTCGGGCCAATACCTGGCTGACAACGAAGTGCTTCTATTAGCGATGTTAAACTATCTGAAAGTTGCATAGTTGCTTAGAACGGCATTTTCATACCAGGTGGTAATTGCATACCGCCTGTTACTTTGCCCATGCGCTCTTGAGTTTCTTCAGCAACACGGCGAACAGCATCATTACACGCTGCTGCAAGTAAATCTTCAATCATGTCTTTGTCATCTTCCATTAAGCTTTCATCAAGCTCAACACGACGAACATTGTGGTTACCAAGCATAGTTACTTTCACTAAACCAGCACCGGCTTCACCAACCACTTCCATTGTTGCGATTTCTTCTTGGGCTTTTTGCATGCGCTCTTGCATTTGCTGCGCTTGCTTCATCATGTTACCCATTCCACCTTTAAACATAATCGTCTCTCTTTCTTTTAATACATTAACTGAAGTATAAATAAGGGCACTGGTCGTTAATTACAATGCCTGAATACTGTTTTCGTCAATTTCAGCGCTAAATAGCTGTTGAAATTGTACTATATTTTCATCGCTGGTGATCACATCAATCGCTTGCTGGTGACGACCTGCATCAATTTTTTGTTGAATCAAATAAGGTGAGTCAATCACCCCGCTAGCAAAATCAATATTAAGCTCAACGTTGTGTCCATAAATACTAGATAACGCCACATTTAACTTTTGACGTAACATTGGCGTATCTAAGTGCTTTTGCGATTCATCCACTTCAATATGAAAATGATTGTCTTGTTTGGTAAAAATTGAATGCAATGCAAACTGGCGCATACGTCCGCCAAGTCCCATACGCTTTATTAAATAGGCCCATTCGTCTTGTTGATGGGCAAATCTAATTTCACTAATTGGGCTTTGAAAATCATCTGGTACGGGAATACTAGGCTCTTGTTCAACAACAGGTGCTGGTTTTTGCGGGTTAATTTGCTCTAATAGCTCCGGTGCTAAATTTTCAGTAATCGTTTGATGCTTTGCTTTAAAGTCAACTTTACTCGCTGGCTTATTTGCTACCTGAGCTCGGCTCCCCTGTGCTGGGAGCTGAGGCTTTTTTTGCAGGTCATCGTTCACCTCATTATCCCATGGGGGTGGCTGCTGCGATACAGTTTGTGCTTCATTGCCTACCGGGCGACTAAATTCGGATTTTGTCGGTGCTGGTTTTTCTTCAGTTGGCTTTTCAATAGCGGCACTTGAAAGCTTACCGGCACCCGAAATGTTTCTATCGCGTAAAATACGCGCTATTGCTGACTGTGCTCGCGCTTCTTGCTCACCCATTGATGACGCAGACTGATCTGCGTTACTTGTGGCATTTGCTAACTCAGGGTTAAACCCTTGATCAACCGCGCTACTCATTACATCATCGTATTGTGCGGCAATGGTTTGTTCTACATCACTGTGCTGCATGTAGGCATCATCTTCGCTTTGACGCTGCGCTTGTTCATCACTTATTACAGGAGGGGTATCGACAATTTGAGGCTGACTTTGTATCGAACTTTGCTCAAGTTGTGTTTGGCTATAATCAGGCTTTGAAACCTCAGGCTCAGCGGCTTTTGTTGGCTGCGTATTCGTTGCTAATGGCTGAATTTGAGGAGCATTACTCTGCGCTGGTTTATTTTTATTTAAAATATCACGCAGTGCATTAGCCCGCCCTGCACTATTTTGCTCTGGCGCAGCTTGTGAGCTAGGTTCAGGTTGATTGGTTTGCAACTGCGTAGGTTCAAATGCCAATAACCTGAGCATAATCATTTCAAATCCTAAACGAGGCTCAGGTGCCCATTGTAAATCTTTTTTGCCATTGAGTAATAACTGGTAATACACTTGAATTTGTTGGGCATGGGTATGCGCTGCAACATGCTCAATGTAATCGGCGTTATTGCTATCAAGCGCTGCTGCTTCAGGGACTAATTGACTCAATTGAATCACATGCGTTAGCGCAATTAAGTCATCAAGCAGCGCAATGTAATTTGGATTTCGGCTAGCGACTTGAGCAACTTCATTCATCAAGGCTGTGCCATCTTGCGCTAATAATGCCGCAAGTAAACTTTGACTGTAATGGGTGTCCATTAAACCAAGCATGTCTTGTACAGCTTGATTTTTAATATCACCATTTGTTTGAGCAATAGCCTGATCGGTCAGACTTAATGCATCTCGCATACTACCATCGGCCGCTTTGGCAATAATACTTAGCGCATCATTATCGAAGTTAAGCTGCTCATGGGTAAGCACATGCTCAAGCTGTTGCTTAATCTCAGCTTGCGATAATGCATTCAGATTAAACTGTAAACAGCGAGATAAAATCGTCACTGGTAATTTTTGAGGATCAGTGGTTGCGAGCAAAAATTTCACATGCTCAGGCGGCTCTTCAAGCGTTTTTAATAACGCATTAAAGCTGTGCTTTGACAACATGTGTACTTCATCGATTAGATATACTTTGTAACGTCCGCGCGTTGGCGCATATTGAACGTTATCGAGGATCTCACGCGTATCCTCAACCTTAGTGCGTGAGGCCGCATCTATTTCGAGTAAATCAATGTAGCGCCCTGCCTCTATATCAACACAGCTACTACATTGACCACATGGTGTGGCAGATATACCTTCATCACAATTTAAGCTTTTGGCAAAAATACGGGCAATGGTGGTTTTACCAACACCACGGGTTCCAGTGAATAAATAAGCGTGATGCAGTCTATTTTGAGTCAGCGCGTTTACCAGCGCCTGTTTTACATGAGACTGCCCAACCAATTCATGAAAGGTTTGAGGACGCCATTTTCTCGCTAGAACCTGATAACTCATCGATTATTCGCCTTCGAATTCAACCAATTTTAAAATATTGATGCCCATTTTCTCAATGCGTTGCTCACCACCAAGCTCTGGAAGTGATACAACAAAGGCAGCATCTGTGGCGTTACCGCCTAATTTTGCAACCAACTTGGCTGTTGCTTCAATTGTACCACCGGTCGCCAACAAGTCGTCAACTAACAAGACTTTATCACCGGCTACAATCGCATCAGTATGAAGCTCTAGTGTATCTTCGCCATATTCGAGTTGGTAATCTTGGCGAATAACTTCGCGCGGTAATTTACCTGGTTTACGAACAGGGATAAAAGGAATTCCCAAAGCATAAGATAGCGGAGCACCAAAAATAAAGCCACGTGATTCAGTGCCGATAATTTTAGTAAAACCTTGGTCTTTATAAGCGTCAATAAATGCATCTATGGTTGCTTTAAACGCTTCAGGGTTTGCCATTAGGGTTGTTACATCGCGAAACATAATGCCCGCTTTAGGATAATCAGCAATTGTAGTAATGCTGTTTTTGATAATTGCTGGTGTTACTTGAGTCATAATTTTAACTGCTCAATGATTAATATTACAAAGCAGGTGATTATAACCTTAAGTGGTCGTAAATTGCGAGTTTGCGATAATTATAAAGTGTCGGGAGAGGGAAGTGATAAAAATGTAAGGCTGATGAAAAACAACAGCCTTAAAATAAAACCTGATTAAGTTAAGCTGGTGATCCAACCTAAAATGGCATTTAAACACCCTATTCCAGCAAATACGGCTAAGAATGCAAAAAAGTAAGCCGCATTGAACGGGTCTTTAAAGTCTTTATCATCTGACATGGGTACAACCTTTTATTAAGCACAACAAATAAAGGCGCTATAATAGACGATGTGAAATAATCAATAAAGAGCTTAGTCTTGATTTTTTGTCACTATAATTTGCCGCTGTGCCATAGCTGTTAAGGTACTCAGTGCCCCTTGTGTTATTTGCTCAAGATTAAATTGTGGTGCATTTTCACTAACCTGTTGGCAAACCTGCTCAAACGTACTCCCCGCTTCATTTTCAATAATAGACAGTAGCATGGCTGTCATGGCATTGGTGGCCAAAAATTGCACCTCATCACTCTCATCGCGGTAAACAACAAAGAAATACGGCTGTTCTGAAGGCTGTTGAGGTTGAAACTCTTCACTTATATGTTGCACTGGATAGTCGTAGCTTAAGTTACGCGCTGTTTTAGATAAATACAAAGGAGAATGAGTAAGCTTATTAGTGCTTAGAGGGAGCTCACGGGGGTCAGCCTTCATTACAGACACGTCAAGCTCAATCCATTCATAATGGGCTAGCGCCAGCATAAACACCGGATCAGACTCTTTCGGTACATAGCTTGTCATTAAATAGGTAATAAATTCTTCAGCAATATCTAAAAAGTAAGGAGACTGGCAATCATGCTCACTAAAAAATTGACGAACCAGTAATAGCCACTCTTGATCACTATAGAGTGTTTTTAAAACTGGAAATGCCGATGAAACAAAGCCATTAATATTATTAAAAAACAGGTCCCGGTAAATGGCCATTCGTCTGTCTTCAACATCGATTGGACACGGCTGCTTATTAGGCTCTCGAATATGGGCCATAAACTCATTTTGCACATCGATAAAACTCATAATAACGACTCTTATAAAACCCTAAAATAGCAAGTACTTATTAAATTCAAACAGCTAAGCGCTTTGTGCTGTTGATAACACCTTAAGGTGCTTTGCTTGTAATTGATGGATTATATCCAGCTCTTTGGTTAACACGTTAATAGGTGGAATATTAAAATCTCGCTCTAGCAGTGTGGGAAAAACACCATGTGCCTGATATGCGCTATCGAGCAATTGCCAGACAGGGTCAATAACATCTGCGCCATGAGTATCTATAATAAGGTCATCAGCCTCATTGTAGTGGCCTGCAACATGACAATAGGCAATTTTATTAGTTGGTAGCCCACTTAAAAACGCTTGTGCATCATAACCATGATTAATCGAGTTCACATAAATATTATTAACGTCTAATAGCAACTGGCAGTCTGCGTCTTCTAAAATAGCATTGGTAAATTCAAGCTCTGATAGCTGCTGACCAGGGGCACCATAATAAGACACATTTTCCAGCACAAGTGGTCGCTCTAATATATCTTGTACCTGCTTAACCCGAGAAACGACATGTTTGATCGCTTCTTCAGTAAAAGGAATTGGCATTAAGTCATACATATGGCCTTTACCTGAGCAATAGCTTAAATGTTCGCTATAAGCTTTAATATTGTGGTGATCAAAGAAAGATTTTAACGACTTTATAAATTCAATATCAAGCGGCTCAGGTGAGCCAATAGAAAGAGACAAACCATGACAAACAAAGTGATTATTATTAGTTAACTGCTTAAATTGCTTTTCAAAGCGCCCACCTAGCTTTAACCAGTTCTCTGGGGCCACTTCCATAAACTCAATTTGTTTTGGTATAGCATGCTCAAGCTCATCTAGCATTTCTCTTCGCAAGCCTAAACCGACCATGCCAAAGTTAGGCGTTTGATTTTGAGCCATAATAAAACCTCATATTAAATAAAAAGGGCCTAATGGCCCTCTCGCTTATCTGAAAAAGAAAAGTTTAGTGGCTACCACCACATTTACCTTCGCCGCACTTGCCTTCTTTTTTAGCCTTAGCATCACCGCCGCATTTACCTTCGCCGCACTTGCCTTCTTTTTTGGCCTTAGCATCACCGCCGCATTTACCTTCGCCGCACTTACCTTCTTTTTTCGCTTTAGCATCACCGCCGCATTTACCTTCGCCGCACTTACCTTCTTTTTTCGCTTTAGCATCACCGCCGCATTTACCTTCGCCGCACTTGCCTTCTTTTTTCGCTTTAGCATCACCGCCGCATTTACCTTCGCCGCACTTGCCTTCTTTTTTCGCTTTAGCGTCGCCGCCACATTTTCCTTCGCCGCACTTGCCTTCACCAGCGTCTAATTGATAACCAGCTACCATTTGTTGAAACTCAAATGGATTAGCTTTAACATCAGTACTCGCCATACTTGCGCTGCCAACAACCACTGCGCCTAATGTTAATGCAATTGAGTTTTTCTTTATTGTATTCATTTTTAATTACCTTTTAAACTTGTTGAACATCATTATAAAAGTAGACCGGCATTAAACTAAAAACTTTCAAATTTTCTATTTTTTTTGCAAATAAGTTATTTAACTCTCTGTGAACGCTAATAAGCGTTTTATGAATTTATGATTTACAGGTAAACTGGCGCTCCTTTTTTAGTAATACATTAATCACACTATGAAACTTATTTTAGCACCCATGGAAGGTGTCGTTGACTTTAAGATGCGGCAACTACTTACCGACATAGGCGGCTTCGATCTTTGTGTGACCGAATTTATCCGTGTTGTAGATACTTGCCTTCCAGATAAAGTATTCCACCGTTATTGCCCTGAACTTAAAAATGCGGGACTCACTCGTAGTGGTACTCCAGTTCGCATTCAGTTATTAGGCCAAGTAGCCGACGTGTTAGCAGAAAATGCTGTAAAAGCAATTGGCTTAGGCTCTCATGGCGTTGATTTAAACTTTGGTTGCCCAGCAAAAACAGTCAATAAAAGCAAAGGCGGTGCTGTATTACTCAAAGATCCAGAACATATGTACTCGATTATAAAAACGGTAAGGGATGCCGTTGATGATGAACATGAAGTAAGTGCTAAAATTCGCTTAGGTTTTGATGATGATAGTAACAGCCAAGAAATTGTCGATGCCGTTGTTAACGCTGGTGCTAACAGCATTGCTATACATGCAAGAACTAAACGCGATGGCTACAATCCACCCGCCTATTGGGAAAAAATCCCTCCTTTGGTCAAAGATAAACAAATTGCAGTGGTCGCCAATGGCGAAATTTGGCAAATAGAAGATGCTCTTTTATGCCAAAAACGCAGTGGTTGCCGTGATTTGATGATTGGTCGTGGCGCCCTTTCACATCCTGATCTCGCAAGAAAAATTAAAGCGCAAGTTAATAACGAAAGCTACAGCGAGCTCACTTGGGAGAATATTTTACACCATATTATTCATTCATCTATGCACCAAACAGCTAGCAAAGATAATAAATATTTTGCATCTCGAACAAAGCAATGGCTTGGTTATTTAAAACGCCAATATCCACAAGCTGGGCTATTATTTGATGAAATTCGTCGTTTAAAAGCAAAGGATGAGGTAGCTGAAGTATTAAAGAAATATGCGAAAGCGCCACAATTTGATGCAAATCATAACACCTAAACAAATCTAAATAGATAATAGCAGTATCACTACAAATTAACTTAAGGGTTATACTGCTAATGCATCACCAGCAACGACTAAACGATGAAATTGAAAGTGTTAAAGCAACGATATTAGGTTTGCTGTCACAATCGACTCACCCTACACATCAAAACTTGCTCTGCATCCTAACCCAAACATCTAATGAAGAATGGCTCGATTTAGCCGCTCAGCAATTAGGTAATGAGTATAATCCGTTAATTGAACGAATGAACAAGCTTGAAGCAGCAATTAGCCAAATGGATATTGGTCAATATGGCTACTGCTGTGACTGTGAAGAAAAAATATCAGAGCAGCGCTTAGAAAGAGACCCTGCTGCTCAGCGGTGTGATAAGTGCGCTAAGTAGTAGCGCACTTAAATTTAATTGAGTAATTGCGGTGCAAAACTAAATGATTGCCCTGGATAAAAAATAATATCCTCAACTAATATCCTCGCATCTTCTTCACTAATATTTAAACGTTTTAGTAAATTCAAACGCGCTTGCGATAGTGTCCACGCATGATAATGCACCCCAAGATCAGTTTCCATCATAGCCATATAGAGCTGCGCATCGGCAGGTTCTAATTGTGTAGTGTTAGCCCGCTGAGGTAATAGCGTATAACCCGTTGACCAGTCTAAACCCATTATTTTAGAATCAGTTAAAAGTAATTTGGTAAGCTGTGAGACATTTGAAGCTTCTACCATTGTGTGCTGTTTTTGACTCTGCATTGATTTAAATTTACTATCAATGCGACTTAGCCACTCAAGCGGTGAAAGCACATCATTTGCAAAATAATTTAATTTACTTTGATACCACTGGCTGCCATTAGCAAGGCCAGACAACCCAATGCTGCCTCTTGGCTTATACTGCGCTAAGTAATTATTTAATACACTCAGAGACTCATTAAGCTCAATAGGTGTGTCTGTACTGTTAATTGCTTGCTGTACATAGTGCTTTAAATAATTATGCTCTATTTTATTAAGCTTTAAGTTACTTTGCTCAGCGGCTTTAAGCTGTGTTTGAACAAATATCAGCCATTGCTCAATGTTTTTATACTGAGCATCATTTTTAAATATCGAAAGCATGTTTGATAACACATCAGTGTGTGCAGGCCATGCAAAATAACGCTCTGGAAATCGCTCAGCAATCACCAAATAATTTACCTGATTAGTTTGCGCAACAGTTAACTTCATTTGCATTAACTGCTGGTAAATAGCGTGGCGATGCGCTAAATATGCATCAGTAAAAAGCAGTTGTTCATTACTGAGCCCTGTACTGTTTAAGTTCTCTTGTGCACTTAAAGCCGTATTAAGTGATATTAACGCGCTTTGTGCCTCTTCATAAGATGAAAATAAGTCAGCTGGCTTTGAGCATGATGCTAAAAGCAAGCAAAAGAGCAATGAAATAATAGGCGTTTTGTTCATGTTAATTCCAATAAAAAAAGCCCCAGTGGGGCTTTTTAAAAATACTAGAGTACATTAAATATTAAATTTTAACACCGTTGCGAGCGGCTTTATCTTTAATATATGTAGCCCAACCTTTTGCAAACCTGCGTGTGGTTGGATCGTCCATAGCTTTAGTAATAGCAGCATGTGCTTGCTTATACTTGCCTTGGTAGTAAAACGCTTCAGCTAAATCTGAATAAATAGTACCTTTCTTTTCAGAGCCAAGCTCTAATGCTTTGTTCAAACGAACAACAGCAGCACTGAATTTTTCAGATTGTAAAAGTAATGAACCTGCTTTGCGGTAAAGCTCAGCGTCATTATCAAATTTAGCAGCTTCTTCGTAGTACTTAGCAGCTTTCTCTATATCTTTCGAACGATGGTAGTTACTAGCAATTGCACTCATATTCTGCTTAGTGCGTTTAACTTTTTCTTCTTTAACGGCCTTTTCAAGCGTTACAGCTGCTTTATAAGGAATTTCGTTTAAAGAATAAAAGTTAGCTAGAACTTTGTATTCAACTTCGTTTTCAAAGTAACCGTTCTTGTAAGCAACTTCCATAGTTGCTAGCCCTTTCTTGTAGTCTTCGGTTTGTAAATAATACTTACCTAAGCCTACCCAAGACTTTTTGTCTTCAGGCCATACACGAACGATTTCTTCAGCAACTTTAACCATATTTTGATATTGCTTTTTCTCAAAATAGGCAGCTAATTTAAGTTGATAAGGAGCTTTATTAGGCTCTTTTGCTAACTTAATTGCTTTGTTTGCCGGCTCAAGAACCTCATTAAACTGTTTAAGCTCATAACTTGCTTGCGCAATACGAGTGTAAACTTTGGGGTCTTCTTCGCCTGTAAAGTCCATCCAATCATAATATGCTTGCTTGGCAGCACTGTATTGTTCAGTACCTGCATACATATCACCTAGGGTTTTTAAACCCTGAGCCTGATCGGCAAAGTTTAATACATCTGGTGCAATCGCTGCTTTCATGTACTTAATGGCAACCTTGTACTGCTCTTTTTGAGCATACATGCTGCCTAAGTAACGATTAACAGTTGCTTTATCAAAGTCGTTAGACGGATCTAACTCTTTCAATAAAGCAATTGCGCCATCAACATCATCTTCATTATACAAATCAAACGCTTTAATTACTTTTTTACCAGTACGTTCGCCCATGATTTTAGTCTTTGCTTTCTTACGCTCTTCAATTTTCGCGTAATCTGGCGCCGCTAAAACAGGTGCAGTCAATGCTACACCTGACACAGACATAAGAATTGCAAGTGCAGTTACTTTAGAAAAATTTCTCATTACTCGCCTCCTTAGTTGCCTTGGTTAAGTTTAAAGTCTAGTTGAACTTGTAAACCAACTTGCTTTTGTGGTTTTCCGTCAATGATCTTAGGACGGTATTTCCACTTACGCAATGCACGTTTAGCTTCACGGTCAAAGATACGTTTTGGATCTGCGTCGATTACATCAACGTCAATCACACCACCTAACTCATCAATTGTGAATGAAAGTTGAACCCAACCTTCTTTACCATCACGTGCTGCTTGTGTTGGATATTTTGGTTCAATACGAACGATCGGTGTCGCATCACCATCTCGTCCAAATGCACCTGGACCACTTAGTCCACCGGCCGTGCTTCCCACATCGATGCTTGGCATATTAAACGACAAGCTCGTACTTGGGTTGCTGTTTTCCGGCTGTGGCGGCTGCGGTTTAGGCGGCTGCTTTGGCGGTGGCGGAGGCGGAGGCGGTACACGCTTCCTCTCCTGCACCTTAGATTCAGGCGGATTCGTCATAATTTCGACTATGATCTGCTCTTTTTGTTCCGTATTACGGTCAGCCCCACCAGAAATGAGGTATGCCATGAAGTAGAACAAGCCGAAAGTAACTGCCCCACCTGCAATCAGTGAAAACAGAAAACGAATCATTACTGATCTCCAGCTATTGAAATTCTCAGGTTATCACCTGTCGCTTTAATCTGGTCCATCACTTTAACCACTGTACCGTGTTTTGCTTCTTTATCAGCTTGCAAAATTACAACATCAGTAGGTTGTTCTGCTAATAAACTTTCGATTTTTGCTGAAACACGTTCAACATCAACTTGCTGTTTATCAATCCAGATTGCACCGTCGCTGCGAATTGCAATAAAAATGTTAGCATTTTTTTGCTTCGTAGCTTGGGCAGCTTTTGGTTTATTGACCTCGATACCAGCCTCTTTAACGAACGATGTAGTTACGATAAAGAAAATAAGCATGATAAATACGATGTCAAGCATTGGCGTCATATCTACCGCTGCTTCTTCTTCTTCACGAAAACGTTGTTTACGTGCCATATTTAATTCTCTCTCTAGTGATGAGGCATACTATCTACAAGTTTGGCTTTCACCATTCTCGCTCTTGCCTCAAGGCGTGAGCTAAAGAATACCCCAGATAGTGCCGCAACCATTCCAGCCATTGTTGGGATTGTTGCCATTGATATGCCTGATGCCATTAAACGTGCATTACCTGTACCTTGGGTTGCCATGGTTTCAAAAACCGCGATCATACCCGTAACAGTACCAAGTAAGCCTATTAAAGGACATACAGCTACTAATGTTTTAATCAACAACATACGCTGATCTAATTTTTCAGACGCTTCAGAAATCCATGCTTCACGGATTCTGTGTGCGTACCAAGACGTAGTGTCTTGGCGGGCATCCCACTTGGCTACTATTTCCTTCGTTAAACGAGGAAATTCAGCAAGTAGGAACCAATAGCGCTCAATCATTAAAACCCACATAAGAAAGAGTGCTATCGCGACCACGTATAATACCTGGCCGCCTGTGCCAACAAAATCCCTGATAGATTCCCATATCTCCATCAGGACTAGCATTAGGCTTTCTCCTTCTCCGCGTGAGTCGCGATGATACCCGCGCTTTGCTCATCAAGGATATGTAATACCGACTTACTACGACTTGCAACAATAGAGTGAAGTAGAATAAGTGGTAGAGCTGCAATTAGACCTAGCGCTGTAGTTACAAGTGCTAGAGAGATGTTACCAGCCATGATCTTCGGATCGCCCGTACCGAACAATGTGATTGTTTGGAACGTTAGGATCATACCGATTACCGTACCTAGTAGACCTAGTAATGGTGCGATAGCAGCAAGGATCTTGATGATGTTAATACCCGCTTCGATGCGTGGCGTTTCACGTAGAATCGCTTCATCAAGTTTAAGCTCAAGGTTTTCAACATCTTGGTTTTTGTTGTCAGAGTACACTTTAAGAATACGACCCAGTGGGTTATTTGTATTCGGTGTAGACAAGTTCTTAAGCTGACCTTTGATCTTAGAAGTAGTAAGCGCTAAATCAGCGAAACGTACTAAGAAGATTAAAAGACCTACAGCAAGTAATACAGTGATGATGTAACCAACTGTATCACCCTGATGGTAGTATTCCATAAGAGACTTTTTCTGAGTGTTGATACGTAAAATTGCACCACGTGTAGGATCCACGAATACGCCAGCGTAGTTATCAGCTGAAGTACCTTCTAGATCAGAAATACCTTTAAGGATATAGCTGTCAGGTTGCTTACCTAGAGGCTGGATAGATTTAGTCTCTGGTGAGTAGATTAAGTAGCCGTCGTCTGTAACTAAGTTGAAGTTACCGATACGTGTTACTTTTTTCATAGACGGGTTACCGTCAAGACCTGCAACTTCAGTTTCAAACGTTGAAACTTTTGCTGATTCAGTCATTTCTGTTTGAAGTGAAATCCAAAGCTCTTCTAATTCACGAACAGTTGGAAGTTCTTTAGCGGCTGCTAATGAACGAAGTACTTCAGCACGACCTGGTTTTTCAGCACTTACTAAAGATGCTTCAATTGAACCAATCGCGTCAGCTGCTGCACGACGAACAACACCAAACATTTCACCTAACGTACCTTGCGCGTTTTGAAGAGCTTGCTCTTTTTCCGCTAAAGTATTTTCGTTTTGTGCATATTCTTTGCTAAGACGATCACCACGTGCTTTTTCAGCAGCTAGTTGGCTTTTCGCTTTGTTAAGTAACGCTTGCTTATCAGCACGATCTGACAAGAACTCTTGTTCACGTTGCTTATTGATTTTTCCTTCAGAGATACGCTCTTGCTTTACTTGCTCAAGAATTTTATCTAAAGCGTCAGTATTTGCATGTGCATTAAGCGCGGTACCGGCAGAAACAGACAGTACTGCTGCAACAGCAAAACCTTTAAATAGTTTCTTCATTATTGATTACTCCGCGCCAAAAATTGGTAGTTTAACAAGTTCTAGTGTCGCTTGCTTACGTGCCATACGGATCACTTCTTTAACAGGTTTTAGGTATTCTTCACCTAATTCTTTCCACTGTTTAGTGTTGTTATCCCACACCCAAGCGTGTTTTAGATCGAATGATTGCGCTACGTAAGTAATACGACCTAAACGACCAATATCTACGTTAATGCTACGACCATCAACATCTAATGTACCTTGAGAAGCAGTTACAGCTGAGCTGTAGGCTGTTTCAACAGTGTACGCTTCAAGAACCTGACGGAACTTCTCAGACGTTGTTACAGATGCAGATGCCATGATCTCACGTAATCTTTCAACACGTCCAAGACGAGTTTCAAGGTTAAATGGAACGTCCGCTTTGATGAATTGCTCAAGCGTATCGATCATGCGATACATCAAAGGCACAACGTTTTGTTTAGTGTTATCGATAGTCGCGATTTGACGATCGAACGATGCGATAGACGCGTTTTGGTCTGCGACCAAACGTGCTACGTGATCGTTGTACACTTTCATAAGTTCAGTCTCATCAACGATGCTACGGTACTCAGCGATTAGCTCCTGAGTTTGACCATATACATTGTCAATTTTAGTTTGAGACTTAACCGCAGCCTTTTGAATTGTTTGACCTGCTTTTTGCACGTCATTCAAAGGATCTGCAATCACATTGCTGCTTGCAAATGCAAAAGCGCCAACCAACGCAGTTGCTACAAGACTCTTTCTGATTTTAACAGACATAGTTCCCAACCAATTAAGTAATGTTACTTTTATAATTTAATTATCAACCCGCTAAGGGGAAGACAACCCTGATATCTTTTAATAGATATCAACTTACCAATAATGCTAAATGCATTAAGTCATGTCAACTTCATGTTTAGCATAACCTATAAATAAATCAGCTTGTTTGTGAGATATTTACTGGGCCCGAACAAAAAAATTAACATTATTATAACTAACGTGATAAACACAATTTCTGAAAGCCCTTATATAGTAAGAATAACCATAACCACCACCGTTAATGTAAACAAAAATATAACATTTAAAATTAACTTAATCGTTGCTGAAAAAAAATTAAAAATAAGCTAATTTTCTGTCCCGAATATTAATTTTGAAGCTTTTTTAAGACTTTTTAGACTAAAAATACAGCTAATCGTTATTATTAGGTTATTCATCGCATCATAATAATGACGTGCAGATTTATTGAAAAGCAATACAAAGGGGGGGAAGGTAATTACAAAAAATCATTTTTATTAACACCTGTGTTTTTTCATCCAATTAATATAAAGCTCCCTGGCCACTGTTAATATTTTCATAGGTACGAATGCCAATCTTACACACTTTTAAGCTTTTATTAACCAATAAGATTTGCAGTGATGACGCTGATAGGTTCACTGTAACGTTAAGTAATACCAACTCGCTTAATTAAATGAGCTATTTTTAAAAAGGAAAACTATGTAGATAGCAAGGCAAAAAATTTACTTATTTTTTTTCTAGACGAGAAATTTTTAACGCAGTTATCGACTCATCTGCCCTCTCAATATGGTTAAGTATTATTACGTAATGGCATAGCTAATATGTAGTTGGCCGATGAAATACTCAAAGCACGAAGGTTTATAAACATATAGATAAAATGAGGGTTTAAAGGAATTATAGCTACTAAAAGAATTATGGCGTTACAGAGGAGTAAATGGGTTTTGTAGATGTATATAAATTATGGTGAAACAGGTTAGTGCTTCACCACGATGAACTTAGGTTCACATAATAAATTATGCTACTTCTACGTTCTCAGCTTCTGGGCCTTTTTGACCTTGCTTGATGCTGAAAGTCACTGCTTGACCTTCGCTAAGAGTGCGAAAACCAGAACCAGTGATTGCGCTGAAATGTACAAACACGTCAGGACCATTTTCTTGTTCAATGAAACCAAAGCCTTTAGCTTCGTTGAAAAATTTTACTTTACCAGTAACCGACATACTAAATTTTCCTGTAAGTCAATAATTAAAATTCAGCCATATAATTATGGCAATATCCTCCCTGAGTCAATGCCCAAAAAACTGGAGGTGATAGTACAGGAAGAAGTAATAACCAAACCGGTAACCTTAAACGCAGCACAATACCGTAATTCAATACGCAAAAACTCAAAGCCAATTAAGGTTAACACATTAATATTTTTTTAGCTCTATTAATTGGGATTTATTTTTGAAGATTCATCGATTTATTACTTTCTTTATAAGTTTCTAATTTTTATAAGGATAAACAACCTAAAAGTTGTATTTTTTATAAGCAGATTATAAATATTTAAAATAGGGTTCCTCCAAACCGCTTTTTTGGTAATTGAAAATAAAAAACCACCTTAGTTTAGGTGGTTTTAGCTTAATTTTTACTATTTAACTTGCCAGTCAATAACACTATCGGCTTTAATCGGTACTACTTCTGAATCTCCTAGCGAATAACTTGCTGGCACTGTCCAAGGCGCTTTCTCCAAGGTAATAGTGTCAGTATTACGCTCAAGGCCATAAAAGTCTGGACCGAAGTGGCTTGCAAAGCCTTCTAACTTATCAAGCGCTCCTGCCTCTTCAAAGGCTTCAGCATAAAGTTCAATAGCTGCATGCGCGGTATAAGCACCGGCACAACCACATGCCGCTTCTTTTTTATCTTTATAATGTGGGGCTGAATCCGTGCCTAAAAAGAATTTTTTACTACCACTTGTAGCCGCCGCCATAAGCGCTTGTTGATGAATGTTACGCTTCAATATAGGTAAGCAGTAATAATGTGGGCGTATCCCCCCAGCTAACATATGGTTGCGGTTATATAACAAATGATGCGCAGTAATTGTAGCTGCTACATTATCCGAGGCATTTTCAACAAATTCTACTGCATCTTTCGTTGTTATGTGTTCAAGGACAATTTTCAGCTCAGGAAAGTCTGCGACAACGTCGCCTAAAATAGTGTCTAAAAATACTTTTTCACGATCGAATATATCAATAGAAGAGTCAGTGACTTCACCATGGACAAGTAAAAGCATGCCAACCTCTTGCATTGCTTTTAATACTGGGTAGATATTTTTTACTGATGTTACACCAGAATCCGAGTTAGTTGTTGCACCCGCTGGGTACAATTTAGCTGCAAAAATTTTACCTGTCGCTTTTGCTTTTTTTATTTCATCAGGCGTCGTTTTATCAGTAAGGTAAAGCACCATTAAAGGTTCAAACTGCCCTTGAGGTTTTGCAGCCATAATTCGCTCTCGGTACGACAATGCGGTTTCTGTACACGTAGCTGGCGGAACTAAATTTGGCATAATTATCGCGCGGCCCATATAACGGCTAATGTCACGCACCGTATCTTTTAACTGATCCCCATCTCGTAAATGCACATGCCAATCATCGGGTCTAGTAATCGTTAAAGTTGTCATTTTGCTCGTCATCGTAAAGTCCTAATGCTTAAGTTAACTGATCATAGGCATATGGTGTTTTCGAGTAAAGGGCTTATTAGAAATAATCCTTAGATACTACATTTAAAGTTAACTTTACACTTGATGATTCTCATTTAACGTTTTATTTTGTAGAAACGTTAATATTAGGTTAACGTATGTACCTTTAATAATAATTATAAGGCCTCCCAAAGCTGCTTATGTCGAACACTATCGATACCACTAAAGCGCTCGAAACTAAAACGGATCAATTGAGTATAATCAATCAGTTCTCGTCAAGTTTATTGCAACTGAATACGTTAGAAGCGCTTTTTAGTTATGTCACTACACAGGTTGTTAATCGACTTGGGTTTGTAGACTGCGTTATTTACTTAGCAGATGACAGCCAATCTTTGCTGAATCAAGTAGCTTCTATGGGTATTGAAAGCGAACATATCAGTTATCAGTCTGAACGCAAAATCATTCGCTTTAGCGAAGGCATAACAGGCTATGCAGCATCCACAGGGCAAGCATTAATAATTGGTGATGTAAATAAAGACAGCCGTTACATAGCTGATGAACGCCCTGCCCAATCAGAAATATGCGTCCCCTTAATATACAAAGATCGCGTGCTTGGGGTTATAGACTGTGAGCACCCAATAAAAAATTACTTTACTAGTTCGCATCTAGAGATTTTAACTACGGTAGCTCATTTATTAAGCGCAAAAATCAATCAAGTGAATACCGTTAATAGCTTGCAAGACACAGTAATGCAGCTCAACAATGCACAAAAATTAGAAAGCAGCCTACTGCAAATAGCTAACTTAACCTACAAAGCACAAAATTTAGATACGTTTTTTAAATCGCTGCATGTAATTATTGACAGCTTATTGACTGCAAGTAACTTTTTTATTGCGTTGTACGACAAAAAAGAAGATGCGCTCGACTTTGTTTATACCGTTGAAGGCGGTGTACAAACAAATACCCATAAAATAATTTCCAAAGATCAACTAAAAGAGACAGCCTCTTATTATTTGCTGATTAATGAACGACCATTACTACTTAATAAACAGCAATACCATGAACATATTGCACAAGGCCATTTTAAGTTAGTAGGTGAACAAGCTGATTCATGGTTAGGTGTGCCTTTTAAAGTTAATGAGCGTATGAGTGGCGTTATTGTTGTACAAAGTTATGACGAACAACATTACTACAATGAGCATGATAGCTCGTTGCTAACCTATGTAAGTCGTCAAATAAGCATGGTTATAGATAGGCATTTAGCCCGCCAAGAGCTGGAGCACAAAGCGCTGCACGATGAGCTAACTGGGCTGGCAAACCGTTCGCTACTGATTGAAAGAATGAAGCATGCGATTTTACGCCTAAATCGCGCTCAAAAAGGCACTTTTCATGCCCTGCTTTACCTTGATTTTGATCGCTTTAAGAGTATTAATGATTCGTTAGGTCACGAAGTAGGTGATCACTTTTTAATTGCTATATGTAAACTCATTACTCAAACGGTACGCAATACCGATACCTTTTCTCGCTTAGGTGGCGATGAGTTTGCTATTTTTATGGAAAACCTCAGTCATCGTGACCAAGTAAACGATGCCCTTACTCGCATTAAATCGGCACTATCTGAACCAGTTAATATTGATGGCCATTTACTGCAGCCCTCCACCAGTATTGGCGTTGCATTTAGTGACAGCGTAGACGATGAAGCATTTGTATTATTGCAACAATCAGATGCGGCTATGTATGAGGCAAAATCATCAGGGCGTGGCCAAGTTAAATTTTTTAATAACGTGATGCGCAATAAGCTAAAAACGCATGCAGATCTTGAAAACGATTTACAGCACGGTATTGAGCATAATGAATTTGAACTGTATTTTCAGCCTATCTTTACTATTAACAGTGGCGAGGTTATAGGATTTGAAGCTCTCGTACGTTGGCATCACCCAAAAAAAGGGTTTATATCACCGAACGACTTTATTCCAATTGCTGAAAAGACCGGGCAAATTATTAACTTAGATTTGCATTTACTAGACCTCGCAGCGCAACATATTGCTTTGTGGCAACAACAAGGGCATCGCTTTTTACGTGTCACGGTTAATGTATCGTCTCGACACTTTGCCAGTTTAGAATTTGTAGAGCAGCTCCATAGTATTTATAAAAAACACCACCTACCACTGGGCTCATTGTGTCTTGAGATAACTGAATCGGGACTGATCGAAAATTTAGAATTAGCGACGCAAATTATACAAGGGTTATCACCTTTAAAAGTGTTGCTTTGTCTTGATGATTTTGGCACAGGCTACTCTGCTCTAGGCTACTTGCACCAACTGCCAATTCATGTAATGAAAATTGATAAAAGCTTTATTGATAACTTAAAAATCACTGCTAACCCGTTAATAGATGCTATCTTAACCTTGGCTATTTCTTTAGATCTTATTGTTATTGCAGAAGGAATAGAAACCGCTGAGCAACTTACTATTTTACAAAAAACCCAATGTGATTATGGGCAAGGCTTTTTAAAATCAAAACCTGTTACAGCAACAGAGGCCATAGCATTAATACACAGCCCTCTTTAATGGCTAGGCACAGCTGGAATTTTTTACAACCAAGTATTTAGGATTAAACTGACCACTGTGCTTACTCGCTTTAATACTCTTAATAATTTAACCTAATTTGTAAGAGCATACCAATTAAACCTTAATGCTAAATGCTAACCTCAACAACATGTTTTACAACAACACATTAATCGCTAAACATGCATAACTTACTCCATAACCAAATTCACACTGCTTTATTTTAATTTCAGCTTAACTATTTAAACCCGTTTTAACATGAGCTAAATTCAACAATAAACAAATAACAAAACAATATTTGACTATGGAAAGTTAATAAATTTAATGTTTGCAGTAAAAAACACACCAAACCTCACTTTTATAGCCATCTAGACGTTGAAACGATTTTTATATAAGCGTAGTATGTAGTTAATCTAAGCAATACTCACCATACCCATGAGATTTATTAAAGATGATTGACATTAAACACCTAAAAACTATAGCGACCCTTAAAGAAACGGGATCGTTAGTTAATACAGCCCGCGAGCTATTTTTAACTCAGTCAGCTTTATCACATCAGATCAAAGATTTAGAAAATAAATTAGATTGCCAGTTGTTCGAACGAAAAACTCAACCCGTCCGATTTACACCTCAAGGTATGTTATTACTTGAATTAGCACACGAAATATTACCTAAGTTAGAAGCAACTAAATGCCGATTAAAAGAAAGTTTAAATCAGCCAATCTCACAACTGCGTCTAAGTGTTGAATGTCATGCCTGTTTTCATTGGTTATTACCTACTATTAAAGAGTTTAATAATTTTTGGCCTGACATAAAAATTGATTACGAACGTGGTTTTAGTTACGACGCCATCCCAGACTTATTAAACGATGAATTAGACCTAGTGCTTACTTCAGATGTGCGTGAACCCGACAAACTAGAATACGCCCACCTATTTGACTTTAAACTTAAGCTAATAGTGGCACCGGATCATGACTTAGCTAAAAAAGCCTACGTAACTGCGCTTGATTTAAAAAACGAAACTATTATTTCTTACCCGATTCCCCGTGAGCGCCAAGATATATTTAAGCATTTTATTCAAAATGCGCGTTTTGATGGCACGCTTAAAACAGTTGATCAGGGCTTACTTATATTTCAATTAGTCAGTGCAGGTATGGGTGTAGCCGCCCTACCTGATTGGCTCGTTACTCCGTATGAAAGCCAAGGGCTAATTAAGTCAATTCCACTGGGCGCGCTTGGTTTAACCCGTCCGATGTACTTAGCGATGAAAAAAGACATGAAAGACAATCCGGTTTACCGTCATTTTTTAAACACCTGTAAATTAAATAACGGTCGATAAATCTAAAACTTATGAGTAACATGTTAGTAAATATATTCAACCGTGTTACTCATTATGTTTGAACTTAAAAAAATATTGGGCGGTTTACTCATGCCGTTACCATTACTAGGTTTACTTAGCCTAATACTGCTTATTTTTGCACTCAAACAACGAAAGCTTGTTATTACCTTGTCTTTTTTAAGTCTTACAACCTTATTACTTGCCAGTACGCCCTGGGTTGCCAACTTATTGATTAAACATAATCAACCTACTTCATTGGCTTTTAGTATCAATGAGCACCCAAGCATAGATAAAATTGTGGTACTTGGCTGCGACATAAACCCTAACCCAGCCCTTAGTGCTAACAGCCAGCTAGGAAATTGTGCATTAACACGTTTAGTGGAAGGTATTAGGCTCGCTAATATATATCCTCAAGCTCAGTTAATTGTATCGGGTGGGGGTTATGAAAAAGTCACCAACAGCGCACTTATGTATAAAACGGCAATTAGCTTGGGTATGAATAAAAGTCGCATTGTACAAAATCCAAACGCAATGGACACAGCGCAAGAAGCCGCATTTTTAGCCTCAAAACTAGTTGATTATAATACCGCTTTAGTTACTTCTGTAAGCCATATGCCCAGAGCAATAAATTTATTTAATGCTCAAGGCATCACTGTGATCCCCGCAGCAACTGACTACCACAACTTTGCAGCGTACCCTTGGTATAAGCAACTCATACCCAACGCAAAAGCATTACTAGTAGTGACTCAATTTGCCCATGAAGTACTTGGCGATACATGGATAAAAATACGTCGCACAATAAATCCTGAAGCTCTTTGATTTTTTATTGTTGATGGGTTTTAACCTCAGCGGAAACTCTCTATAACATATTAAAGTAATAAATTATTTTAAACTTTAGATTTTAAAGAACCTACTCAAAATAAGTTATGAGTAGGTTACTTAGACTGTATTGTATTTACGGCAAGGCCTTAGACTGGGTTGTCTATATCAATAAATGTTACATCAAAGCCATATTTATCAGCAAGGTATTCACCCAGCGCTTTAATACCGTATCGCTCAGTGGCATGGTGGCCAGCAGCAAAAAAGTCGATATTTTGCTCGCGAGAGCTATGTATTGTTTGTTCTGACGCTTCACCGGTTAAGTAAGCATCTAGCCCCTGCTCAGCTGCTAAATCTATATAGCCTTGCCCGCCACCAGTGCACAGGGCAATAGTTTCAATTTTATCATTACGCACTAAACTTGTCAGAGGCTCGCGATTAAGCACTTGGTTTATTTTTTTAGCAAATTCGCACCCCGTTAGCGGCGTTTTTAACCGCCCTTTCATCGCGACACTGTTATTGACTGGCTCTAAACCTGCTTCAATCTCAATATCGAGTAATTGCGCTAGCTGAGCGTTGTTGCCGATTTCAGGGTGAATATCTAATGGCAAATGATAAGCAAATAAATTGATGTCGTTAGCTAAAAGTGCAGCCACACGACGTTTTTTCATGCCAATGATAGGTTGTGACTCGCCTTTCCAAAAATAGCCATGGTGTACCAAAATGGCATCGGCATTTTTTTCAATCGCGGCATCAATAAGTGCTTGGCTTGCCGTTACACCCGTTACTATGGTGCGTATCTCATCTTTACCTTCTACCTGAAGTCCGTTTGGACAAAAATCGTTAATGGTTTCTGGCTTTAACAGGGTATTTAATAGTTGATTAAATTCTCTACGTTGCATACTACTTACCTTACTTTGCACTGAATTTTGTACAAATTTTGGCGGTTATGCGCTAAAAATGAAAGGAAAATCGCAAAAAATTGAAAAACAGTTCTAAAATAGGTATAAATACCTCTTCTTTATCTGTGTAAACAACGTATAGGGTCTCTGATGAGCAAACTAGACAAAACAGAAGTGTTATCTGCCTTTGAAGCTGCATATGAAGCTGCCAATGGTAAAAAACCTGAAATAACAACTAAACCTGGCTGGTACAGCGTTGATGGCGGCAAGAATATGCGCCTAGCTGATGTAGCAGAGCTGACTAAAGAATTAAGCTCTGGAAAGTCTACAAAAAAAGCTGCAGTAAAAGCACCCGCTAAAAAAACTAAAAAAGCTGCTCCTGTAAAAGCACAGAAAAAAGCGCCTTTCACCGTGATCACTGAGAACGAAGAAGGTTACACAGCAGAAGAGCTTTGGATAGTAGAGCTTGCTCGTAAAGATCACGACTGCCGCCTACCGCGCGGTGTAGTGTAATTCACTGAGTGCTCAGTATAAAAGAAACCGCGTCAAGCGGTTTTTTTATGTTTAGTTTCTATCAATAGCTGCAAAAACCACGTCGCGACAAAACCACACACCATAATAAACACCGTCCCGGCAAGTACTGGCATTATTAAAAAATCCCAACTTTGGCTAGACTCAATAATTAAGATAGGGTTTGCACCGGCAGCAGGGTGAATGGTTTTAGTGATCATCATCAAAGTTATAGCAATACCCACAGCCAGCCCAATCATGATCGCACTATCAGCACTATAATAGCTAAAAACAACCCCAATCATTGCGGTCAGCATATGCCCCCCTATTACGTTTTTTGGCTTAGCTAATGGGCTCTGTGGTACGCCAAAAACAAGCACAGCTGTTGCGCCGAATGGCGCCATTAACCAAATACCGTAATCACCCATATAATTTAGCCACGCCAAAAAACCCAAAACAAAAGTAGAAAAAACACCTGCGATTAATGCCGACTTTATTTGCTCACTATGCATATTACCTCCTCAAAAGTAGACCGACTTGTCTACACCTACAATATAGACAAGTCGGTCTACCTATGTCAAGCTGTGTTTTTACTGCTCAAATTTGGAATATCATGGATAAACAACAACAAATAATCAGTACGGCACTAAGCCTTTTTTATAAAAAGGGTATACACGCTGTTGGTATTAATGAAATTTTAGCTGTATCCGGCATTGCAAAAAAAACCTTATACAAGCACTTTGAAAGCAAAGATGCGCTTATTTGTGCTTGTTTAGTCGCACGCAACATGTGCTTTAACGCTTGGCTAAAAAAAATATGTCTACAACCAAGTGCTATATTAGTCGCGCAAGCAATTTTTTTCGGACTGAAAAAGTGGATTAATAATGAGGTTTCAGAGTTAGGTAACTTTAATGGCTGTTTTTTTATTAATACTGCAGCTGAATACCCTATAGAGAATGACCCTATTGCCAAACTTTGCAAACAGCATAAGCAAACGAACTTTGAGATTATACTATCAGCTCTTTTAGAAACCCCTGAATTTGCTCATAATAGAGAAAAAGCAATTGAAGCCGCACACCATTTGGTCATTTTAAAAGAAGGATTTATAACTAGAGCGAGAGTGATGCATGATGTATCAGTAGCTCCACCTAGTGATAATATTTTAAAAGCGATAGTAGCAGTTGGTTAAATAGGTAAACACAATATAAAAAAAGCGGCTAAATAGCCGCTTATTAACTAAAAAACGCCTGCCTTATTCAAAAAATAATGGGGCACGTTGTTTTTTACCAACTTCGTTCATCGTTGCTGCGTCGAACAAGCGGCCGTTGATCATGGTGTAATCAATTTTGTCTGAATCGCGGATGTTTTTCAGTGGGTCGCCATCTATAACCATTAAATCTGCCAGTTTACCAACTTCTAATGAGCCTACGTTTTTATCTAAACCTAGGTATTTAGCAGGATCGAGCGTTGATGCTCGAATAGCCTCAAGCGGCGTCATACCACCTTGAGTAAACATCCACATTTCCCAGTGCGCACCTAAACCTTCACGCTGACCATGTGCACCTAAATTAACCAGTACACCTAAATCTTGTAGTTCAGCTGCCACACGTGCATTGTTAAAGTGGTTATAGTGATGATCGGGCGCTTTAACACGACGCATTGAACGTGGTAATAATTGATTTTTTGGCACAAACTTGCTCAATCGAGGATGATTCCAAACATCAGTTTTATCGTACCAGTAGTTTTCACCCCAAATACCGCCATAGGCAACCACCAATGTAGGCGTATAACCTACATCACTTTGTGACCACAACTGCTTAATATCATCATAAATATGTTCAACCGGAATGGAATGCTCAATCCCTGTATGCCCATCAACCACCATACTCAAGTTATGTTGTAATAATGAGCCCCCTTCTGGCACTACCATCATTTCAAGTTCACGACCAGCCTCAATCACTTGCTGACGCTGCTCTCTGCGAGGTTGGTTATAAGATTTAACACTAAACGCCCCTACTTTTTTCAAACGCTCTAAATGAAATTTAGCATCATCTAATGAATCAATATGCGAAGTATAACCAGGCATATTCGCTCCATATAAAATGGTACCGGTAGAGAAAATACGCGGGCCGACAATCATACCGGCTTTTTGCATTTCACTGGCAGTGAATATTTCAGTGGTGTCGTTTGATGGATCGTGGATGGTGGTAACACCTAGCGCAAGGCCTGCAAAGTTTTTCCAGTTTTGTTGTGGGATAATTTCATCGCTTGCTTGTGAGCCATGCGCATGTGCATCAACCATACCAGGCATAATTGTTTTACCTGTTACATCAACAACCTTAGCACCTTTTGGAACGCTAATATCTGCAGCAGAGCCAATGGCTTTGATATGCTTACCATCGGTAACAATAACGCCATTTTTAATGACTTTTTCGCCGTCCATAGTAATAATTTTTGCGCCAGTTAAGGCAATCATACCTTCTGGTTCAGCCATTTTTTTACTAAAACCAATGTTAGTCCCGCTTTTGACTTTAACGTCTTGGTCATCGGCTTTATTAATAGCAAACATTCCCTCTAAACTGGCATGGTATAGCTCAGGGCCAAGTGTCCAATAGAGTTTATTGCTGTTGGCACTCCAGCTAATATTTTCACCAGCACGAACAGATAATTGCTCAATTGGAAATTGGCTGTCTTTAGGCCCAATATTAATGGTTTTACCACGCTCAACAAACGGTGTTACAAACACTTTAAAGCGCTCTGCAAATGCTAAATACTCACCATCAGGCGATACCCTAAATTCAGTGGCATGCTCTGATTCATAGAGTTTGCGCACTTTTTTACTTTCAAGCTCAACCACACTTAACGTTGGTTTAGGCCATGGACTCATAACATAAACACGATCGTTGGCACTACCAAACTGCGGTTGGTAACCACTTTTAGAAATTAGTTCACTCTTACCACCTTTAGTGCTAACACTGTAAATACCAGGGTGTAATGACCATTTAGGATTTAAAATGCTGCCGCCGCTGGCTTTACGATAAACTACAGTTTTGCCATCAGGGCTAAAGGTAGGCTCTACATATTTACCCGGTTCATCGGTAATCGTATCGCCGCGACCACTTCGTGCAGAGACAACGCGCACTGTGCCTTGTTCGTTATCGTCCCACGTGGTGTAGACAATTTTTTTACCATCACGCGAGTACTGTGGAAATAACTCATAATGATCGGTTTGCTTGGTTAAACGTTTGATTTTTCCTGAGTCTAAATCGCGTTTATAAATATGACCCAGTGCTTCAAACAATGCCGTTTCGCCATCTGGGCTAATTTGTACATTTCGCAGCATTTTTACATCAAATTCTTCAGTATCGATATTTTGAGTAAAGCGCACCGCTTTTTGAATTTTTTTCGTGGTGTCTATTTTGAATGCAATATCGCTGACAGATTTATCATCGACATTGAGTTTATGAATGGTGCCACCAGCCCAAAATACTAACTCTTCATTATCTGGTGTCCACGCAATTGTTGGGTATACCCCATGAATAGCCCATGTTTCTTGCATATCGCGCTCTAGCTTGTCATATAGCTTGGTATGCTCACCGCTGGTTAAATCGTATAAGTACAAGCTAGTTTGAAAGTCATCACGCTTTACATAGGCAAGTTTTTTACCATCAGGTGACGGAGTTGGTCTGATTGCCCCACCCATACCACTAATAATCGTTTCTATTTCACCGGTTTCACGATCATAGCGCTTAATTTTATAAATACCCGCAACCGAATCTTTTGAGTAATGAAAGGTTTTACCTGGGGTGGCATCATGAGAAAAATAAACATAACGGCCATCAGGTGAAAACATCGGCTCACCTAAATCTTTTTGATCGTTTTCACGTTTAGTCAGTTGTACCCCTTTACCACCCGCTTTGTGATAAAGCCAAACTTCACCCGCGCCCAAAGATCGACTGGCGGTAAAGTGCTTACGTGCAACTAAATAATCGCCATCAGGGCTCCATGCCGGGCTATTAAGTAAACGAAACGTTTCGTCCGTTACTGCAGTTTGATTCTCGCCATTAACGTCCATAACCCAAATATTATCACCGCCCCCCTGATCTGAGGTAAATGCGATATGTTTACCATCTGGGCTAAAACGCGGCTGCATTTGCCATGCGATATCTGAGGTTATTTGAGTGGCTTTACCACCACTCATTGGCATAGTGTAAATATCGCCCAGTAAGTCAAATACTAAGGTTTCTCCATCAGGGCTTATATCTACATTCATCCATGTGCCTTGCTCTACACTAATAGAAGCATCTACAAATTGCCCTTTTGGTGAATCAACTTGCCATTTTTTTTCATCTGTTTGCTCTGCGTGTACTTGACCCAATGCCAATGAAACTGATAACGCAAGCGCTGTTTGCAGCATTTTCTTCATGCTTATCTCACTTATTATTGTTGCTGTGTGTTGCTCTATTACATGATTGCAACAAAAACGCTAGCAAGTTACCAGCGTAATAGGATGAAGTGCATAAAATTAATGCCAAACAATAGGATCAAATTGATAAAAATCTACCAGCAAACGGTAAATTTCAGGGTCATCGCGGCGTAAATCTGCGGGTTTTTCTAAGAACGTTTCGGTGATCACCGCAAAAAATTCTGCCTCATTTGTGGCTCCGTAGCTATGAATAACATGCGGCATGTTATAAGCAACGTGTGTTTTTAACTGCGAAAACGCTCGGCTAAATACCTTGCCCCATTGTTGATACTGAGTCTGTGATGTAAGTAATGGCGTGCCGGTGGTTTTACCGGTCTCTTGATCAAGTTGATGCGCAAACTCATGAAACACTAAATTATGCCCGTCACTGGGTAAGCGGTTACCCTCAAGCACATCATGCCAGCTCAGCACCAGTGTGCCTCCAGGCCATGACTCACCTTGCCTTACGGTATTATGAAAACTAACAAGTCCTGCGTTATCGCGACTTGATTGAGGCGCATAATAGGCGCTGGGATAGAGTAAAATTTCCTTCACGTTTTTATACAAAGGCCAAGGTTTATTTAGTACCAGCAGGCAAGCATCGGCGGCAATAATGAGTTTCATTGCTTCAGTTAGTTGCAACCCATCACAGCCAACAAAGCGCTTTTCATTTAAAAACCACACAATATGAGATGCTAACTTGGCTCGATCTGCATCAGTCATTTTGTTATAAATTGGCATAGCCCGCAGCAACAGCGCATGCTGTTGTGGGCTTAATGATAAATGACTGTATTTACGGCGCCACAGAGTATTTTGAATATCAGGCCAACGCCAAAAAATAACGACAAACGCAAAAAGTAAGAAAATCAATAATCCGTTTACCATTTAATAGCCCTATAATTATCTATACAGTATTAATTGGTCCATAAAACTAGAATTCAATTATTTAACACTAAATAAAAAGCCACACATCTGTTAGAGCGTGGCCTTTTCTTTAACAAGTGAACTGTTTGTTTATTTATATCATTCTAGCGATACAAAGGCTGCCATGCACATGTACGATAGCCATATCGTTCAAAATAGAAACGATTACAGTTGGTGTCATAATTACTTGAGCCAACATCAATCCGATGCTCACTTATATATTTATTATGCAGAGAAACCTGTTGTCCATTATACAATAAAGTAAAATGAACATGAGGACCTGATGATTGGCCGCCCTCACACAATGCTTGATTATAATTATTTGCATAGCGACCTAACCATGCACCAGGTTGAACATAATCACCACTGCTATATTGAAGGTTTGACATGTGGTAGTAGTTGGTTGAATAGCCACTGGCGTGTGTTACTCGAATATTGCAGGAAGAAAAGCGAGTTACCGTTCCGCCATGCGCAGCTTGAACAAAAGGAGTATTAGCGCCCCAGCCACCAGAGCCATTGTTAAAATCAAGTGATGAGTATGGGTAGCCAGAACCTGTATTTGAGTGAGCGCCACCACTGTACCAATAGCCAGACGGCCACGGTAAGTTCATTTCAAAACTAGCGGCTAAAAGTTGTTTTTCATTATTTTGATCTACACTATTCAATGAACGTTGCAATTGACTAGTGTTACTAGGAAATACACGGTCAAACGTAGCTAAAAACTCTGTCAAAGTCTGTTGATTATTTTTAGAGTTTGATGCCAGTCTATCGCTATCTGCAAACAGACTTACTAGAGCCGCAGTTGCAGCTGTGCTACTCGTAGTTTGGGTTGCCTGATTTCGTTTTTTTAACTTATCTTGTGACTCTTGCCACTGCTTATATGCATAAAAGCGTTGACTTAATTTCATCACTACGTCTTTTACTTGCGCATCAAAACCACGCTTGTCTGTTATACCAGCTAAAGGGTTCTCAATATCAGCATTTGGGTTTGAAAGTAAGCCACTTTGTTGCTCTATCAGCGCTAAAATTACTTTTGGATTAATGCTGGTATAACCTGCCCAGTGTAAAATGAGCTCTTTTTTATCTTCAATTGCTGACGCATGTAAAGAAAAAAAGTTATCCCAATCTTCGTTTAATAATGAGTCATTAAACACAAATTGCGTATCATCAATAGTCAGTAAAGAGTTAAGCTTGAGTGATGCTAAAGCCTGTTTAGTAAACAAAAAGTCATCATGCTTATCGCCTTCTGCTAATACCACGGGTGAGGCCCCTAGAAGACTTGCGAATGTAATATTAATTATCTTGTTTTTCATCTTATATTCCTTAAGTAAAAAGCAAAAAAACCCCTAATGGGTACACAAGGTATAGCACCCAAATTAAAATAAAGTTAATTAATATTACTTATGCTTACATATAATTACTTAATGAATTAACTTAACCTACACAAATAATAAAGAAGTTGAAATTCTCTATATGATAAAAGCTGTCGGAAAAACGATTTAACGCATTAAAGCAGCTCTTTTTAGGAAGCTATGCACTCAACCCTATTTCGGCCATTGTTTTTTGCCTTGTATAAAGCTTGATCAGCACGAGATAATAACCGATCATAATCATCGACATTATCTGAGTCAGAAACACCAAAGCTCACGGTTACGCTAAGCCCTTGGGCAATAGACGAAAAGTCTTTATTTTCAATTTCTTTGCATAATTGTTCACATAATTGCTGTGCTTGCACAGTATTCATGTCAGGAAATACAAATGTAAATTCTTCACCGCCCCAACGAGCCACTTCTTGCTCGCCTTCACAATGCGCTTTAAGAATATTGGCGACTTCACATATAACCTGATCACCAATCAAATGAGACCAACCATCATTAATGCGTTTAAAGTGGTCAATATCCATAATGGCAATCGCAAGCGGAGTATTACGCGCTTTAAAATCTGTAAAGTTGTCGGCCAGCCAACCATCAAATGCCCGGCGATTCGGTAAGTCGGTGAGCTGATCATGGGTAGCTTGATAAGCAAAGGCACTTGCTTGCTCTTGCAGTGCTTGGGTTTGCTTCACCACTCGGCTAGTTAGCTCTTTTTCTACCTGCTTATAGCGATACAAGCGATAACGATATGCACTATATATGACAACCACAAAAATAAAAAACACCACTAGCTTAAAGCTGGTTTTTTGCCAAAAATGCGATTGAATTTCAAAATGAATCACTTTGTCATTTTGCTGCCAATCGGTATTAGGATAGGCAGAACGCACTGCAAATGAATATTTCCCCGCGGGTAAATTAGTATATTCAGCTGTTGCAATATGAAAACGATCAACCCATTCATCGTTAAAGCCTTTCATTTTTGTTTGAAAGTTTAATCGCTGCGGCATGATAAAACTTAAGCCTGCATAATGGAACGACAGCCGTGTAACTCCAGGTGGCAAAACAAGTGTGTCACCATCAACAGGCAATAACATGGGTTTACCATCTACAGAGAAACTTTCTACAATAGTTGGTAACGGTATCTCGGTGGCTTCTTTTAATCGCGCGGGTTTAACCGTACTCACCCCTTTTGCGGTGGCAAACCAAATAGTACCATCTGAATGCGCTGTAGCCGAAGGCGTTGACCCTCCATTGGCTTGCGCACTGAGCATGCCATCGCCCTCATCGTATAATTGAAAAGCTAGCGTCTGACTACCTTTTGTAGCTGAGTCTAGTAGCTGATTAACCTGCTTATAATTAACTTCAATAATGCCACGGTTACTTGATAGCCAAAGTGAATCTTTAAAGGGCACAATTTGAAAAAGCTTATCAACCGGTAATCCTAACTCCCTCCCTAAAATAGTCATATGGCCATTTGAATGTTGATAACGCAATAAACCTCTATCGGTCGCCATCCAGGTATATTTATCGTCAATATAAAAGCCAAACGCATATTTAGCCGAAAACGCTTTAGGGAACTGAATTGGTTTAAATTTATCCGTTTGGGTATTGTAAACTACTACGCCATTGCCAGTGCCTATCCAAATATTTGCCCTCTTATCTTCACTCAAAGCTAGAATAAAGCCACTCGGTAACTCTTTCTCATTAGTAAATTGGTCTAAGCTGCCGTCGGTATTAACTCGCGTTAACCCCATGGCTGAACCTATCCATAAACGATTTTTTGAATCAAAAAGTAACGAGCGTACTTCATTACTACCAAGGCCATTATCACGATTTAAGTAAGGTACAAGCTCGTTATTCACCACCTTTAACACACCTGAAGTATAAGTACCGACCCAAACATCACCTTGGCTTTGTTCAAGTAAGCTCAATACTGAATAAGGAGAGCCTTGTTTAGTCCCTTTAATTTGGGTAATTTTATTATTTTGCAGCCGATCTAAGCCTGTACTCCCGCCTATCCATAAACTGCCATCAGAATGTGAAAGTACCGTGCGTACGTAGTCGCTAGATAAGCCTCGCTTTTTTCCCCACGATGAAAACGGGGCTTCTCTTAATCTAAATACACCCGCGTTGGTACCTACCCAAATACTGTTTTCTCTGTCTTGCAATAATGACAATATGCGGTTTGCAGGTAAGCCATTTTTAGCATCTAATTGTTCTATGCCATCAACACTAAGCCTAAATACCCCTTTATTAATAGTGCCAAACCATAAATCACCATGGTTATCTTCTAATAAACTAGAAATCGACTCAGCACTAAGCTGTGGATGGGGTGACTCGAACACATTGCCATTTAATACTCGCGCACCTCTTTCACTACCAATAACAAGGCGTCCTTCACGGGTAATCAATAGAGTATATACAGGTGCATCTGGCAAACCATGATGTGGAGTCATCAATGTAGCCGTGTAGTTAACTATTTTATACAGCCCATCACTGGTTGCAGCCCATATAGTGCCCTGCTTATCTTCAATTATTCTATAAGCACTGACGTTTTGTATTATTGGGATATCTTGAGTGCTTTTGGCAGGTCGATAAAACACACCATCATTTTCAAGTGCCAACCACAAATCCTCGTTTTTACTCTTAAATACGTGATTAACCATTGCTTGGGCATTAGGTTGAGTGTCCCATTGTCGGTGCTGATATAAACTAATACCGCCGCGCGCTCCGGCTATGAGTAAGCCGCCATCGGATGTGGGGGTAAGCGCACGTACGCCTGAGTCAGGCAAATCGGTAATTTCTGAGCGGGTAAATAGTTTAAATTCTTGACCGTTAAAGCGGGCAAGCCCTTCCCAAGTACCTACCCATAAATAGCCATCTTGTGTTTGTGCAAGGCTATTAATGCTATTGTGAGGAAGGCCCGAACGGGTATTCCACGTTTCAAAAAAATAATCGCGCAACGGCAGCCGAGTCTGTTGCTGAGCATTAACAGTAAAAATCACCAACAAGAAACATAAAATCACCAAGCGATTCATCAGACACTGCCTTTATAATTATTAGTTTTTATATTTGAGTAAATTCAAGGTGAAAATTTAATTAGAAAACATCACCAACAAATAATAACATAAGATTTACAACTTTTTCATTAAGTATTATCACTCAAACTATCAAATGTATGTTGCAATCGTTGGATGAACTTAGCCACATGTAGTCCATCTAATAACGCATGATGGACATCAATTGATAGTGGCATTTCGCCTGTATCGGGGTTGTATTGA
This sequence comes from Pseudoalteromonas sp. US3C1004, assembly GCF_048401065.1. Classification (GTDB taxonomy): domain Bacteria; phylum Pseudomonadota; class Gammaproteobacteria; order Enterobacterales; family Alteromonadaceae; genus Pseudoalteromonas; species Pseudoalteromonas undina. Next base: position 1,868,797 of record NZ_CP183073.1, read on the forward strand.
CCAAACACAAATTTAGGGATGCCACAGCTTTGGCCCTGGGTAAACGCATGCGAAAAGCTGCTAAAGTTTAACCAAGGTAAAACAGAAACGTGAATTAAATCAGCTTGTCCTTCAGTTGCTGCAAAGGCATCAGAAAACAGCGGGTTTAACCTTGCTTCATGACTAATCGCTTTTGCTTTATTAGCAAACTCATTTAACGAGTTTTGCTGTTTAAAATAACTAAAGCGAAACGAGTCATCATCGGCAAGCTCAACAACACTCGCGCGCATGGTGTTTAAATAATAAGGTTTTTGATTAACAATACGCAGCATCATCGGCTCATACTCATGACATGCTTTTAATAAGCAATAAACATAACCATGAAAAAAAGCACGATTAGTTTGCTTACACACGGTATATAGCTTTTTAGCATTGAGTCTTACACACACATTAAAATAAGGCTGAGTGAAGTTTTGAAACAATTCAAAATGTTGTTTGCGCGGCCACTGATCAAAATCAATAGCCCGAAGAGATAAATCGGCAGAGGACATAAATTATACACAGAGCAAAAGTAAAATTTTACCTCGCTTTGCCTATATTCGCATTAACTAAAATGATGCTTTGGGTGTAGTTATACCAAAGTCTTATATAGGCATAAAAAAAGGAGCGATATTCGCTCCTTAGTTGAACTAAATAAAAACTTAAAGTCCGTTTTCAATAATTTCTTGAGCAAGCTCATCAGCAATTAAATGCGTTGATTTTTGTTCTTTTTCACTACGGGTAAAGATTTCGCTTAATGTATCGAAAATTTTCTCTACGTGTTTATTAGACGCCTCTTTACTGTAACCTTCAGGCGCTGTTTCGTAATACACGTTAATAATACCGCCTGCATTTATTACATAATCTGGTGCGTATAAAATACCTTTTTCACGTATAATTTCACCATGGCGTGATTCTGCAAGCTGATTATTTGCACATCCTGCTATTATAGTTGCTTTTAAACGAGGGATCGTTGTGTCATTAATAGTGGCACCTAACGCACAAGGCGCATACACATCAACATCTAAGTCGTATATTTCATCAATACCAACCGCTGTTGCACCAAAATCGTTGACTACACGCTCTACCGCTGCTTGGTTAATATCAGTAACAAATAATTCTGCACCAGCTTCAGCCAAGTGCTTACATAATCCATAAGCCACCGCACCTAAACCTTGCACAGCTACTTTAATGCCTGAAAAATCTTGAATGCCGCGCTGATGATGAAGCGCTGCTTTCATACCTAAAAACGTGCCGTAAGCTGTAAATGGCGATGGGTTACCACTTTTGCCTTCAAGGCCTAGCACGTAATTTGTTTCTTTGTTCATTAACGCCACATCATCACACGTGATATTTACGTCTTCTGCTGAGTAGTAACTGCCATTTAAACGCTCTAATTGACGACCAAATGCACGAAACAACTGTTCAGACTTGATCTCTTTTGCATTGCCAATAATAACTGACTTACCACCACCAAATGGCAAGCGTGCCACAGCATTTTTATAGGTCATCCCTTTTGATAAGCGCAATACGTCGTAAACTGCATCCTCATCGTTGGCATAATCCCACATTCTACAACCACCTACAGCTGGGCCTAAATTTGTGTTATGTACCGCAATAATAGCCTTTAAACCAGACGCTTTGTCTGAACAAAAAACCACTTGTTCATGGTTATCAAATTCAACTTGATTAAATACAACCACTTTAAATACTCCGAAAATAATGGGCCCTTTTGGGCAAGCACGCTACAAATTGACGAGACTTTATCACTTCAGTTGATGGTTCGCCACACTATGAGTAGATAAACCAAATAAACCGCACTCAATAGAAAAATAAAACGGTTTATCGCGATAAATAAGCATAAAAAATTTAATAATAACTATATTATTAAGTATAAAAGCTAAAAACGTCATCGCGATTAAAGTTTACGCTTACGTGAACGTCACTTTGAATTTATATGTAAACTTAATAGTACATCTTGAAAAAGAACACTACATCATAAAATACAATGGGTTATATAATATCTGTCTGCGCAGTATAAACTGGTCTGAGGTGTTTAAGTATCTGCAAATTTTAAAAATAAAAAAACGAGCACGGGGTGCTCGCTTTTATGATTGCTGTTTATACAGAAAACTTACTTCATTTTACTGTCTAGTTCTTCAATTTTTGCTTTCCAAATTGCAGGACCTTGGGTGTGAGCATTTTCACCTTCGCTGTCAACGGCTACCGTTACTGGCATATCTTCTACTTCAAATTCGTAGATAGCTTCCATACCTAAATCTTCAAAGGCAACAACACGTGCTTTTTTAATTGCTTTAGATACTAGATAAGCCGCACCGCCTACAGCCATTAAATACACTGACTGATGCTTTTTAATAGACTCAACCGTTGCAGGGCCACGTTCAGCTTTACCAATCATTCCCACGATGCCTGTTTTTTCTAACATCATGTCAGTAAATTTGTCCATACGAGTAGCCGTTGTCGGGCCTGCAGGACCTACTGCTTCATCGCCTACTGCATCCACAGGACCAACGTAGTAAATAAACTTGTTATCAAAATCAACACCTTCAGGTAAACCTTCCCCTGAGTTGATCATATCTTGCAGACGCTTATGAGCAGCATCTCGACCCGTTAAAATAGTACCTGAGAGTAAAACGGTTTCACCCATTTTCCATTCTTTAGTGTCTTCTTTAGTCAGGGTATCTAAATTAACACGGCGTGTGCCCTCACCGACTTCGAAAGTCACTTCTGGCCAGTCTTCTAATTTAGGTGCTTTTAAATTCGCAGGGCCTGAACCATCAAGCGTAAAGTGAACGTGGCGCGTAGCAGCACAATTTGGGATCATAACCACTGGCTTTGAAGCCGCGTGAGTTGGCGCCGTTTTAATTTTAATATCAACAACCGTGGTTAAACCGCCAAGACCTTGCGCACCAATACCTAATTTATTCGCACGTTCAAAAATTTCTAAACGCAGCTTTTCTTCTGTTGTTTCTGCGCCGCGCTCAATGAGTTCATGAATATCAACCGGATCCATTAATGATTCTTTCGCCATTACCGCTGCTTTTTCTGCAGTGCCACCAATACCTATGCCTAGCATACCTGGTGGACACCAACCCGCCCCCATTGTTGGTAACGTTTTTTCTACCCACTCGGCCACATCGTCAGATGGGTTTAACATCACCATTTTACTTTTGTTCTCTGAGCCACCACCCTTAGCAGCCACCATCACTTCAACTTTATCGCCTGCAACTAAGTCAATGTGTACCACTGATGGCGTATTATCTTTAGTATTTTTACGTGTTCCCGCAGGGTCGGCAACAATCGATGCACGCAATGGGTTATCTGGATTTAAGTACGCACGACGCGTCCCCTCATCAACCATTTGTTGTACTGTTAAGTCGGTTTTATCCCAATTAACATCCATACCTACTTTTACGAAACAGGTGATGATCCCAGTATCCTGGCACAGCGGACGCTTACCTTCTGCCGACATACGCGAGTTAATTAAGATTTGTGCAATCGCATCTTTAGCGGCTTTGCTTTGCTCTTTGTTATACGCTTTTTCTAGCGCTTGAACAAAATCAAGAGGGTGGTAAAACGAGATATATTGCAAAGCATCTTCAATGCTATCAATAAAGTCTTGCTGACGAATTGTACTCATAGTGGTTCCTTAAGTTGTTGTTACGCACGCTGCACGTAAGCGATATCAAACCCGTGACGGTGGTTCGAACTGTTTTCAACCACAGCGCTCACTAAACGCTGCCAAATAAATTTGACTTATGATACCCTCCCAGCCCGTTTCGAGCCAGTTCTTAAAGGGATAGTAAATGCTAAACAATAAAAAAAATTGTGTTGAATTAGCCATATCACAAAATTGTATAGAGGTATTTTCGCATTTTGCTCATTTGCCCTACGCCATTTTGCTAGATTCAGGTGATAGCGATCACATTAACAGTCGTTTTGACATAATTGCTATTGAGCCTCAAAGCACTCTGGAAGTTAAAAATAATCAAACCGTTTTTAATAACCAAGCGAGTGCTAAAAGCTGCTTTGAAATAATGAACGATGAATTAGCTAAGCTCGATACAACAAAAGCCGCCCACAATTTACCCTTTAACGGTGGCTTGCTTGGTTATTTTGGTTATGACTTAGGGCGTACCATAGAGCAACTACCAAGCAACGCTCTTAACGACATTGATTTACCGCAAATGGCCGTTGGACTTTACCTTGATGCACTGATTTACGATAAACAACTGCGTAAGTGGTTTTATATTTCGCAACCCAATGTAAATCGTCTCTCGCAGTATCAGCAGCATTTAGCGCAACCACCTAAACATGAAAGCTTTTCGCTTACATCACAGTGGCAGTCAAATATGAGTCAGAGGAGTTATAGCGAAAAGTTTGCCGCGATTGAAGAATACTTAAAAAGTGGTGATTGTTATCAAATTAACCTAGCGCAGCGTTTTAGCGCACATTACCAAGGGTCTCCTTGGGCGGCCTATGTTAAATTAACGCAGGCCAATAAAGCGCCTTTTTCTAGTTTTATAAATCATCCGCAAGGCGCTATTTTATCAATATCACCCGAGCGTTTTATTGCAGTGCACGACAACAAGGTAGAAACAAAACCTATTAAAGGCACGCTACCACGTAAAGCCAATGCTTTAGAAGATGCCAAACAAGCCACATTACTGGCAAACTCCAGTAAAGACCGCGCTGAAAATGTCATGATAGTAGACCTGCTACGAAATGATTTAGGTAAAGTCGCAAAACCGGGCTCTGTTGTTGTACCTTCTTTATTTGCTATTGAAAGCTTTCCGGCAGTACACCATTTGGTAAGTACAGTTACATCCATCCTTGATGAAGGAAAAACAGCAGTCGATCAACTTGAAGCTGCATTCCCTGGAGGGTCTATTACCGGGGCACCAAAAGTGCGCGCAATGGAAATAATAGAAGAGCTGGAGCCACACAGACGCAGTATTTATTGTGGCTCTATTGGCTATATTAGCGCCTGCGGTAATATGGATACCAGTATTACCATTCGAACTTTAGTTACTCATCATCAGCAAATACATTGTTGGGCTGGCGGTGGCATTGTTGCTGATTCAAAAGTCGAATTGGAATATCAAGAAACATACGATAAAGTAAATAAAATACTCCCTATATTAAATGAAGGTCGCTTTGAATAGTGAAACCATTTCGGCTCGTTTTCAATTAAACCGCAGTTTAGCCGTGGATCAGCTCAAAGATAATAAAAAAAAGCGCGCCAGTGCAGTGATGCTACCTTTGATTGATATAGATAACGAAGCACATGTTTTATTGTGTAAGCGGCCAACCTATTTACATCACCACCCTGGGGAGATTTGTTTACCGGGTGGTAAATTTGAAATTAATGATGTTAACCTGCGCACCACGGCACTGCGTGAATTACATGAGGAGCTAAACATTCCCCCGCATAATGTTCAAGTTTTAGGCCAGCTGCCCCAATACTCTACCCTTACTGGATTTACTATACGTCCTTTTGTGGGCTTAATTAAAAAAGAAACGGTATGGGAGAACGATCATAACGAAGTACAAGCCAGCTTTTTACTCTCTATAAAAGCACTGAACAACGAAGCTAATTGGCAACCAATCCCCTTTGAACGTAATGGAAAAGCCCTAACTTTAAATGGCTTTATCACTCCTCACGGGCTTTTGTGGGGTGCCACAGCCAGCATTATTAAAAACTTTACAAAACAACTCGCCATACCAGTTTAAATCTTTGCTAATAAGGGTTACACACCTGCATTTCCACGTTATTATAGTCGACCGTTCAAAGAACAGCTTAATGCTGAGAAAACTAAGTAGAGACACACATTATGATCAGTGCATTTGACATGTTTAGCATTGGTATTGGCCCCTCATCGTCACATACCGTCGGCCCAATGCGTGCATCACGCTTATTTGTTAATGACCTAGATGAGCAACAACTATTAGCAAATGTAACCGATGTAAAAGTAGAGCTTTACGGCTCACTGGGGCAAACAGGTGTTGGTCATGGTTCGGGAAAAGCAGTGATCCTTGGCCTAGCCGGTTATGACCCTGAAACCATTGATGCCGATTTAGTGGACGATATTTTAGCAAAAATAGAAAATGAGCAGGTTATTTATCTAAACCAAACTCATAAAGCTAAATTCCCTAAACAAGGCGCTATTGTTTTTCATCGTAGAAAAACACTCCCTAAACATTCCAACGCAATGGAAATTATTGCCTATAACAATGGCGAAAAAGTATATAGCAAAGTTTACTACTCTATTGGTGGCGGGTTTATTGTTACAGATGAAGAGTTTGAAAAAGAAAAACAAGCGGCCTTAGATATTCGCGAAGAAAACCCTGCCCCGTTCCCGTTTGGAACGGCTAAAGAATTACTCGAAATGTGTAAAGAGTCGGGTTACAGCGTATCAACGTTAATGATGAAAAACGAAAAAACCTTACGCAGTGAAGAAGCCATAAAAGATGAATTATTTAATATTTGGCAAGTAATGAAAGCCTGTATTGAACGTGGTATGCGTACCGAAGGTATTTTACCTGGTGGTTTGAAAGTAAAACGCCGTGCACCAAGCTTATATTTAAAGCTCAATGTAGAAGTGAGTAACGATCCACTTCGTGCTATGGATTGGGTTGATTTATTCGCATTAGCAGTGAATGAAGAAAATGCAGCAGGCGGTCGTGTGGTTACTGCACCAACAAATGGTGCAGCTGGTATCCTACCAGCCGTATTAATGTACTATCATACTTTTATCAAAGAAGTTGATCGCGACATTGCTACTCGGTATTTATTAACCGCGGCCGCTATTGGTATTTTATACAAAAAAAATGCCTCTATCTCAGGTGCTGAAGTGGGTTGCCAAGGTGAAGTTGGTGTTGCCTGTTCAATGGCTGCTGGTGCGCTGACTGAAATTGTTGGTGGTAACGTGGTACACGTAGAAAATGCCGCTGAAATTGGCATGGAACATAACTTAGGATTGACCTGCGATCCAGTGGGCGGCTTAGTGCAGGTACCTTGTATTGAGCGTAATGCAATGGGCGCTATTAAAGCAATTAATGCTTCTCGTCTTGCTATTCGCGGTAGTGGAGAACAAAAAGTATCGCTTGATAAAGTAATTAAAACCATGCTCGATACCGGTAACGATATGAAAACAAAATACAAAGAAACCGCTCGCGGTGGATTAGCTGTTAACATTATCGAGTGCTAATTAGATAGCATAAAAAAAAGCCGCTTAGTTGCAAAACTAAGCGGCTTTTTCATTACTGTTTATGGCGGTTATTTAACTGGCAATTCGATATCAGCAAATAATTTATCAACATCGTCTTGATTACGCAGCAAACTTGCTCGCTCTACTCGCTCTTTAGTTAAATGCGGTGCAAAACGTTCGATAAAGTCATACATGTAGGTACGTAAAAAGCTACCTTTTCTAAAACCAATCTTAGTGGTGCTTGCTTCAAATAAATGGCTAGCATCAATGCACACTAAGTCGCTGTCGTTTACCTGGTCAATTGCCATAGATGCAACCACACCGACACCTAATCCCAGGCGCACATACGTTTTAATAACATCGGCATCGGTGGCGGTAAATACAATATGCGGCTCAAGCCCATAGGCGTTAAATGCTTTATCAAGCTCTGAGCGACCAGTAAAACCAAATACATAAGTGATCAAAGGATACTGCGCTATATCTGCCACCGTTAAGTTATCGACTTTTTTCGCAAGGGGGTGATCTTTAGCAACCACAATACTGCGATTCCAGTGATAACAAGGCAACATAACTAAATCTGAATATAAGTGCAGTGCTTCAGTAGCAATCGCAAAATCTGCATCACCGCGCGCAGCTGCATCCGATATTTGCTGCGGCGTACCTTGGTGCATATGCAGTGACACTGCTGGGTATTTTTGGGTAAAGCCTTGAATTACGCTTGGTAACGCATAACGTGCTTGGGTGTGCGTAGTCGCAATATTAAGTTTACCTTGATCGGGCAGCGTATGTTCATTAGCAACCGCTTTAATACCCTCAACTTTTGAGAGTATTTCTCGCGATATGTTAATGATTTCTTCGCCAGCACCTGTAACGTGAGTTAAATGTTTACCACTACGGCCAAAAATTTGTACACCTAGTTCATCTTCTAACATACGTACTTGCTTAGAAATACCAGGCTGGGAGGTAAATAAACTCTCAGCGGTAGCTGAAACATTTAATTTATGATTTTGAACTTCTACGATATATCTAAGTTGTTGTAATTTCATGGCTATGTAGTTTCGTTATAATTCACATTGACAGATAAAAGCGCACCCTAATTAATAGGTAACTATATAAAAGGCTGATTAAGGTTACACAATGTAACAATTAATTTATTGAAATTTCAGGTTAACACAATAAATAAAGTTGAGATAGCAATGATTATCAGCAAACAAAACATAACACATTAAGATTTAAACGCTTTATGCATGGTGTTTTTTTTAGTTAATCGGCGCAAAGTTTCCCACCTTTTATATATTTAATGTAAGATTAGATAATAAGGTTAAGAATTTGAGAATTATAACATGATCGTTTCCATTATAATTGTATTAATTGTTGCGCTTATCGTCATTGCACTGTGGGTTAGTGCTGTTCAACAACACAAAGAAAAACAAGAAGCTGAACGACGTAAAGAGCTAACAAAACAAAAAGCTATCATTGAAGAAACTGAAGAGGCGTTAATGAATAGCGCTAATATCCCACTTTCAGAAGCAACTCAGCGAATATTACAACGTCGTATTCATGATGCGCTAAGTAATATGGTGTCTATTTCAAGCGGTGGTAGCGGACTAAAAAACCGCTTAAAAGAAGCAAAAGAGCGACTACAAAATCCGATTCAAGACGGCTCGGATGGTTTTGTTTTACCAGGTAATGACAAGCAACTGATATCACTAATACAGGGTATAAAAAAGCTCCGTACTATTATCCGTTCTGAGCACAACAAGGGGAAAGTTGACAGCCAAGCGTTTATTGCAGAAGACAAACGCCTTGAGAAGCTACAACTAAGAATCAACATTGAAAGCCAGATAAAACGTGGTCTAGCAGCACAAACAGCCGGTATGGTTGGCTCTGCTAGGCAGTACTTTGAAAAAGCATCGACGACGCTAAACAGTGTGTCATTTAATGATGATTACATTACTGCAAAACGAGTTGAAGTTGAAGGCTATCTAGAAACAATAAGCACTGAACTAAAGGCATCAAACGCTACATCATTGAAGAAAAAGAACGAACAAGAGCAAGATGATTTAGACGTACTGTTTGCACCGAAAAAGAAATGGTAATCCATTACTTAATAAAAAAGCCCATACAACTGTATGGGCTTTTTTATAACTGAAATTTAGTCACTATATAAATTTACATACCCAAACTAAATCTAGCTATTTAACAGAAGCATTAAGATAAAAATGCAAACTTAATAATAAACAGTGCCGTTAAAATCCAAACACTAATACTTACCTGATCTTTTTTACCACACAGTACTTTAACCGCTGTATAAGAAATAAAACCCAGTGCAATACCGTGTGCAATTGAAAAGGTCAATGGAGTCATTAACAATACAACACTCACTGGAATTGCATCGGTCATATCATCCCAGTTTACAAACTTTAAGTTTTGTAGCATTAGAACAGATACATATAAGATTGCCCCTGCTGTTGCGTATGCGGGTACCATTTGTGCCAAAGGTGCAAAAAACATCATTAATAAAAAGCAGCAACCTACAACTACAGCCGTTAAGCCCGTTCGGCCCCCCACTGATACTCCCGCTACAGACTCTATATAAGAAGTTGTTGTTGAAGTTCCCAGCATTGCACCGGCAATGGTTGCAGTGCTATCAGCGCTTAATGCGCGACCTAAGCGCGGCATATTGCCGTTTTTATCTGCTAGGCCCGCTTTTTGAGTAACCGCTACCAACGTACCTGAGGTATCAAATAAATCAACAAATAGAAACGCAAAAATAACACTCAACATAGACAGTTCAAAAGCAGCACTAAAATCAAGTTGCATAAAAGTTGGCATTATTGAAGGTGGCATTGCAACAACACCATGATATTCAACTAACCCCATCGACACTGCAATCGCGGTAACGAGTAAAATACTAATTAATACACCGCTTTTAAAATCGCGATAAAGTAATGCCGCAATAATAAAAAAACTAAAAATAGCTAATAGCGGACCCGGTGATGTTATATCGCCTAGCTGCACAAGTGTTGCTGGGCTTGATACAATAATACCTGCACTTTTCAGCGCAATAAGTGCCAAGAATGCACCAATACCGGTTGCTATTGCTTGTTTGAGCACCAGGGGGATTGCATTAATAATCCACTCTCGCACCTTAAATAAGCTTAATATTAAAAATATACACCCTGACATAAACACCGCGCCCAGCGCTGCTTGCCAGCTATAGCCCATACCTAGCACCACGCCATAGGTAAAAAATGCATTTAATCCCATACCCGGTGCCAATGCCAATGGATAATTGGCCCACAACCCCATAATAAAACACCCTATTGCAGCGGCAATACAGGTTGCAACAAAGGCAGCACCTTGGTCCATGCCTGCTTCTGCAAGCATAGCTGGGTTAACGAATACGATATAAACCATCGTAATAAATGTAGTCATACCGGCAATACATTCACGGCGAACCGAAGAATCATTTGCACGGATTTTGAATAAGGCTTCGAGCATAATAAACTTGTGGTTGTAAAAAGTGGCGAGATTTTAGCATAAAAATAACTTTTTACAGGACATTTTACCTTGCTATATACTAAACTAGCTAAGTGATTAAAATAACAAACGAAGTAGCATGATCAAAACGACACCAAGTGGCCAAGACTTAGAGCAACAATTAGACAACATTCTTTCTTTTGTAACGCAACCAAGCGATGCAAATCCCCCTGCGAGCTCTAAAAACACCGATCAAGACACATTAAATAAAGCCCTTTATTACCTTAAAAATGAACAAGGCGCCTTAGCCGCAAAATGGATGCGTTTAGCAGCAATGGCAGGAAACTATCGTGCACAGTTTTACTTAGGGCTATTTTTTATTAAAGGCCAAGGTGTGCCACAAAGTGTATTTCATGGGGCTGCGTGGCTCAGCTTAGCTAGTAGCCAAGGATATGAGCCAGCAATAGAGGCAATGAGCGATATACGCAAACACATTAGTACCAAACGACTTAAAGACGCCCAGTGTTATGCCGCCAGCTTATATGAACAAATTCATCAGTTACAATTTTCACATTTGATCCCTATAAGTCACGAAAAATAGTTTTACTACTTAGTAACTCATTCTATCTGTAAATTAATTAAGCGTTTTATAAGTTAAATGCAACAACGCTTAATTTTTTAAACTACTGTATACCTCATGCATTTCAAGATTTATTTAGTTATAGATTAAAAAGCTACCGTCAAAAGTATTCATCCCCAAAAATTATAATCTATTGTTATATATGAACTATTTGTTTTTAAATAGTTTCCTTATCGTGCTCAGCTGAATAACTGTACAAAAAAATAGCAAAAAAACACTTGCACCAAACAACTGTATAAACTACTGTATACATGTACTGTATAAAAACCCAGTGAGTGAGACGATTATGTTACAGCCTATTACCGTAAGAACAGTTAAGAGCTACCAACAAGATGACCAATCTGATTGTGTTAACGTTGTACAAATTGAAGATGAGATTTCAGCGACGTTTGAATTATTAAAAGTATTACACCAATACAATAGCTTAAATGCATGGACACTTTTAATTGCGCCAGACCATGTACCTAGTAAAGCGTTACTTGATTCATGTTCAATTGATACCAGTAAATTATTAGTTATACGCCAAAAACATTTAGTTAATATAGAGTATGTTTTAAGTTCTGCACTTCACAATGGAAATTTTGCAGCGGTGATCACCTGGACCGACATAATAAATAATCAGCAACTATCACAGTTATCATTAAACCTGAGCCATACACGCACTAAGCTGTATTGCTTTAGCAAAAAAAGCGCTCAAGCTGAGATTTCACTAACGCAATAAGCTTGGTAAACTAGCGTTTTAATACACAGTACATTTATTATGACCTCTAACGCCCTACTATGTTTTTGTGGCAGTCAGCAACTTTATGCTGATTGCTGTGAACCTTTTCATTTAAAAACCAAACAGCCACAAACACCTGAGCAACTTATGCGTGCTCGCTACAGTGCATATGCGGTTAAAAACGCGGCTTTTGTTCGTGAAAGTTACGCAAAAGAAAAGCAAGCTGAAAACTCACTATCAGAAATTAAGGACTTTGCAACTAGTTGCCGCTTTATAAACTTAACCGTATTAGATTCTGGTTATAATGATGAAACAGGGTTTGTAAAGTTTAAAGCCCATTACTTTTATCAAGACTTGTATTGCGAGCTGGCTGAGCATTCAAAGTTTATTAAAGAAGATGAACAGTGGCGATACCTTGATGGTGAGATCACACCGGTTGCTGATATTAAAGTGAAACGCAATGATACTTGTCCTTGCGGCAGTAATAAAAAGTATAAAAAGTGTCATAGTGTATAAGTAACAACCACAAAAAATGGGCCACTTGGCCCATTTTCACAAACTACACTAAACGCAACTTAGCGCTTTATTCGTCATCACCTTCATCGAAGTCTTGACGTTGTGCAGGTCTTGCTAAAATCTCTAAGTAGAAAGAGGTTAAACCTTGCTTTTCAATTTCACTGATGTGATTGTTAATTTCAGCAACGTGAACCACTTGGGCCTCTTCAGCCGTGTTACCAAACTTACAATCAAATGCCCAGTAGTCGGCATCAACAGGTAAAGTTTTATTACGTTCTCTTTTCAAATATTTTTTCACTTCATGCTTTGCAGCATCAACCATACGAGGGTATTTGATTTTCTCATGATTCAGCGTGAATGTTTTCTTCATTACGTTCCTAATTACCTTGGTTTAATGATAATGGCATTTAATGTCATACCATTTGCGCCATTATAGCAATTGCATTTAAATTTTGGATGCTTTTTTTATATTAAATCGGTTATTAAAATAAAGCACCTACAAAACCACTAATATAAACACTATTTATTACAATCTAATGGCGTTTAAAAAACTGCATTTAATGTAATTTAATTAGGCACTAAACAAATGTAATGGCTGGTGGAGGGCTTCATTTTGTAAATCATCATAAAATGCTGCGGCATCCATTTGCATATTTGAGAGCGGCATATCACTGTTTTTAATTCGCCGACGAACCGCCAGTTCACAATTATCAATCACGTTAAGCGGAATATGATTTTTATCATCTCGAATATTTAACGGTTCAGGCTTTAAGCACTGAGTTAACTTAATATCACTCATCCCTATAGCGCTTCCCATTTTTGCTAAAAGTTCCGTGTTATTTTTGCCAATTAACATATTAAAGGTATCTGGCGCTAATGGCTGCTTTGGGCCCGCACCAAATTGCTTTCTCAAGGTCTCTTCATCGGCTTGATAACCACTTGCATCACTTTTAGGTAAGTGAAACTCACTAAAATCAAGCGCATCATGAGAGAGCATTGCTAATAAAAGTGCAAACTCGCCTCGGCGGTTATCGTGCACACTTTCATTAAGCCTCGTTTTTAACTGGCTCTCCGTGATTAACAAATCACCAATATGCATAGACTTTAGCCTATTTAACTAATTAATAAGTATTTATCGGCTAAATTTGAATTTTCTTTAGCTTTTTTCTTTACTTAAATAAGAAGTTTGCTATTATCTGCCGCGTTGCATTGGAGGGGTTCCCGAGCGGCCAAAGGGATCAGACTGTAAATCTGACGGCTCAGCCTTCGCTGGTTCGAATCCAGCTCCCTCCACCACTTTTCTTAGGCTAAGTTAAGTGGGGCCAAATGCAATAAAAATTAGTGTGGAGGGGTTCCCGAGCGGCCAAAGGGATCAGACTGTAAATCTGACGGCTCAGCCTTCGCTGGTTCGAATCCAGCTCCCTCCACCACTTCTCTTTACTACCTCATTTTATGTTCTAGTTATTCAAAAACCCATTGTAAACTCATGCCATGCTTATTTAACCAAGCGCTTGCTTTTTTGTGTTCTGAATAAAATAATCCTACACGATGCCAAAATTGTGCACTGTGATTTAAATACTTTAAATGCGCTAACTCATGCACAATCACGTAGTCAATTATCCATGTAGGTGCGCTTGCCAAGTGCAAGTTGAAGGTCAGTTCACGCCTGCGGTTACAACTGCCCCAGCGACGCTTATACAATTGAATACGAATATTGCTCGGTAGCTTTTCACCCATCAGCTGACAATAGTAGTTAACTCGCATTTCAATATAACTTTCTAACTTCTCATGCAAAAATTGCTCTAGCAAACCTTGATACATTTGCGTTCGATGCTTCACACGTGAAGAAATACTCAGTAACAGCGTTTGGCTTTCATTGTGCTGCTGCCATTGAGTGCGTGCTGCATTTTCAAATTGCACATTTACAGCTTCATTAAATAGTTTAATGCTATGGGTTTTGAGTGGAAACTGTCGTGTATCGGCTTGAATTTGTTGCTTATGTAACTGAGCATCAATCCAGCCCTGTTTACTCAACAGCCATTCATTAATTTGTGTTTTCGTTACAAAATGGGGCGCATACACCGTAAGTTCTCGTTGTGCGACTTTGATCGCTACTGTTTTTCTTCGTTTACTTCGCTTTAAAGTGTAATCCAACAATGAATGCTGCCTAGTTATAATTAAACACTGGGCTTTATTTTACCTTGTACCATAACGGCTGATCTATAAATAATCCCTACTAAATGCCATTTTAATACCAATGCATGTAGTAATTCTCAATGAATAGTAAGTTTAGAGCTTAAAACACTTACGTTGCTGTTGTAACTTAGAGCTCAATACCTTGTGATTATTGTTGCGTTTATATTAGACTGGGTTTAAGAGTTATTATGTGAATGATTGATGCTATCTAATTTTTTTATAAACCAACCAGATCCAAGTCTAATTATTAATGGTGTATACGACCCAAGTTTAGTGACACTATCTATACTCACCGCAATTTTTGCAGCCTACTTTTCCCTTCACGTTATCGATTTAGCAAATAATACTCACTTTAAGTCTTATCGTAAGCTGGCCAATGTAACTGCAGCTTTAGTGCTTGCTGGGGGGGTATGGAGTATGCATTTTATTGCTATGCTCGCATTTTCTTTGTGCACTACAATTGAATACGATCCCACACTCACTTTTGTGTCGTTTATACCGGCTTTACTGGCATGTACCATTGCTTTTTCTTGTTTGAAAACATATAGCTCTAACCCTCGTATTATCAATTTAATTCTAAGCTCTCTTTTATTCGGCGCGGGTGTTGGCACCATGCATTACAGCGGTATGGCCGCGATGCAATTAAGTCCTTTACTTCGTTATGATCCAATATGGTTTGGCGCTTCAATTGTTGTAGCAGTGCTGCTCTCTTTCATCAGCCTCTATGTACGTTTTCATTTACCAGCACACTTTAAAAAATTAACGCCTGTGCATAATCGTATTATTTGCGCCCTTATTCTTGGCCTTGCCGTGGCTGGTATGCATTATATGGGCATGGCTGCTACGCGATTTATTGCAACAAGCCCGATAATTAACGAGCAAACAAACCAATCACATCTAACCTTTATTGCTATTAGTGTGTCGTTCGCCACGCTTTTATTAACAGCGGTGGTTGTGATCATCAATGGCATGATCCGCTACAGAATGCTGTTAGGGAAAAAATCTGCTGAAGAGTCTCGCCTTGATGCTATTTTATCAACTGCTATTGATGGCATCGTCACTATCAATATTAAAGGTACCATTTTAAGCTTTAATAAGGCCGCAGAAACGATTTTTGGCTGGAAAGATAATGAGGTCATTGGCCTAAATGTAAAAATATTGATGGCTGATGATATTGCTAATCAACACGATGCTTTTTTAAAAAACACCACAAACCATGAAGTAAAGCGTGTGATTGGCGTTAATCGTGATGTGTGGGCAAAACATAAAAATGGTCATCAATTTCCAATTCGACTAGGGATTGGTGAAGTAAAGCAATTGCAAACTGAAACACTATTTGTTGGCTTTATTACCGATTTAACTGAACAAAAAGCATTACAACAAAGCTTAATTGAAAAAGAGCGACAATATCGTACCTTGATGAACAATATGCCCGGTGTTGTATTTCGCTGCTTGTTAGATGAACACTGGAGTATGTTGTTTATAAGCCCAAGCGTCTATGAACTAACGGGTTATCGCGCTGAAGAGTTTACTGAGCAACGTATTACCTTTGCCGAGCTGATTGTTAAAGAAGATGAAGCGGCTATTTCTTTAGCCATTGATCAAGCGGTTGCATCAACCAGTCAATACTCAATTGAATACCGCATTCGCCATCGCAACGGCAATATTATTTGGGTACTGGATCAAGCAAGTATTGTCACAGGCTCTAAAAATAATGTCCGCTGGGTTGATGGCGTTTTGGTTGATATAACCAAACGCTATGAATATGAGCAAAGCTTAAAACAAGCTAAATACGAGGCTGAAGTAGCCGCGCAAGCTAAACAGTCTTTTATGGCAAATATGAGTCATGAGATACGTACCCCCATGAATGCAATTATTGGCTTTAGTGATATCTTGATAGATAGCCCGCTTAATAAAGATCAACAGAAGCAAATAATTACTGTTAATAACGCCGCGCGTTCTTTGTTGCACTTACTTAACGATATCCTCGACTCAGCAAAGTTAGAAAAAGGCAAACTCGAAATTCAAAATGTACATTTTAACTTGCAAGAATTACTCGACAATATTGTGTCTACATTTTGGCTGGATGCAAAACGTAAAGACCTAAAACTCAATTTAAAAATAGCTGACAATGTGAATCCATTTTATTTTGGTGACGATACGCGTTTACGCCAAGTGCTAACCAATTTAATCGGCAATGCGATAAAGTTTACCGAACGAGGCCATGTTACTTTGTCGGTTACTCATAACCCCAATCATCCTATTTTATTTGAAGTACAAGACACAGGTATAGGTATTGAAAAAGATCGTCTTGAGGCTATCTTTAAACCTTTTGAGCAAGCAGACGGCACCACAACTCGCCGATTTGGTGGCACAGGGCTTGGAACAACGATTAGTAAACAGCTGGTTGAGTTAATGGGTGGCCATATATATGCACAAAGTACCCTTGGCCAAGGTAGCTGCTTTTGCTTTACTGTCGCGCTTGAAAAAGGCGAGAAAAGTCAGGTACAGACCATTAGTAAAAACCTATTTAATTTACCACCATTAAAAATCTTAGTGGTCGATGACATTGAACAAAATATTGAGCTACTCACCATTATGCTCTCACAAGCTGGGCATCAGGTAAGAAAGGCTAATAATGGCTTTGAGGCCATTGAAATATTTAATCAACATCGCTTTGATATTATTTTAATGGATATTCATATGCCTAAATGCGATGGGATCAGTGCTACGGCATCAATTCGCTCTTTAGAGCAGCAAAAGCAACTAGAGCAAACCCCAATAATTGCTTTAACAGCCAGTGTGCTACAGCAAGACAAGCTAACAGCCAAACAAGCGGGTATGAATGGATTTACAACTAAACCCGTTGACATAAACCAGCTCAACTACGAAATAGCAAGAGTGCTTGGGCTTGCTATAAGCCGGTTAGAAACTGCAGATCCGATTGACTCAAAACTCCGTATAGATTTAGCTAAAGGTGAGAAAATGTGGGGCAGTAAAGAAAAGCACCTCAAAGAAGTCGCGCTCTTTTTAGCTCAGCATCAAAATAGTATGCAAACCTTAGCGACCAATAAGCTAAACGATAAACACCATGCTCAAATTCTACATAATTTAAAAGGTCTTGCAGGTAACTTAGCGCTTAATAATTTGTCTGACTTAGTTGCTCAAGCTGAAAAGCAGCGTGATATAGCTTCTTATGCCCAATGCATATTACGATGCCAACAAGAGTGGCAACAGCTAGCAGATGAATTATCACATTTACATTTTGCTCCTAAAGAGAATAAATTACAAAAAGTAACCGTGTCAAATGCTGAATTTATTCACCAATTAACGCTTTTACTTAGCCAAGCTAAACGAGCAGAGTTGGACGATACGTTATTAAGTTATATTGAGAAAATAACACCAGAACAGCACAAAAATGCTATTTTAAGCATTTGTGAACAGTTTAATGAATTTGAATTTGATAATGCAAAAATAGAGCTCAATGCATTATTAACAACACTTAATAATTAGCTCTTCTGAGGACGACGATGGCTCAATCTATAAATCAGGCGCGAATATTAATCGTCGATGATGAACCTGCGAATTTAAAAGTAATGCGCGAGGTTTTAGCGAGTAACTACCGTTTGTCGTTCGCTAAATCGGGGCCATTAGCACTGCAATTAATTGAAAACGATCCACCGAACCTCATTTTACTTGATGTTATGATGCCAGATATGAATGGCTTTGAAGTGTGTAAAATTTTAAAAGCTAATCCTACAACCGCACATATTCCAGTTATTTTTGTTACCGCACTTACACAAGAGCAAGATGAATCGGAAGGTTTTTCTTTAGGTGCAGTTGATTACATAACCAAACCTATTAGTCCTGCTATTGTAAAGGCAAGGGTAAAAACACATCTTTCTTTAGTACAAGCCGAGCAGCTAAAACAAGCACATGTAGACTTAGTAGAACGATTGGGGCGCGCTGCAGAGTACAAAGATACCGATACGGGTGAACATATTGCTCGAATGAGTCAATACAGCAAGGTACTTGCTTTAGCGCTAGGAATGAATGAGCAACACGCTGAGTTATTGCGCCAAGCTGCACCAATGCACGATGTCGGAAAAATAGGCATTCCTGATTCAATATTATTAAAGCCAGGAAAATTAACTCCAGACGAATTTGCACACATGAAAGAGCATGCTGCTATAGGAGCTAAAATATTGGCCAACTCACCCTCCCCTTTGTTGCAACTTGCCCACGTACTGGCAATTGAACATCATGAGAAATGGGATGGCACAGGCTATCCTAATGGATTGAAAGGCGAAGAAATTTCGATTGAGGGACGGATTGTGGCGATAGCTGATGTATTTGATGCACTCACATCAAAACGTCCTTATAAAGAGCCTTGGAGCATTGAGCAAACAATAGAACATATGCAGCACCAAGCGGGAAAACATTTTGACCCACATCTAGTTGAGCTTTTTATTGGTCAGATAGACGCTGTTCTAGCGATAAAAAAGGCCCATCAAGAGCGCGATTAAATCTCCCCTTATTTGAGCAAATATTACTGCGCAAAGTGCAACTGACCCTAGCTTCTTTTGGCATTGTGAGAGCCTAAAGCTACAGCCGGAAAATGCTGTTTTATAATACGATAGTCATGGGACGTGATCTCATGGCTATTGCCACTAATATCTTTAAAATACATTGAAAATGTCACGCCATGATCAGCCAATATGGTTTTCACTTGGTGCTGCTCAAGATGCTTGAGCCAAATAACAAATTGCTCCCCTGTTGCAGCAAAAGCGATTCCTTTACTACGCCCATCGCCTTCAAATAAAGCCAATCGTGTAGTGGCGTTTTCATCTTCGAGTGTTAAAGGACCTTTTCCCTCTTCATTCCAAAAGGCTAACTGCTCTACTACGGTAAAACCAAGCACCTTTTCATACCACTCAATAGCTTGGTTGAGGCTTTGAACATTTAAATGACAATGATCAATTCCCGAAAGTTTAGGTGTCATCGCGTTGTTCACCAATTTCAGATTTAAGCTGAGCTAAAAAGTCGTGCATATATGCAGTGCGTCTTTGTGCTTCGGCTTTTGCAGAAGGAGTATTCATACTCTGGGCAATATGCAGTAATTTAATAAAAAAATGATCTAGGGTGTATTTTTTATCGTCTGCTTCTCGGTTTAAACAAAATGGATCATCGGGGTTGTATAATAATCGACTAATAGAGCCGCCTACTTTCATACAACGGCTTACGCCAATAGCACCCAAGGCATCCATTCTGTCAGCATCTTGTACAATCTGTGCTTCCACCGTTTTAATAGCAATATTGGCGCTAAAACTGTGTGCTGCAATAGCGTGGTGAATATCAGCAAATAGTTGTTCATCGTAACCAATAGACGCTAAAAAGTTAATCGCTTTATCGGCTGCCATTGTTGATGCTTTCGCCCTGCCTGGGTGATTTTTAGCCACCGCAACACAATCATGTAACCAAGCTGCAGGCAATACAATGGCCATATCAGCCTGCTGTGCAATACATAACTGCACAGCAACACGTACTACCCGTTCAATATGGGTAATATCATGGGCTACATCGGCATGTACTAAGGATGTAATAAAGTCTCTGCATTGCTGATTAAGTTGCTGTAATGAGGGGCTAAGAGCTGAATTGTCCACCGAATTTCCAAAAATCTATTTAAACGAGTTAATAATGGCTACTTTACCGCGATTTATAAGCCCCTTGCAAAACATTCATTGTATGTTGCGCGAGCCTTGACTAAAATACAGCGCTTATTTATTACTACAGAGAAGCCCTATGTCATCTGCCGTTTACCTGCAAGCTGGTCGCGATAAATCATTAAAAAGAAAACACCCTTGGTTATTTTCTAAAGCCATCAAAAAAATTAAAGGTAAACCTGGATTAGGTGACACGGTAACCATACACGATAGTGAAGGTAAGTTTTTGGCCACAGCCGCTTACAGTCCTCATTCGCAAATTCGTGCTCGTGTTTGGAGCTTTGACGAAAAAGAAGTGATAGATCAACATTTCTTTGAGCGCCGTCTTCGCCGTGCTTTAGAAGCGCGTAGTCATGCGATTGAAGAAGGTGGACTTACCGGCTTTAGATTATGTGCAGCAGAATCAGACTACTTACCCGGTATTACTATAGATAAGTTTGATAATGTTCTTGTGTGTCAATTACTGAGCGCAGGTGCAGAACGTCACAAAGGTGAAATTGTTGGTGCTTTAATGGCTATTTTCCCAGGCTCTACTATTTATGAGCGCTCAGATGTAGATGTTCGAACCAAAGAAGGGCTAGAGCCTATTAAGGGCGTACTTTGGGGGAGTGAACCCACTGGACCTGTCATAATTGAAGAAAATGGTTTAAAAATTGAAGTTGATATTCTAGAAGG